>JAHDXY010000424.1 GCA_023384005.1 Burkholderiaceae bacterium | reverse complement strand
ACTAGTGGACTGTAACGATTGAATCGGGAGTAATTCGACGCGATGTATCGAAGTACTTCCATTTCACGGGTTTGGGCTGCTTGTTGTACTGGCGGATGTAGCGCATGAGCTTTCTCTTCAGATCCGGAACCGAGGTAAACACGCCGCGAGCGATCACATCGCGCTCGATCTTGGCGAACCACAACTCGACCTGGTTCAGCCACGACGAGTACGTTGGAGTGAAGTGCAGATGAACGCTGGGGTGTGCCGCGAGGAACTCAGCGACCTTCTTGGTCTTGTGCGCCGAGAGGTTGTCGGCGATGACGTGGATCTCCTTGCCGCGGGGTTGGTTGATCACGATGTCGGTGAGAAACGCGACGAACTCGGCCGAGGTGTGGCGCGTAGCGGTCTTGCCCAGCACTTCGCCGGTCTTGGTGTTGAAGGCCGCGTACAGCGAGAGCGTGCCGTGGCGGTAGTACTCGAAGCCGTGGCGCTCGGCGCGTCCCGGCGAGAGCGGCAGCACCGGATCCTTGCGATCGAGCGCCTGGATCGCCGTCTTCTCATCGACGCAAAACACTGCCGCATGTTGTGGCGGGTTCAGGTACAGGCCAATCACGTCGGCCGCCTTGGCCTCGAACTGCGGATCGTTCGAGGCGATGTAGCCCTCGAGCCGATGCGGCTTCAGACCATGCCTGGCCCAGATGCGCGCCACTGTCATGTGCGAGATACCGCCGCCCAGCTCGGCGGCGAGCTTGCGCGAGGACCACTGTGTCGAGCCGTCGCCGGGCTTGCGCTTGGTGGTCCACGCGAGCACGCGCGCTTGCACCCGCTCGGTCACCTTGTAGCGCTCGCGCCCCGCGTGGCGCGCGAACAGACCCGCGAGGCGCTCGGCTTCGAAGCGCTTGCTCCAGCGGCTGATATAGCTGTCGGCGCAGTCGAGCTTGGTGCGGATCTCGCTCCAGGTGCAGCCTTCGGCCAGCAGCAGCACAAGGCGGGCGCGCCGAGCCGAATCCGCTCGAACGTTTCTCGCACTGGCTTGCCGCTGCAGTTCCATGCGTTCGCTCTTGGTCAGTTTCATCGTGCCCTCCGCAGGCACAATGGTACTATCGTTTTAAGTGTTACAGCTCACTAGTGTACATGATGCCGCGATCAGCACTGGCGGGCGCCACGACCCGGGCACGCGCCGGGGTCGAGCAGATCTACGCGAACCTGCGTGAGCAGATCGTGACGGTCGCGCTGCGACCGGGCGACGCGCTGTCCGAAGCCCGGATCGCCGAGAGTTTCGGCGTCAGTCGCACGCCGGTGCGCGAGGCCTTCAAGCGCCTCGCAGAGGAAGGCCTGCTCAGCGTCGTTCCGCAGGTGGGCAGTTTCGTCGCGCCGATCGACCTGCACCGCGTGCGCGACAACCACTTCGTGCGCGAGACGCTCGAGTGCCGGATCGTCGGCATGGCCGCGCGCAGGATCGACGACGCGCAGCGCGCCGAGCTCGCCGGCAACCTGCAGGCGCAGGCCGACGCGATGAAGGCGAACGACCCGGCGCAGTTCTTCCGCCACGACGAGGAGATGCACCGGCTGCTCGCGCGGATCGCCGGGCACGAGCGCGCCTGGGAGGTGATCCACGAGGCAAAGGGCCAGCTCGACCGCGTGCGCCGCCTCTCGCTCGCCGACGCGACGCGCTCGCGCGCCAGGATGTCCGAGCATCGGGCGATCGCGCGCTGCGTCGCGCGTCGCGACGCGGCCGGCGCCGAACGCGCGATGCGCGAGCATCTCGCGTCGATCTTCACGGCGATCGACAACATCGCCACCGAGAACGCGCACTATTTCGTCGACGACCAGAGGCCGCTCGACGCCGGTGCCGCGGCGGGCGGGGCGGCGGGGTGACGCGGTTCTCGCTCGCGGCGTCGGGCGAATTGTCGCTGGGCGTACGCCGGCCCGGGTACAACCCGGCCCCGGTCGAGAACGCGATCGCGGCGCAGCTCGCAGCGATCCGCGCGCTGGGGTGCCTCGCGGCGGCACGCGCTACGATGGCGCCGTGAGCGCGGAATCGACCGAACCGGTGCAGGCGCGCAGCGCCCTCGGGGTGCTCGGCGCGCTGCTGCCGTTTCTGCGTCCTTATCGCTGGCGCGTCGCGGCGGCCGCGTGCGCGCTGCTCGTCGCGGCCGCAGCGGCGCTGGCGATTCCGGTCGCGTTTCGCGACATGATCGACCTCGGGTTCGCCGCACAGCGCCTGAGCACGCCCGACGCGAACACCGCCGGCGAGGTCAACGCCGCCTTCGTCGGCCTGTTTGCGGTCGCCGTGGTGCTCGCGCTCGGCACGGCGGTGCGTTTTTACTTCGTGTCCTGGCTGGGCGAGCGGGTCACCACCGACCTTCGCAACGCGGTCTACCAGCAGGTGCTGCGTCAGGACCCCGGTTTCTTCGAGACGCTCAAGCGCGGCGAGGTGCTCTCGCGGCTGACCGCCGACACGACGCTGATCCAGACGCTGATCGGCACGAGCATCTCGCTCGGGCTGCGCAACTCGCTGCTCTTCGCCGGCGGCATCGTGATGCTGGTCGTGACCAGTCCGTCGCTCGCGTCGATGGTGGTCGGCCTATTGCTGCTCGTCGTGCTGCCGATCCTCGTGTTCGGGCGGCGCGTGCGCAAGCTCTCGCGCGCGAGCCAGGACCGCGTCGCCGACACCAGCGCGCTGGCCGGCGAGACGCTCGGGGCGATCCAGATCGTGCAGGCCTACGCACGCGAACCCTACGAGGTGCGCCGCTTCACCGTCGCCACCGAAGGAGCCTTCGCGGCGGCGATCAAGCGCATCCGCGCCCGCTCGCTGCTCACCGCACTGGCGATCGTGCTGGTGTTCGGCGCGATC
>JAHDXY010000423.1 GCA_023384005.1 Burkholderiaceae bacterium | reverse complement strand
ACCGCTGACCTCTTGCATGCCATGCAAGCGCTCTCCCAGCTGAGCTATACCCCCCAAGCAAGCCCGCGATTATAGGGTGCGTGGAGCGTGCTGTAAAGTTACGCCCGGACACCGCTCGCGCACTGGTCGAGCGCGGCTATTCCAGGGACTTCTCACTCGGGACGATCATGACTGCGACAATCATCGACGGCGCCGCGCTGGCGCGACGGATCCGCGCCGAAGTCGGCGCACGCGCGGCTGCGCTTCGCGCCGCTTCGACCCAGCCCGGGCTGGCCGTGATACTTGTGGGCGACGACTCCGCCTCGTCGGTCTACGTTCGCAACAAGGTCAAGGACTGCGAGGAGTCGGGGATCCGCTCGGTTCTCGAGCGCATGCCCGCCGACACGACGCAGGCGGCGCTGCTCGCGCGCATCGACGCCCTCAACGCGGACCCCACCATTCACGGCATCCTCGTGCAGCTGCCGCTGCCGCGACAGATCGACGAGCGCCGCGTGATCGAGGCGATCGCGCCGGACAAGGACGTCGACGGTTTTCACGTCGCGAACGCCGGCGCACTGATGACCGGATCGCCGCGATTCCTGCCGTGCACGCCCTATGGCGTGATGAAGATACTCGAGCACGCCGGGGTCGAACTCGCCGGCGCCGAGGCAGTCGTCGTCGGTCGCAGCAATATCGTCGGCAAGCCGCAGGCGATGCTGCTCTTGCAGCGCAACGCCACCGTCACAATCTGCCACAGCCGGACGCGCGACCTGGCCGCGCACTGCCGCCGGGCCGACGTCCTGGTGGCCGCGGTCGGCAAGGCGAGGATGATCACCGCCGACATGGTCAAACCCGGGGCGGTGGTGATCGACGTGGGGATGAACCGGATCCCCGACGGCCCGAACGCCGGCAAGCTGTGCGGCGATGTCGATTTCGACGGCGTGCTCGCGGTGGCCGGCGCGATCACGCCGGTGCCCGGCGGGGTCGGGCCGATGACCCGTGCGATGCTGCTGGTCAACACGATGGAAGCGGCCGAGCGCGCCGCGGCGCGAACTGCGGGCCGATGAAGCGCCCGTACAGGAGGAACCGATGAATACCCAGATCGAAACCAGGACCGATGCGCCGGTCGGCGACGCGCCCAGAACTCCGATCGCCGCGCCGATCGCGAAGACGGGAAAGCCCTGATGCCGACCGACGACAGCAGCCGCGCCGACTCCGGGAACGCGAACGCCCTGCTCGATTTCTCCGGCCTGCCAAGGTTCGGCGATTTCTCGCCCGCGCTGATCACGCCGGCGCTCGACGTCTTGCTGGCGCAGGCACGCGCGGCGATCGCGCTCGCCAGCGAAGAAGCGACCCCGGCCAGCTGGGAAGGCTTCGTCGAGCCGCTCGAGGACACGAGCGAGCGCCTGGCGCGTGCCTGGGGCGTCGTCGGGCACCTGAACGCGGTGGCCGACACGCCCGAGCTGCGTGCCGCGTACAACGAGAATCTGCCGAGAGTGACGCAGTTCTGGACCGAAGTCGGACAGAACCGCGAGCTCTACGCGAAGTACCTCGCGCTGCGCGAGTCCGCTGCGTTCGCCGCGCTCGCGCCCGGGCGCAGGCGTGCAGTGGAACTCGCCCTGCAGGCGTTTCGCCTGGGCGGGGTCGAGCTCGAATCGCCGCAGCGCGAGCGCTTCATGGAACTGGCCGAACGCCAGGCGGCGCTGGGACAGAAGTTCTCGGAAAACGTCCTCGACGCCACCGATGCCTACGGGCTGACGATCGCGGACGCGGCGCACCTGGAAGGCGTGCCGCAGGACGTGCAGCAGGCGGCGCGCGAGCGCGCCGAAACCGATGGCGAACAAGGCTACAAGCTCACGCTGCAGATGCCCTGCTATCTGCCGGTCATGCAGTACGCAAACGACCGCGCGTTGCGCGAGACGCTCTATCGTGCCTACTCGACGCGCGCCTCGGAACTCGCCGCGGCGCCCGAGGAAGCGGACCGGCGCGCCGCGCTCGACAACGCGCGGCTGATCGACGAGTTGCTCGCGCTGCGCCACGAGGAGGCGACGCTGCTCGGTTACGACGACTTCGCCCAGGTTTCGCTGGTCCCGAAGATGGCCGATTCGCCCGAACAGGTCATCGCTTTCCTGCGCGACCTTGCACGCCGGGCGCGGCCTTTCGCCGAGCGCGACGTGGCCGAACTGCGCGCCTTCGCACGCGACGACCTCGGCCTGCCTTCGCTCGACGCGTGGGACTTCGCCTGGGCGAGCGAGAAGCTAAAGGAGCAGCGCTACTCGTTCTCCGACCAGGAGGTCAAGCGCTACTTCCAGCTGCCTCGCGTGCTCTCGGGCCTGTTCGAACTGGTCGAAGGTCTGTTCGGCGTGCGGATCTCGCAGGACACGGCGCAGACTTGGCACCCGCAGGTGAGCTTTCACCGGATCGAACGCGACGGCGCACTGGTCGGGCAGTTCTTCCTCGACCTGTACGCGCGCAACGGCAAGCGCCCCGGCGCGTGGATGGACGACGCACGTTCGCGACGGCTGCTGCCCGCGGGCGTGCAAACGCCCGTCGCCTACCTCGTGTGCAACTTCCAGGGCCCGGTCGGCGGAAAGCCGGCCACGCTCAGGCACGACGACGTGATCACGCTGTTTCACGAGTTCGGCCACGGGCTGCACCACATGCTCACGCGGGTCGACGATCTGCCGGTGTCGGGAATCGCCGGAGTCGAGTGGGACGCGGTCGAGCTGCCCAGCCAGTTCATGGAGAACTTCTGCTGGGAGTGGGACAACGTCCGCGCGATGACGGCCCACATCGACACCGGCGAACCGCTGCCGCGCGATCTCTTCGAACGGATGCTGGCGGCGAAGAACTTCCAGGCCGGCCTCGGGACCC
>JAHDXY010000422.1 GCA_023384005.1 Burkholderiaceae bacterium | reverse complement strand
TTGCCCGCCTGCCCGACAATCGGCTCGCCGCGCGCGTCCTCTTCGGCGCCCGGCGCCTCGCCCAAGACCATCCACCGCGCTCGGTCGGGGCCGACGCCGAATACTGTCTGCGTGCGGGACTCGCACAGTCCGCAAGCGCGGCACGACGCCACCTGCTCGCGCAGCCGCCCGAGGTCCTGCGCAAGGGCGGCGGCACCCGCCGGGGGCGCAGCCTGCGCCTCGTCCTCGCCTGCCTCGATCGCCGACGCACTGCGTCCGTGGTCCCGCAACCGCCACAGCGGGCCGAGTTCGAGCGCGCTCCACGCGCGGCGCCGCGTCTCATCCATCGCCAAGCCTGCGCTGCAGCACCAGCGCGTCCTCCCGGGAGTTGCCGTACGAGGGGTAATAGTTCCTGCGCAGGCCGATTCGTTCGAAGCCCGCCGATTCGTACAGCCGCAACGCGCGAACGTTCGACGGGCGCACCTCGAGCAGCATCGTTCGCGCGCCGCGCCGCGCCGTGCACTCCGACAACCAATCCAGCGCGGCGCGGCCGAACCCTCTGCCCTGGAGCGAAGACACCACGCTCAGGTTCAGCAGATGGACTTCGTCGGGCAACCACATCACGACCGCATATCCGACGATCTCCCGATCATCCTCGAACAACCAGGCATCGTATCCCGAGCGCAGCGAGTCGATGAAGTTGCCCTCGGTCCAGGGAAAGGGAAAGATCTCGCGCTCGATCTGCATGACGCGCGTCACATCGCTTCGAAGCATCGGCCTCGGAAACCAGCTCCCGAACGCAGCAGGCGACGGGTTCGCACTCACGGTCCGGCTTTCGTGCGCAGCGCGCGCTGTTCGTCGACGTCCAGTGCGACCTTGTCGCGGACGTACAGCGGCCCGGCATCCTGTGCCGCTACCGTCTCGCCCGCTGCCAAACGCGCATATGCGAGCCGGGCCAGCGTGACCGCGTCGGGCCACTCGTGCGGCGCGCGTGCGAAACCAGCGCGCGCGACCCATTGATCGAGGATCGCCGCGGCGCCGAACCCTCCTCCCGCCACGAGCACCGACGCCGGTTCGAGCTTCTCGCGATCGAGCACCTGCCCGAAGTAGCGCAACGCCTGCGGTGGGTCGTACACCGCGATCTCGTCCCGGGCACGAAGACGCCCGCCCAGGTCGCGATAGGCGCAGGCGTAGACTTGGCCCATTCGCGCGTCGCTCGCGACCAGCACCCCCGCGGGAAACTGCGGTTCGTCGCCCGCACCCGCCGTGGCACGCACCGGATCGAGCGCTGCCGACGACAAACGTGCAGCCACCGCGAGCACTTCGAGCGACGGCACCGCCACTAGCGGCACCGACAGCGCGTAGCCGAGACCCTGCGCGACGCCGCAGCCGATTCGAAGCCCTGTGAAGGATCCCGGCCCGGCGTCGAACGCGATCGCCTCGAGCGCGTCGCGCGCGAGTCCAGCCTCGTCGAGCAGCGACTCGATCATTGCCAGGACGCGCCTGGACGTCTCGATGCCCGGGCCCTCGACGCGCGAAGTGCACCGCAGCTCACCCCGGTCCATCCGCGCCAGCGCGACCGAGCAAAGCGGCGAAGAGGTTTCGATCGCGATCAACATCGGTGCGAACCGGCGCCGATCGGTAGGGCGTCTTTCATCATGACTGTAATTCTAGAGGAGCCGCGCCTGCGGGCGAGGCGCGCAAGCGGATCAGCGCCGCGAACCGCCCTGACGCTCGCGCAGCTGTTCGCGCAACTGCTGACGTTCCTCGGGAGACAGCCTCTGGCGCTCGTTCGCACCCTCGCGCTGTCGAAAGGCCGGGCCGGGATGTCCCTGCCATTGCTCGGGCTGTCCTTGCCACTGCGGGGGCATCGGCTGGCGATGCGCGCCCCGCGGCGGGCCCCACTGCCCGGCGCCTGCCTCCCCGCCGCCTTGCGGCTGGAGCCGTTGTGCCCGTGCGCGCGCCCGCTCCTGCTGGCGAAGCTCTTGCCGAAGCTGCTGCCGATCGTCGTCGTCCATCCGCGCGAGCGGCGGCATCGCGAAGCCTCCCGACGCGAAGCCCAGAGCGAGCAGCGCCCCTGCCGCGCGAAGCACGGCGCGCCGTCGAAGTCGCATCCGATCCATTGCGGCATTCTAGGCGCCACGGTGGCGCGCCGACACGCTCTGGCGAGTAATCGCTGTAACAAAGCGTAAGCCGCTCGCGGCGACAGTCGCCAGGCGAGCGGCCGCGTCGGTATGATTTCGGTCATGAACAACCGTGAACGCCACCTGCTGGTCGTCGACGACGACCCGAAGCTGCGCGAGCTGCTGCGCCGCTACCTGAGCGAGAACCAGTTCGAGGTCAGCCTGGCAGCCGATGCGCCGGCGATGAATCGCCTCATGCAGCGCCAGCCTTTCGATCTGATCATCCTCGACCTGATGATGCCCGGCGAGGACGGACTGTCGATCGTGCGCCGACTGCGCGGCGCGAACGACGCGACGCCGGTCATCATGCTCACCGCCAAGGGCGACGACGTCGACCGGATCGTCGGTCTTGAAATGGGCGCCGACGACTATCTCGCCAAACCGTTCAACCCGCGCGAACTGCTGGCGCGGATCCACGCGGTGCTTCGTCGCCAGCCCGCGGCCGACGCCCCCGGCGCGCCGTCGCTCGAAGGCGGCGAGTTCAACTTCGGTCCGTTCACCCTCGATCTGGCGATGCGCACGCTGGTGCGCTCGGGCGTCCCGGTGCCGCTCACCAGCGGCGAGTTCGCGGTGCTCAAGGTCTTCGCCCGGCATCCGCGCGTTGCGCTGTCGCGCGAAAAACTGATGCTGCTGGCACGCGGGCGCGAATACTCGGCCTTCGACCGCAGCCTGGACGTGCAGATCTCGCGGCTGCGCAAGCTGAT
>JAHDXY010000029.1 GCA_023384005.1 Burkholderiaceae bacterium | reverse complement strand
GCCTCGACATGGACCTCGTTGAGGTTGCGCGCGGCGAGTTCGCGCAGCAGCGCGGGGAGATCGACCTTGCCGCGTTCGTTGGCGATCCGGATGACCTCGACGCCGCGATCGCGCAGTTCGGCCACTTTCTGCGGGTTCTCGATCGCACAGGCGACCAGCGCGTTGCCGCCGCGCAGGATCGCCGCCTGCAGGTCGACCTCGAGCCGCGAATCGACCAGCACCTTCAGCGGCTGGCGCTCGGTCCGGACATGGCGCACGTCCATGCGCGGGTCGTCGTCGCGCACCGTGCCGATCCCGGTGAGCAGCGCGCAGGCGCGCGCACGCCACGCGTGCCCGTCGACGCGCGCCGGTTCGGCGGTGATCCACTGGCTCGTGCCGTTGCGCAGCGCGGTGCGCCCGTCGAGGCTGGCGGCCACCTTGAGGCGGACCCAGGGAAGGCCGCGCGTCATCCGCGAGACGAACCCGACGTTGAGTTCTTCGGCCTCCTGTTGCAGGAGTCCGCAGCGCACGTCGACCCCCGACTCGCGCAAGCGCGCCAGGCCGCGGCCGTTGATGCGCGGGTTGGGGTCCTCCATCGCGCTGACCACGCGCGCGACGTGTGCCTCGATCAGCGAATCGACGCACGGCGGCGTGCGCCCGAAGTGGCTGCAAGGCTCGAGCGTGATGTACATGGTCGCGCCGCGCGCCCGCCTTCCGGCCTGCGCCAGCGCGACGATCTCGGCATGCGGCTCGCCCGTGCGCCTGTGCCAGCCTTCGCCCACGATCTCGCCGTCCTTGACGATGACGGCGCCCACGCGCGGGTTCGGCGTGGCGGTATGGAGCCCCCGCGCCGCGAGTTCGAGCGCGCGGGTCATGAATTGGTGATCGGCGGGAGTGAACATCGTGGAATCGATTGTAACGACTGCGACCGGTTACCATTGGACCGTTCCCGACAGCGCAAGATGAACATGTCAACAGCCAGCCGCGCTCGCAGCGGCGTTCGTCGCATTGCTGCCCGGCGCGCTTCTCGCGCAGCCGTCCAGCGCCGCGGCGAACGAGGCGGGCGCGCCGCTGCTGCGCCTGCAAGCCGACGCCAGCCGTGAAGTGAGCGACGACGTCGCGGTCGCGGTGTTTCGCGTCGAACAAGAGGGCGCGCAGCCTGGTCCGCTGCAGTCCGCAGTGAACCGCGTGCTTGAATCGGCGCTCGCCGACCTCAGGCGCGACGCCGCGCTGATCGTGCGCTCGGGCCAGTACGGCACCTACCCGCGCCATGCGCGCGACGGACGGATCGAGGGCTGGCGCGTGCGCGCCGAGCTGATCGCCGAATCGAGCGACGTGACGGCGATCTCGCGCGCCACCGCGACGCTGTCTGCACGGATGCAGGTCGCTTCGGTCGGGTTTCGCCTCTCGCAAGCCGCGCGCGAGCGCACCGAGAGCGAACTCACCAGCGAAGCGGCAAAGAACTTCCGCGACAAGGCGCGCGCCGCGGCAATCGCGCTCGGCTACGCCGGGGCGGACCTGGTCGAGGCCAACTACACGACGGACTCGCCTTCGTTGCCGACGCCGCTGGCGCAGATGCGCTCGGCGGTCGCGGCAAGCGCCGAGTCGGTCGCCGTGCCGCTCGAACCGGGGCGTTCGCGCGTCACGGTCGGCTTCAGCGGCGCGTTCAGGCTCACACGCTAGCGGCGCAGCCGACGTCGCGCGAGACCTGGCCGGCAACGCTCTCCAGGCGTTGCCCCGAGCGATCCCGGCAAACCTTCCCCACGAACCTCAGGCTACAGCGCCCACACCACGGAGAGACCCGAGCATGACCGCATCCTCGCCACCCGGCGCCGCGCCCCGCACCGGCGGGCAGATCCTCGCCGACGCGCTCGCCGTTCACGAGGTGGACACGATCTTCGGCGTGCCTGGCGAGAGCTACCTCGGCGTGCTCGACGGCCTGTACCGCCACCGCGAGTCGATCCGCTTCGTGATCTGCCGCCAGGAGGGCGGCGCCTCGTTCATGGCCGACGCCTACGCGAAACTCACCGGCAAGCCAGGAGTGCTCGCGGTCACCCGCGGCCCCGGTGCGAGCAACGCGGCGATCGGCATCCACACCGCGCGCCAGGATTCCTCGCCGATGATCGTCCTGATCGGACAGGTCGGCAACGACTTCGTCGAACGCGAGGCCTTCCAGGAGATCGACTACCGGCGGATGTTCGGCGAGATGGCCAAGTGGGTCGCGCAGATCGATCGCGCCGATCGCATCCCCGAGTACCTCGCGCATGCTTTCCAGACCGCGACAAGCGGCCGCCAGGGACCGGTGGTCCTCGCGCTTCCAGAGGACATGCTCGCCGCGAAGGCGGCGGTGGCCGATACCGGGCGCTACTGTCCGGTGCGCGCCGCGGCGACCCGCGAGCAGCTCGATCGCCTGCGGGAGATGCTCGCGCACGCCAGGCGCCCGTTCGTGATGCTCGGCGGCAGCGGCTGGACGCCACGCGCCTGCGACGACGTGCGCGTCTTCGTCGAGTCGAACCGGCTTGCGGCCGGCTGCGCGTTCCGATTCCAGGATCTGTTCGACAACCACCACCCCAACTACGTCGGCGACGTCGGCATCGGGATCAATCCCGCGCTGGCGGCGCGCGTGCGCGCATCCGACCTCGTGCTCGCGATCGGGCCTCGACTCGGCGAGATGACCACTTCCGGTTACACGCTGTTCGACGCTCCGGTTCCGGCGCAAACCCTGGTGCACGTTCACGCCGGCGCAGAGGAACTCGGCCGGGTCTATCAGGGCGCGCTGATGATCAACGCGGGAATGCCTGAGTTCGCCGCGCAACTGCGCAACCTGCGTGTCGAGTCGGCGGTCTGGGCGCAGGACGTTGCCTCGGCGCGCTCCGAGTACGACGCCTGGCAGGAACGCCCGCCCGCGATGCGTACGCTCGCGCCCGCGCTCGATCTCTGGGAGGTGATGCGCACGTTGCGCGAACGGATGCCGCGGGACACGATCCTGACCAACGGGGCGGGCAACTTCGCCACCTGGGCACACCGGTTCTGGCGCTACGCGCCTCTTGCCGCGCGCGGGGCGGGAATGACCCGCTCGCAGATCGCGCCGACTTCCGGCGCGATGGGCGCGGGGCTCCCGGGCGCGGTCGCCGCGGCGATCGCGCAGCCCGAACGCAGCATCGTGTGCCTGGCCGGAGACGGCGAGTTCCTGATGACCGCGCAGGAACTCGCCACCGCGGTGCAGTACGACGCCGGATTCGTCGTGATCGTGTTCGACAACGGCATGTACGGGACGATCCGCATGCACCAGGAGCGCGAGTTCCCCGACCGCGTCCTGGGTACCGAACTGCGCAATCCCGACTTCGCCGACTTCGCACGCTCGTTTGGCGCCTTCGGAGCGAGCGTCGCGACCACCACCGGCTTTGCGCCCGCGCTCGACGCGGCGCGCGAGTTCGTCGCCACGCATCACAAGCCCGCGGTGATCCACCTGAAGGTGGACCCCGAGGCGCTTACCCCGAATCTCACGCTCTCGCAGATCCGCGACGCCGCCAGAAAGCGCGGCTGAACGCCCCCGGCACGGCTGAATGCGCTCCGCGTGCCTGAACCGGCGAGCCCCGGCCCGGGGCCGCGGCTTCGCGTTCAGCGCCGCGCGCGCCTGGGCTTGACTTCCCTGGCCGCCTCGGCGAATTCGTCGACGTCCTCGAAACTGCGATAGACGGACGCGAAGCGCACGTATCCGATCTTGTCGAGCCGCTTCAATTCGCGCATCACCATCTCGCCGATGCGCTCGCTGGCCAACTCGCGCACCGCCAACGCGATCACCCGCTCCTCGATCCGCTGTACCGCCGACTCCACCTGCTCGGCGCTCACTGGGCGCTTGCGCAACGCCAGCTGCAGCGACGCGCGCAGCTTGCCGGCGTCGAACTCGGCGCGCGAACCGTTTTTCTTCACCACCGCGGGCATCGTCAGCTCGACGCGCTCGTAGGTCGTGAATCGCTTGTCGCAGGCGGTGCACCGCCTGCGGCGGCGCACGCTGTCGCCGTCGTCGGTGACGCGGCTGTCGATCACCTGCGTGTCGTCGTTCTCGCAGTAAGGGCAGCGCATCGTGCGGTTCCTGATTGTTGCGCGGCGCGCGATCGGCCCCGCGCGGCCGTTGTCATCCCGTCAACGATAGACCGGAAACCTCGCGGTCAGCTCCGCCACCGCCGCACGCACGCGCCCGATCGTCGGCTCGTCGTGCGGCGCGTCGAGCACATCGGCGATCAGGTGGCCCACCTTCGCGGCCTCGGCTTGGCCGAAGCCGCGAGTGGTGATCGCGGGCGAACCCAGCCGCACGCCGCTGGTCACCAGCGGCTTCTCGGGATCGTTCGGGATCGTGTTCTTGTTGCAGGTGATGTGCACGCTACCCAGCACCGCTTCGGCCGCCTTTCCGGTGATCCCCTTGGGCCGCAGGTCGACCAGCATCAGGTGCGACTCGGTGCGCCCGGAGACGATGCGCAGCCCGCGCTCGACCAGCGTTTCGGCGAGCACGCGCGCGTTGACGATCACCTGCTGCTGGTAGCGCTTGAACGAAGGGTCGAGCGCCTCCTTGAACGCGACCGCCTTGGCGGCGATCACGTGCATCAGCGGTCCGCCCTGCAGTCCGGGGAAGACAGCCGAGTTGATCGCCTTCTCGTGGCGCGATTTCATCAGGATGATCCCGCCGCGGGGTCCGCGCAGGCTCTTGTGCGTGGTCGAGGTCACGACGTCGGCGTGCGGGACCGGATTCGGGTATTCGCCCGCCGCGATCAGGCCGGCGTAGTGCGCCATGTCGACCATGAGGATCGCACCCACTTCGCGCGCGACCTTCGCGAAACGCTCGAAGTCGATGCGCAGCGCGTAGGCCGACGCGCCGGCGATGATCAGCTTCGGTCGCGTCTCGCGCGCGGTGCGCTCCATCGCCTCGTAGTCGAGCGCCTCGTCGCGGTCCAGGCCATAGGACACCACCTTGAACCACTTGCCCGACATGTTGAGCGCCATCCCGTGGGTCAGGTGACCGCCCTCGGCCAGGCTCATTCCCATGATCGTGTCGCCGGGCTGGAGGAAGGCCAGCAACACGGCCTGGTTGGCCTGCGAGCCGGAGTTGGGCTGCACGTTGGCCGCCTCGGCGCCGAAGATCTGCCTGACCCGGTCGATCGCGAGCTGCTCGGCGACGTCGACGTGCTCGCAACCGCCGTAGTAGCGCCTGCCGGGGTAGCCCTCTGCGTACTTGTTGGTCATCTGGCAGCCCTGCGCGGCCATCACCGCCGGACTGGCATAGTTCTCCGACGCGATCAGCTCGATGTGCTGTTCCTGCCGGAGATTCTCGAGCTGCACCGCGCTCCACAGCTCGGGGTCCACCTGGGCGATTCCTACGCTTCGATCGAACATGGAGATCCTTGGATTGCGTGATTCGTTTCTCGGGCGTACGCGGCCGCGATTCTACCGCCAGGGCCCGGCGACGCCCGCTCAGGCGCGGGCCTCGATGTCGTCGAGTGCGTCCGACAGGTGCGAGACGTCGCCCCAGCCCAGCACCGCGAAGCGGCCGTTGCGCCAGCCGATCCGGTTGATGCTGGCGTTGAGCAGCGCGTGCGTCCTGGGCGCCTCCAGCGTCATTCCGGTCGCAAGCCGGTAGACGCAGTCGAGCACGCCGCCGTGGGTGACGGCCACGACGCGCTCGCCGCGATGTCGTCGCGGTAGCGCCCTCACGAAGGCGAGAACCCTTGCGTTGAACGCGCGCAGCGACTCTCCGCCGCCCGGGAGCTCGAAATCCGCGTCACGGTGCTCCCAGCGCTCGAAGGCTCGCGGTTCGTCGCGCATCAGTTCGTCGTGGCTGCGGCCTTCGAACGCGCCGTAGCGCCGCTCGCGAAGCGCGCTGTCCGCTCGCGCCGGCAGGCCCAGCGCCCGAGCGAGCGGCGCGGCAGTGTGCCAGGCACGACCCAGGTCGCTGGCATAGAGCGCGTGCACCTTCTCGGACGCGAGCCGCGACGCGGTCCTGCGCGCCTGCTCGCGTCCCTCGTCGTCCAGCCCCGGATCGGTGTGACCCTGGAAGCGCCGCTCGCGATTCCAGGCGGTGACGCCGTGGCGCACCAGGATCAGTTCGGTGTCCTGGCCGAGCGGCGCGGCTGTCGCGCCGTCGGCCCCTGCTCGCGTCATCGCGCGAGCTTCGGATTGAGCGTGTAGGTCCCGGTGATCGACGCACTCGCGAGGGAGTGCCTTGCGATCTCGCGGCGCGCGGCTTCGCCCGCGAAGCGTCCGGCGAGCGGCAACTCGGCCACGTCGAGGGCGTAGACGGTGAACACATAGTGGTGGACGATCGAATCGTTCCACGGCGGACACGGCCCGTCGTATCCGAAGTAATCGCCCTCCATGTCGTGGTCGCCGGCGAACCAGGCGGTGTAGTCGTTCACTCCGTGGCGAGCGCCGTGTCTTGTGGCGGGTCCGCTCTTGCCCTTGGGCGTGACAGTGTCCGAGTACTCGCCGGCGGCGACCGAACGCGTCTCGGGCGGAAGGTCCACCAGCACCCAGTGGAAGAAGTCAACCCGGCGCAGCGACGCCGGCACCTCGCGATCGTCCTTGTTGACGTCCTCCGGACTCGAGGGCACGTCGTAGTCGTGACAGACGATCGCGAACGACCTTGTTCCCTCGGGCACCTCGTCCCAGGCCAGATGCGGGTTGCGGTTGTTCGACAGCGCCACCCGGTGCTTGGGGTCGATGCGCGCGAACGCGAACTCGGCGGGAATGCTTTCGCCATCGGCGAACGACTCGCTATGAACTTTCATCGCGTCTCCTTCCCGGCCGCTGGCGCGCACTGCAGCCAGAACGTGACCGGTCCGTCGTTGATCAGGTGCAACTCCATCTGCGCTCCGAAGATACCGGTTTCGACCGGCGAATGCTCGCGCCGCGCGGCGGCGACGAAGTGCGCGAACAGCTCAGAGGCGATCTGCGGCGCCGCCGCCGGGGTGAAACTCGGTCGCGCGCCGGTGCGCGTGTCGGCTGCCAGGGTGAACTGCGGCACCAGCAGCAAGCCGCCCCCGTCGCCCAGATCGCGCAGCGACCTGTTCATCCGGTCTTCTTCGTCGGCGAACACGCGATACGACAGCAGCTTCGCCAGCAGCAGGTCGGCCTCGCGCGGCGTGTCGCCACGCTCGGCGCACAGCAGCACCGCCAGGCCGCTCGCTATCTCGCCCACGGTCTGCCCGGCGACCACGACGTGCGCCCTCGACACGCGCTGCAGCAATCCGATCACCGCTGCCGTCCTAGCTGATCGTCACGCGCGCGAAACGACGTTTCCCGACCTGCACGACGTAGCTGCCGGCGGCGAGCGCGAGCCCCTTGTCGCTCACCCGCTCGCCGTCCACGCGCACGCCGCCCTGCTCGAGGTTGCGCAATGCCTCCGAGGTGGACGGCGCGAGGCCGGCCTGCTTGAGGACCTGCCCGATCGGGATCGGCGCGCCGGCGAGCACGACCTCGGCGATGTCGCTCGGGATCGCGCCCTGGCGAAACCGCGCCTCGAACTCGGCGAGCGCGTCGTCGGCCGCACGCTTGGAGTGAAACCTTGCGACGATCTCCTGCCCGAGCGCCACCTTCGCGTCGCGCGGATTTCGACCTCGCGAGCATTGCTCGCGCAGCGCTTCGATTTCAGCCATCGGGCGCATCGACAGCAACTCGTAGTAACGCCACATCAGGTCGTCCGAGATCGACATCAGCTTGCCGAACATCTCGCCCGGCGCTTCGGTGATCCCGACGTAGTTGCCCTTGGACTTGGACATCTTCTCGACGCCGTCGAGCCCCTCGAGCAGCGGCATCGTCAGGATGCACTGCGGTTGCTGCCCGTATTCGCGCTGCAGTTCGCGCCCGACCAGCAGGTTGAACTTCTGGTCGGTGCCGCCGAGCTCGATGTCGCTTGCGAGCGCGACCGAGTCGTAGCCCTGCATGAGCGGGTAGAGCAGCTCGTGGATCGAGATCGGCAGCCCGCCGCGATAGCGCTTCGTGAAGTCGTCGCGCTCGAGCATCCGCGCCAGCGTGTACTTCGCCGCCAGTTCGATCATCCCGCGCGCGCCCAGCGGATCGCTCCACTCGGAGTTGTACCGGATCTCGGTGCGTTCGGCATCGAGCACGAGGCTGGCCTGACTGAAGTAGGTCTTGGCGTTGTCCTCGATCTGCTTGCGGGTGAGCGGCGGACGCGTGGCGTTGCGCCCGGAGGGGTCGCCGATCATCGCGGTGAAATCGCCGATCAGGAAGATCACCGTGTGGCCAAGATCCTGCAACTGGCGCATCTTGTTCAGCACGACGGTGTGCCCGAGGTGCAGGTCGGGGGCGGTCGGATCCAGTCCGAGCTTTATCCGCAGAGGCCGGCGCGTGGCCTCGCTGCGCGCGAGCTTTGCGAGCCATTCGGACTCGATCAGCAACTCGTCGCACCCGCGCAGCGACACCGCGAGTGCCTCGCGCGCCGATTCGCTCGCCGCGGGGGCGGTTCTCGCGGAACCTTCGGTCCGTGGATTGTCGGCTTTCATCTCGGATGGGGGTAGCGCAGCTCGTGTTTTGCTTTAGAATCGCGTTTTCGCCGGCGGGGCACATTGTCGCACCGGGCCATTGTCGCACCGGGCCGGCGGGGGATTCTATCCGACGCGAAGACTCCATCCCTAGACTTCCGGAACAATGCACCACTCACGCCGATTCAAACAGGTCGCGATCGCCACTGCAGTCGTCAGCGCCCTGGGCGCAGTCACGGCATTCGGCGTCGCTCCGCTCACGCAATCCGAGATCCCCGAGATCGAGCGCGTCGTCGAACCGCTCGCGATCACGATCGCCGCGCCCGATCCGATCGAGAGCTTCGCCCAGACCGAAACGATCCGACGCGGCGACACGCTGGCGCAGCTGCTGAGCCGCCTGGGCGCCACCGATCCCGGTTTCCTGCGCTTCGCGTCGGCCGACCCGGTCGCCCGCAAGGTCCTGCAGCTTCGCGCCGGTCGCAGCGCTCAGGCCGAGGTCGACGCCGCCGGGAGAGTGCTCAGGTACGCCTACCGGCTGGGTTCGATCGACGACGTTGCCGACTCGCAGCCCGCGCGCATCGAGATCCGCCGCGACGGCGACGCGTTCACCGCCTCCGAGACGCCGATCCCCCTGGAGCGTTCGGTGGAAGTGCGCAGCGTCGAGATCCGCTCATCGCTGTTCGCCGCCACCGACGAGGCCGGCATCCCCGAACTGGTGGCGATAAAGATCGCCGACATCTTCGGAGGCGACATCGACTTCCAGCGCGACCTGCGCAAGGGTGATCGGCTTCGCGTCGTTTACGAGACGATCCGCGAGGCCGATTCGCTCGACTCCGCCGTCGGAAGCCGGGTGCTGGCGGTGGAGTTCGTGAACAACGGCAAGACCTACGACGCGTTCTGGTTCGGCAACGAGGGGCGCGGCGAGTACTACAGCTTCGAAGGGCGCAGCCTGAAGAAGGCCTTCCTTCGCAACCCGCTCGAATTCAGCCGCGTCACTTCCGGCTTCAGCAACTCGCGGCTGCACCCGATCCACCGCGACTGGCGCGCGCATCGCGGTGTCGACTTCGGCGCGCCCACCGGCACCAAGGTGCGCGCCACGGCCGACGGCGTCGTCGAGTTCGTCGGCCGGCAGCGCGGCTACGGCAACGTCGTCATCGTCCAGCACCGCAACCAGCACAGCACGCTGTACGCCCACCTGAACGAGTTCGCGACGGGCCTGCGCAAGGGTGCGCGCGTGAGCCAGGGCGACACGATCGCCTACGTCGGGCGCACAGGCTGGGCGACCGGTCCGCACCTGCACTACGAGATCGCGATTCGCGGCGAACAGGTCAATCCGATGACGGCCGCGCTGCCCGAGGGACGCACGCTCGACGGCGCCGAGCGCAAGCGCCTGGTGCGGGCGGTGGCCGACGTGCGCGAGCAGATGCTGCGCTTCGATACGCTGCTCGTCGCGCGCTTCCAGTAAAGCGCGGTCAGCGCGCGCCTCGCGCACGCTCGCGATCCGGTCCCGGCCGGCACACTGCGCAGGCAATGACCGAGCTCTATCTCGGCCTGATGTCGGGCACCAGCGTCGACGCGGTCGACGGTGCGCTGGTCGATTTTTCGCGGCAGCAGCCGCAAGTGCTGGGCTTCGCGAGCCGCGCGATCGGCGACGGACTGCGCGGCGAACTGCTCGCCCTGCAGCAGCGCGGCGCGAACGAACTCGAACGCAGCGCACTTGCGCGCCGCGCGCTGACGCTTCTCTACGCGCAGGTCGCCGGCGACCTGTACCGCCCCGAGGTCGCGGCGATCGGCGCGCACGGGCAGACCGTGCGCCACCGGCCCGAATCGGGCTACACGATCCAGCTGATCGACGGGGCGCTGCTCGCCGAACTCAGCGGCGCGACGGTGATCTGCGACTTTCGCAGCGCCGACGTCGCCGCCGGCGGCCAGGGCGCGCCGCTGGTCCCGGCGTTTCACGCCGCGGCATTCTCGCACCCGGCGCGGCGCCGGGTGATCCTGAACATCGGCGGGATCGCGAACGTGTCGCTGCTCGCATCCGGCGAACCGGTTCGCGGCCACGACTGCGGCCCGGGCAACGTGTTGATCGACGAATGGTGTGCGCGCCACACGGGCCAGGCCTACGACGCGCAGGGGCAGTGGGCCGCGGGCGCTGCGGTCGACACGACGCTGCTCGAGGCGCTGCTCGACGAACCATATTTCGTCCTGCCGGCGCCCAAGAGCACCGGTCGCGATCTGTTCAACCTGCGCTGGCTCGACCGGATCCTGTCGCGCGGTTTCGAGCGGCTCGCGCCGCAGTGCGTGCAGTCGACGCTGCTGCAGCTGACGGTCGAGTCGATCGCGGCGTCGTGCAAGGCCTTCGGCGCAGAACAGGTGTTCGGATGCGGCGGCGGGGTGCGCAACGCCGAGTTGATGCGGCGCCTGCGTCTGGCACTGGATCCGGCGGCGGGCCATGGCGCGGGCCGCAACTCGGGCGAGCGCACGGGCCGAAACCCGGACCAGGTCCCCGGCAAAGCCTCGGGTGACGGGTCATACGAGGTGTTGGCGAGCACCGCCGTGCTGGGCGTCGACCCGCAGGCAGTGGAGGCGGTGGCGTTCGCGTGGCTGGCGGCGCGCCGGCTGGCCGGCCTGCCGGGCAACCTGCCTGCGGTGACCGGCGCGCGCGGCGAACGGCTGCTGGGCGCGGTCTACGCCGCTCCCGAGCGTTCCGGGGAGCGCCGGAAGGTCCTCAGACCGTGAACGAGGAACCGCAGCCGCAGGTCGTCTGGGCGTTAGGGTTCTTGATCACGAACTGCGCTCCTTCGAGGTCTTCCTTGAAGTCGATCTCGGCGCCGATCAGGTACTGGTAGCTCATCGCGTCGATCAGCAGCGTGACGCCGTTCTTCTGCATCACGGTGTCGTCCTCGCCCGACTCCTCGTCGAAGGTGAAGCCGTACTGGAAACCCGAGCAGCCCCCGCCCTGCACGAACACGCGCAACTTGAGCTCGGGATTGCCTTCCTCGTCGATCAACTGGCGAACCTTCTCCGCTGCGCTGTCGGTGAACAGCAGCGGTGCCGGCATTTCGGCGACAGCATTCATGCGAAATCCTCCAAAGTTGCCCGATTGTAGCCGTCGCCGATAAACCCTGCCAACACGGGTGTCATGCCGTCGGTCGGATGCCCGGCGCAGGGGTGGTATCGGCTGCCCGGCTCACTCCTTGCTGGCCGCCAGCTTCAGCCCTGGGCGCTCGGCCTCGATCTGCGACAGCGTGCCTTCGATCACCGCCCCCTGGTGGATCTCGATCGCCCGGTAGCGGATTCCGCCGCGGATCCTCGCCTCGGGCTGCACCTCGATCAGCTCGTCGGCCTGCACCGGCCCCTCGATCGTGCCGTTTACAACGACGCTGGCCGCATGCACCGAGCCGACCACGCGCGCGCGCGCCGAGAGCACCAGCATGCTCGGCTCGCCATCGTTGGCGATCACGTTTCCGCGCACCTCGCCGTCGATCCGCAGCCCGCCCTTGAAACGCAGGTCACCCTCGACCACGGTGGCCGCCCCGATCAGCGTCTCGATCGGCCCCTGAACCGACTTGCCTCGTCCGAACATCTTCCCCTCCCTACATCGTCACCGTTTGTTGCGCGCGCACCGCGCCCGCCTCGAGCACCCTGATCTGCACCGATGTCACCACGGACCCGGGCGGTACCTCGAACATGCCTTCGACCCGCTGGTATCGCCTGAAGGCAACGCGCAGTCCCTCGCCCTTTCTCGCCGCCGAGTCGGCCGGCACCGTGAGCACGCCGCGCTTGCCGGCCTGCTGCGTGTTCACGACCAGCTGCAGCGCGCCCTCGAAGTCGCGCTCCGAACGGCCTCCCTGCATCAGCAGCGCCTTGTAGCGCATCTGGCTGGGCGCCGCGTCGGGCTCGACCTCGAAGCGCCGGATCGAGATCAGTCCGTCCCCGCCGGCCGCGGGGAGGAGCGATTCGAGGTAGGCGAGATCGGACTTGAGCAGCGCGTTCTCGGCTTCGAGCGTGCGCAATTGGGCGGCCAGCCGCTCTGCGGTGGTCTGCTCGACCAGTGACTGACTCGCGGCCGAGTTCGCCAGAGCCTGCAGGCGCTGGCGCTCGGCCGACTCGGTCGCGAGTCGCGCGCCCAGTTCCTGCACCTGCTGGGTGAGCACCCTGCGTTCCAGCGCCGGATCGCCCACCAGCACGCGCCAGGCCCAGACCGCGGTCGCTGCGGCGACCACCACGATCGCAGCGGTGGTCGCCACGCGCAACGGCCACGGCACGTGGCGGCGGACGGTCATGCGGGGCGCGCTCACCGAGAACCGGCGCGCCAGCAACTTGAGCCTCAATGTTCGCTCCGTCGCGACCGCCCAGGTTGCGGGCCGGTCGGATACGCGGGGCGATCATGGTAGCACCGGGGCCGGCGCGAGTGCGCAGGTTTCGGTCGGGCCGCGGCAAGCCTGCTCGAGGATCCCGACGAAGCCCGCGGCGCCCGCGGCGCGCGACGTCGCGAACGAAAAGGCCGCCTTGCGGCGGCCTTGCGAGCACCCTGATCGGACGAAGCGATCAGCGCTTGGAGAACTGCTTGCGGCGCCGCGCCTTGTGGAAGCCGACCTTCTTTCGCTCGACCTCGCGCGCATCGCGCGTGACCAGGCCCGCGCTCGAGAGCGTCGGCTTGAGCGTCTCGTCGTAGTCGAGAAGGGCGCGCGTGATGCCGTGACGCACCGCGCCCGCCTGGCCCGACTCGCCGCCACCGGCGACGTTGACCATGATGTCGAAGGAGTCGAGGTGGCTGGTGAGCACCAGCGGCTGGCGCACGATCATGCGCCCGGTCTCGCGCGCGAAGTACGTGTCGAGCGCCTTGCCGTTGACGACCATCTTCCCCTTGCCTTTCTTGAGGAAAACGCGCGCCACTGAGGACTTGCGGCGGCCGGTGCCGTAGTAGTAATCGCCGATCATCGATTCAACGCCTTGGTTTCGTGTGTTTGTCTGGCAGCGCTCAGAGCTCGAGCGGCTGGGGCTGTTGCGCGGTGTGCGGGTGCGTCGGCTCCGCGTACACCTTGAGTTTCTTGATCATCGCGTAGCCGAGCGGACCCTTGGGCAGCATTCCACGCACCGCCTTCTCCAACGCACGCCCGGGGAACTTCGCCTGCATCTTCGCGAAGTTCGTCTCGCGGATGCCGCCGGGATAGCCGCTGTGACGGAAGTACTTCTTGTCCTCGGCCTTGTTGCCCGTGACGCGGATCTGCCCGGCGTTGACCACCACGATGTAGTCGCCCGTGTCAACGTGAGGGGTGAATTCGGGCTTGTGCTTGCCGCGAAGGCGGTGTGCGATGCTCGAAGCGAGACGGCCGAGCACCTTCTCGGAACCGTCGACGACGTACCAGTCGCGCTTGACTTCGAGCGGCTTGGCGGAAAACGTTTTCATGGTGAACCCTGAACCTGGATGACCCGGCTGTTGTCTCGGCGCCTGCCGGCCCCTGCGCGGCAAGGGCTGCTTGCGGAAAGCCTGATATTCTAGCGCGCCTCATGGCACGCCGTCAAAAGCAATGCGGCTCGACCGGCATAAAAAAGGCCCGAACCAGAGGTTCGGGCCGAATCCACCAAAGGAGGAGGGTGGAGGAGACATCGGTGGGATGTCAGGGACATCCGATGACCCAACTATAGCGAGCGCGGTTGTGCGTCGCAAGATCTCCTGTTGCGCGAGCACTACATTGGAAATCGGCGGGGGAGATCGGGCCCGCCCCGGCGATCTGCGAGCAACATTTTGTTTTCGTTGTGTTTTCTTGGCTATTTCCGAGAAGACCGATCTACTCGGATCGCTGGAATTAGGCACTTCGTTCTAATTCTTGCGACGCAGCATTTCGGTCCGCAGGGTGCCGGCAGCGTGCACGCGGCCGTGGCAGGCCGCCGATCGACCGTACGAGGATCGAAAAATGGAATGCAATGTGAAATGGACCGGGCCCGAGGGGATGAGTTTCGTCGCCGAAACGGGCAGCGGTCACGCCGTCGTGATGGATGGCGCCCCGGAGGGCGGAGGGCGCAATCTCGGCCCGCGCCCGATGGAGATGGTGCTGCTCGGCACCGGCGGGTGCACTGCCTACGACGTGGTCGTGATCCTCAGGAAGAGCGGTCAGGACGTGCGCGGTTGCGACGTGCGGCTGGTGGCCGAGCGCGCCGAGGCCGATCCGAAGGTCTTCACGCGAATCGGGTTCGACTTCACGATCCGGGGCCGCAGCCTCAAGCCGAACATCGTCGAGCGGGCGATTCATCTGTCGCACGACAAGTACTGTTCGGCCTCGGCGATGCTCGCGCATACCGCCGAACTGAGCCTCGCGTGGACGATCGTCGAGGACTGACTCGCTGGTGCGTCGCTGGCGCGGGCCCGCGAGCGATGCCCTGACTCGCTCGTGCTGGCCCGCTGGCCAGGCCCCGAGTTGAGCCCGGGCAGGCCATGTCGCGCCGGCGCCGCGCGACCCGTGCAGCGGGGCCAGGGCCGGGGCTAGAGGGGGCCAGGGCCGGGGCTAGAGGGGGCTAGGGCCGGCGCTAGAGGGGGCTAGGGCCGGCGCTAGACGGCGCTAGATATAGTGCGCCGACCCGGTCATCAGCCTTGCCGCGGCGCGCATCGCGCCGCGAACCGGGCGCGGGAGTTCGGCCGCGCCCAGGCGCAGCGCCGCCTCGGCGTGTCCGGCTTCCTCTTCCTTCATCCGGCGAACGATCGCCCGCGAGCGCCGGTCGGCCTCTGGCAGGCGCTCGAGGTGGCGATCGAGATGCGCCTGCACCTGGCGCTCGGTTTCTGCCATGAAGCCCAGGCTCGCCCGGTCGCCCAGTCGCCCTGCCAGCGCGCCGAGCGCGAAGGCCCCAGCGTACCACAGCGGGTTGAGCAGCGACGGGCGCGCGCCCAGTTCGCCGATCCGCTCGCGAGTCCAGGCGAGGTGGTCGGCCTCCTCGCCGGCGGCGCGGCGGAACTGCTCGGCCAGCGCCGGGTCGCGCGCGGTCAGCGCCTGGCCCTCGTAGAGCGCCTGCGCGCAGATCTCGCCGACATGGTTGACCCGCATCAACGCCCCCGAGAGACCGCGCTCGCCCGGCTCGAGCGCGCGCGCATCCTCCACCCCCGTGGCCGGGGTGGCGCGTGCCGCCCCGGGCACGCCCGCGACGGTCGCGAGTGCCCGGCTGGCCGCCGAGAGCAGCATTTCGATCGGTGTGGCGGGGTCGCGTGTCGGCATGTGAAATCCGGGCCCGGTCTGTTGCAGGAGCGCCACATGATAAGCAAAAACATCGGGGGAAACCCCCGTTATTCTTTGCCCCTCCAGCGATTTTCGCGACAATACGTCGGACTTCAATCCGGTCCGCCATCCGAGGATGACGCCGGGGAGTTGCGGTGGTTCGAGGGCCGCCGATTGATTCCAGAAACCTAGGAGATTCATTCAATGAAGAAATCGCTCATCGCAGTCGCGGTCGCAGCTGCCCTGCCCGCCGCCGCGTTTGCCCAGACCAGCGTCACGCTGTACGGCGTTGCCGATCTGAGCCTGTCGAAGGCCAACCAGGGTGGCAAGACCCAGATGTCGGGCAACGGCCTGCTGAACAACGGCAATGGCCGTATCGGCGTGCGCGGCACCGAAGATCTTGGCGGCGGCCTGAAGGCTTCTTTCAACTACGAGCAGGGCATCAACGGCGAGAGCGGCGCGACCGACGCCACCACCTTCCAGCGCCAGGCCAACATGTCGCTGTCGGGCAAGTTCGGCGCGCTGAAAATGGGCCGCGCGCTGACCCCGTCGTTCTACGGCGTGGCCGCTTACGAACTGACCGGTGCCGCCAACTACACGGCGCTCGGCAACATGTTCGGCTGGGCCGGTTCCGGCGCGCGTAACAACAGCCAGTGGGCCTACACGACCCCGACGATGGGCGGCTTCGAAGCCACGCTGGGCTACATCACCGACGCCGACAACGGCGGCAACAACAAGGTCGACGCGAACGCGATCTATCGCGGCGGCCCGCTGGTGGTCGGCCTGTCGTACAACAAGGTGCAGGGTGCTGCCGACGCCGGCTGGGCGCTGGGCGGCAAGTACGCCTTTGGCATGGTCACGGTGGCCGCCAGCTACCAGGACCCGTCGGATGCCCGCAAGGGGTTCACGCTGGGCGGTTCCGCCAAGCTCGGCCCGATGCAGCTGACGATCGACGCGGCGCGCGACACCGGCGATCCGTCGAACTACGCCAAGAGCACCGACTACATCGTCGAACTGCTCTACCCGCTGTCCAAGCGCACGACGGTCTACGCCGCCGCGCACCGCGACGGCTCGACCAAGACCAACACCACCGGTCTGGGCGTTCGTCACAACTTCTGATCTCCCGCTGGCCCCGGCCAGCAGCTGATCCGAAGCAAACCCCGCTGCTCGCAGCGGGGTTTTTTTCGCCTGTTTTTTGGCGATCGCCTGTCGCAGCGCAAGCGACACGATCGAAAATCGCGCTCCCAGCGTTTAGACTCTCGTGCACCAGACCGATCGAGGCACGTGCATGATCCGCTCCGCGCACACCGACACCTTCACGCGGGACAGTCTTCCGCCGCTGTCGCAGCTACCGCAGTTCCTGTTCGACCCGCCGGTTCCGCATTACCCGAAGCGGATGAACGCGACAGTACAGCTGCTCGATCGCCACGTACTCGCCGGGCGCGGCGGCGAAATCGCGCTGCGCAGCGACGACGCGGCCTGCACCTACCACCAGTTGTACGTGCGCGTGAACCAGATCGCGCACGTGCTTCGCAGCGAGCTGAAACTGGTGCCGGGCAACCGCGTGCTGCTGCGCGGTCCGAACAACCCGATGATGGCCGCGTGCTGGCTCGCGATCGTCAAGGCGGGCCTCGTTGCCGTCGCGACGATGCCCTTGCTGCGCGCGCGCGAACTGGTGCCGGTGATGGAGAAGGCGCGGATCAACGCCGCGCTGTGCGACGTGCGCCTGCGCGAGGAGTTCGAGATCGCGCGCACGCAGGCGCATTGCCCGGAGCTCGGCCCTGCGCTGTGGTTCAACGACGGCGACGGAGTGACGCCCGCTGCGGGCTCGCTGGACGATCTCTGCCTGCGACAGCCGGCGCGCTTCGAGGCCTGCGACACCGCGGCCGACGACGTCGCGATGGTCGCGTTCACCTCGGGAACCACCGGAAAACCGAAGGGAACGATGCACTTCCATCGCGACGTGATCGCGTCGTCCGACCTGTTCCCGCGCCACGTGATGCGCGTCGCGCCCGACGACGTGTTCTGCGGCACGCCCCCGCTCGCCTTTACCTTCGGCCTGGGCGGGCTGCTGAGTTTTCCGCTTCGCGCAGGCGCGTCCACGCTGCTGATCGAGCGCCTCACGCCGGAGTCGCTGCTCGCGGCGATCGAGCGCCACCGCGTCACCGCGTGCTTCACCGCTCCGACCTTCTATCGCCAGATGGCGGCGCTGGCGAAGAACTACGACCTCTCCTCGTTGCGCCAATGCGTGTCGGCGGGCGAGGGACTGCCCGACGCCACCCGCCAGTTGTGGCGCGACGCCACCGGGATCGAGATCACCGACGGAATCGGCTCGACCGAGATGTTTCACATGTTCGTCTCCTCGTCGGGCGCCGAGGTGCGCGCCGGAGCGATCGGCAAGGTGGTGCCCGGATACGTCGCGCGGGTCGTCGACGAGAGCATGAACCCCGTGCCCGCCGGAACGGTCGGTCGTCTCGCGGTCAAGGGCCCCACCGGCTGCAAGTACCTGGCCGACGATCGCCAGCGCAGCTACGTCGAGGACGGCTGGAACCTCACCGGCGATCTGTTCAGGATGGACGACGACGGCTACTTCTTCTATCAGGCGCGCTCGGACGACATGATCATTTCTGCCGGCTACAACATCGCCGGACCCGAAGTGGAGTCGGTGCTGCTGCTGCACGAGGCGGTCGCCGAGTGCGGCGTGGTCGGCGAGCCCGACGAAGCGCGCGGTCAGATCGTCAAGGCCTACGTCGTCGCGCGCCCCGGGATGTTCGAGAAGTACGGCGGCGAGGCCGCGCTCACGAAGGTGCTGCAGGACTACGTCAAGGCGGCGTCGGCGCCGTACAAGTACCCGCGCAGCATCGAGTTCCGCGACACGCTGCCGCGCACCGAAACCGGCAAGCTGCAGCGCTTCAGGCTGCGCCAGGAGGCCGGGGCCTGAGCCGCACCGTTACGGAAGCGGCCACGCTCACCCGCCCAGAGCCTGGCCGAGGTCGTCGGTGAGGTCGGCGACGTCTTCCAGGCCGATCGCGAGCCGAACGAGGTTGGGCTGGATGCCGGCGCGAAGCATCGCCTCGTCCGACAGCGTGCCTGCCCACACGACGGCGGCGTGCGCCGCGAGCGACTCGACCCCGCCCAGGCTCACGGCCTGCGTGAAGACCTGCAGCCTGGACATCAGGCGCTCGGTCTCGGCATAGCCGCCGCGCACCTGGAACGCGAGCACGCCGCCGAATCCGCTCATCTGGGCGCGCGCCAGCGCGTGTTGAGGATGCGACGCGAGCCCGGGGTAGTGCACCCGCTCGACGCCCGGATGGCGTTCGAGGAACTGCGCGACGCGCAGCGCGCTCCCGTTGGCGCGCTCGACCCGCACCGAAAGGGTTCGCATTCCGCGAAGCAGCAGCCACGCGTCGTGCGGCGAGAGCACGCCGCCCAGGACGATCGCGGTGTCCCACATCCGCGCGACCAGCGACTCGCTGCAGACCACTGCGCCCGCGGTGAGGTCGTGGTGCCCGCCGAGATACTTGGTCGCGCTGTGCACGACGACGTCGACGCCCAGTTCCAGCGGGCGCTGGTTGATCGGCGAGGCGAAGGTGTTGTCGGCGATCGTGAGCGCGCCGCGCGCGCGCGCCATCTTCGCCACCGCCGCGATGTCGGTGAGCGCCAGCGTGGGGTTCGCGGGCGACTCGAGCACCACCAGCCGCGTGGCCGGCTCGAACGCGGCCTCGAACGCGCCGGCGTCGGTCTGGTCGACGAAACTCGCGCGCACGCCGAAGCGCGCGAGCACCTCGGCGAGCAGCCGCGACGTCCCCATGTAGTGATTGGTCTGCGCGACGACGTGATCGCCGCTCGCCACGAGCGAGAGCACCGCGAGCGACATCGCGCCCATGCCGCTCGAGGTCATCAACGCCGCCTCGCCGCCCTCGAGCCGGGCGATCAGCTGCGCGGTACGCTGCAGCGTGGGGTTGCCGTAGCGCGTGTAGTAGCGCGGATGCCGCTGCCGGCTCGCCATCTCGGCGAACTCGCCGGCGTCGCCGGCGCGAAAGGTCGCGCTCGGGTAGATCGGCGGCGCGACGCTGTTGTCGTCGCCGGCAAGCGCGTCGCCGTGCTGCAACAGCGTGTCGCGCCGCCTCACGCCTGCAGCCCTCGTACTCGCGTCGGCGTCGGCGTCAGCCCGCAGCGCGCCGCCGCGCTCACGCCGCTCCCTTCTTCAGTTCCTCGTCGCGCAACTCGCGGCGCAGGATCTTGCCGACGTTGGTCTTGGGCAGTTCGGTGCGGAACTCGACGTACTTCGGCCTCTTGTAGCCGGTCAGCTGCTCCGCGCAATACCGCATCAGCTCGCGTTCGGAGAGCGCCTCGTCCTTCTTGACGACGAACACCTTCACCGCCTCGCCGGACTTGTCGTCGGGCACGCCGATCACCGCGCACTCGAGCACCCCCGGGTGACTCGAGACGACGGCTTCGATCTCGTTGGGGAATACGTTGAAGCCCGAAACCAGGATCATGTCCTTCTTGCGGTCGACGATCGTCGTGTAGCCGCGCTCATCCATGATGCCGATGTCGCCGGACTTGAAGAAGCCGTCGGGCGTCATGACCTTGGCGGTCTCGTCCGGATTCTGCCAGTACCCGACCATGACCTGCGGGCCCCGAATCGCGATCTCGCCGCGTTCGCCGAGCGGCACCGGCTTGCCGTCGTCGTCGAGGATCACGATCTCGGTGTTCGGGAACGGCAAACCGATCGTTCCGCTGTAGGCATCGGTGTCGGTCGGGTTCGAACTCACGCCCGGCGAGGTTTCCGACAGGCCGTAGGCCTCGCAGATCGGGCAGCCGGTCACGGCCAGCCACTGCTCGGCGACCGAGCGCTGCACCGCCATGCCGCCGCCGAGCGACACGCGCAGGTCGGAGAAATCGAGCTTGTGGAACTCGTCGTTGTTCGCCAGGGCGTTGAACAGCGTGTTCACCGCCGGGAACATCGTCACCTTGAACGGTTTGATCTCCTTGACCAGCGCCGGAAGGTCGCGCGGATTGGGGATCAGCACGTTGGTCGCGCCCAGGCGCATCCCGAGCAGGCAGTTCGCCGTGAGCGCGAAGATATGGTAGAGCGGCAGCGCGCACACCAGCACGATCTGTTCGGGCGGGGGCGGCTTCTTCGGATTGTGCAAGCCCGGTTGCACCCACGCCTCGGACTGCAGCATGTTGGCGATCACGTTGCGGTGGACCAGGGTCGCGCCCTTGGACAGTCCCGTCGTGCCTCCGGTGTACTGCAGGAAGGCCACGTCCTCGGCGCTCACCTGCGGGTGCGCATAGCTGATCCGCGAGCCCTCGGCGAGCACGGTGTTGAATCGCGTCGCGTTGGGCACCGTGAACTCGGGAACCATCTTCTTGACGTGGCGCACGACGAAGTTCACCAGCGTGCCCTTGGCGAAGCCGAGCATGTCGCCCATCGACGCCAGCACGACGTGTTCGAGCGCCACTTTCGCGAGCACCTTCTGCAGCGTGGCGGCGAAGTTCTCGAGGATGAAGATCGCCTTCGCGCCCGAGTCCTTGAGCTGGTGCTCGAGCTCGCGCGGCGTGTACAGGGGGTTGACGTTGACCACGACCAGCCCGGCGCGCAGGACACCCGCCACCACTACCGGGTACTGCAACACGTTGGGCATCATGATCGCGACGCGGTCGCCCTTTTTCAGCCCCTTCGACTGCAGCCAGGCCGCGACGCACTTGGACAGCTCGTCGAGCTCGCCAAAGCTCATCGGCTTGCCGAAACCGACATAGGCGGTGCGCTTGCGAAACTTCGCGAACGCCTCCTCGAACAGCTCGACGATCGAACTGTACTGGGTGAAATCGATGTCGGCGGGCACGCCCTTCGGGTAATTCTTCAGCCAGAAACGATCCATTTCCACCTCCTTTTCTCCGGACCCGTCACGGTCGACGCAATCGATCGCAGGATGATATCCGCAATCGCAAGTCGACTTTTTTCTACCGGGTCACACCCTTTGCGTGCCGGTCGTTCGCGTCTCGAGGATCGGCCACTTCGGCACGCAGGATCCGGTCGCGTTCGGCGCGATCGGCCTGCGCGAGCGCGCGCACCGCCGAGTAAAAGCGCGGCAGGTCGCCTGCGTGCGCGGCGAGCAGGCGCTCGAAGCCCGGCACCAGGTCGGTATAGGTGGCGATCGCGCCGAGGTGCGCATTGGTGACGCCCTCGGCGAACCAGCGGTCGTAACCGGCGTACCCTCCCCAGCCGGCCTTGAGCTGCAGGTACTGCTCGCGCAGCGCGGCGAACTCGCGCGCCTTCGCCGCGCGCATGGCGGCCTCGGGCTGCTGCGATGCATAGACCGCCTCGAGCCGCGCGCGCGCTGCGCGAAGCAGCGCGACGAATTGCACGCGGCGCGCGTCGAACTCGCGATAGGCGGCCGCAAGCGCCGGGTCGCCGCGTGCGGCGAGCCAGCGCCGCAGTCCTTCGCGCTCGAGGGCGGTCGCGAAGGACTCGTTGAAGGTCGAGTCCCCGCGCACGTAAACGACCTGGTGCGCGAGTTCGTGGAAGATCAGCCGCGCCAGCTCGCCCTCCGGATAGCGGATGAAGCTGCTCAGGACCGGATCGTCGAACCAGCCCAGAGTCGAGTACGCGGGCACTCCGGCGACCTGCACATCCCAGCCCTGCGCGCGCAGCCCGGCCGCGTAGCGCCTGGCATCGTCCTGCGAGAAGTAGCCGCGATAGCTGACGCACCCGGCTACCGGGAAGCACCACTGCCGCAAGCGCAGCGAGAGTTCGGGCGCCGCGACCACGTTCCACGCCGCGAACGCCCGCCCCAGGTCGGCATAGCGCGTGTAGCTGCCGTTTTCGGGAAGGCCGAGCGCTTCGCTCGCGAAGCTTCGAATCCTGCTCGCCTGGCGAAGGCGCAGCGCCAGCGCGGGGTCGAGCTCGCCGTCCTCGAGCAGTTCCGAGATCGGGCGAGCGGCGTGCATCAGCGCAAGGTGACCGCGCGCCGATTGCCAGTAGTAGGAGAGGTCGACGACGGTGCCGCTGCACCCGCCGAGCAGTGCGAGCGGCAGCAGCACGACCGCCATCGACCAGAAACCGCGCAGGATCACGCCCCACTCCGCGAATCGAACCGGTGCTAAGCTAACACTCCCGCCGGTTGCCGTCGCACCCGCCTCGAAGCGCACCTGCCTGCACGCATGAATCTGATCGACCACATCGTTGAATTCCAGCACGAGATCCGCGACATCCGGCGCGACATCCACGCCCACCCCGAACTGCGCTACGAGGAGACGCGCACCGCCGACCTGATCGCGGCGAAGCTCGAACAGTGGGGCATTCCGATGATCCGCGGCCTCGGTCGCACCGGCGTGGTCGGCGTGCTCAGGAACGGGCAGTCAGGACGTTCGATCGGGCTTCGCGCCGACATCGACGCGCTTCCGATCCAGGAGGGCAACGAATTCGCGCATCGATCGCGCAACCACGGCAGGATGCACGCCTGCGGGCACGATGGCCACACCGCGATGCTGCTCGCGGCGGCACGCTACCTGTCGCGCCATCGCGACTTCGACGGCACGGTCAACCTGATCTTCCAGCCGGCCGAGGAAGGCGGCGCGGGGGCGCAACGGATGATCGACGACGGCCTGTTCGAACAGGCCCCCTGCGATGCGGTCTTCGGGATGCACAACTGGCCGGGAATGAAGGTCGGGCAGTTCGCGCTGCGCGCCGGGCCGATGCTCGCGAGCAGCAACGAGTTCACGATCACGATCTCGGGCAAGGGCGCGCACGCCGCGATGCCGCACAACGGCATCGACCCGGTGCTGGTCGCCACTCACGTGGTGCAGGCCCTGCAGTCGGTGATCACGCGCAACAAGAAGCCGATCGATTCGGCGGTGCTGTCGGTGACGCAGATCCACGCGGGCGACGCCTTCAACGTGATCCCCGAATCGGCGACGATCAACGGAACGGTGCGCACCTTCACGATCGAGGTTCTCGACCTGATCGAGCAGCGCATGCGCAAGATCGTCGAGCAGTTGCCGCAGGCCTTCGACGCGGCAGGCACGATGCGCTTCCTGCGCAACTACCCCCCGACGATCAACCACTCGCGCGAGACCGATTTCGCGCGCTCGGTTCTGGTCGACGTGGTCGGCACGGCCAACGTGCTCGAGTTCGAGCCGACCATGGGCTCGGAGGATTTCTCGTACATGCTGCTCGCACGCCCCGGGTGCTACATCGCCGCGGGCAACGGAGACGGCGTACACCGCGAGAGCGGCCACGGCACCGGCCCCTGCGAACTGCACAACCCGTCGTACGACTTCAACGACGACCTGATCCCGGTCGGCGCCACCTACTGGGTGCGCCTGGCCGAGAAGTACCTGGCGAAGGCCTGAGTCGGGCGGCCCGGGTGCTTTTCCGCCGGGCCAGGCACCCCGCCGCGCGCTGAACGATGCTCGCCTTCGTGATCCGCCGTTTGCTGCAGGCTTCGCTGGTCATGCTGGTTGTGGCGTTCGTCGCGTTCTCCCTGTTCCAGTACGTGGGCGACCCGGTGCTCGCGATGCTCGGCCAGGACGCCACGCCCGAGCAGCGCAAGGAACTGCGGCGCGACCTCGGACTTGACGCACCGTTTTACGTCCAGTTCGGGCAGTTCGTGTCGAACGCGGTTCGCGGCGAGTTCGGCCTGTCCTACCGGCAGGGCCGCAAGGTCTCGACGCTGATCAAGGAACGGATGCCGGCGACGCTCGAGCTCTCGGTGGCCGCGGCGGTGCTGGCGCTGTTCATCGGAATTCCGATGGGCGTGTACACGGCGCTGCGAAGGCGGGGATTCCTCTCGAACCTGTTCCTCGCGGTGTCGCTGATCGGCGTATCGCTGCCGACCTTCCTGATCGGGATCCTGCTCATCCTGCTGTTCGCGGTCGTGCTCGGTTGGCTGCCGTCCTTCGGTCGCGGCACGACCGTGATGATCGGCGGCTGGAGCACCGGGTTTCTCACCGTCGACGGATGGCAGCATTTGATCCTGCCGTCGATCACCCTGTGCCTGTTCCAGATGACGCTGATCATGCGGCTCGTGCGTTCGGAGATGCTCGAGGTGCTGCGCACCGACTACATCAAGTTCGCGCGCGCGCGCGGTCTGACCGATCGCGCAGTGCACTTCGGGCACGCGCTGAAGAACACGCTGGTGCCGGTGATCACGATCGCCGGACTGCAGCTCGGCGCGATCATCGCGTTCGCGATCATCACCGAGACCGTGTTCCAGTGGCCCGGCATGGGGCTGCTGTTCATCCAGGCGGTGCAGGTCGCCGACATTCCGATCATGGCGGCCTACCTGTGCCTGATCGCGCTGGTGTTCGTCGTGATCAACCTGGTCGTCGACCTGCTGTACTTCGCGGTCGATCCGCGACTGCGCATGGATCGCGCGAGCGGCGCGCACTGAGACTGCCGATGAACGCACCTGAAACCTATCTGGGAAAGCACCCTGCAGTCGCCTCGATCAGGGCGTTTCACTCCGACCTGATCGCGTTGCGCCACCAGTTCCACCAGAACCCGGAGATCGGGTTCGAGGAGCACTTCACCGGCGAACTGGTCGCGCGCGAGCTCGAGCGCTACGGCGTCGACGAGATCCACCGCGGCCTGGGCAGGACCGGCCTGGTCGCGGTGGTCCGCGGCCGGATCGACAGCTCGGGCAGGCGCATCGGCTTGCGTGCCGACATGGACGCGCTGCCGATGAACGAGGAGAACGGATTCGCGCACCGCTCGCGCCGTGCCGGAATGATGCACGCCTGCGGCCACGACGGGCACACGACGATGTTGCTCGGCGCGGCGCGCCACCTCGTCGCGACGCGCGCCTTCGACGGCGTCGCGCACCTGATCTTCCAGCCCGCCGAAGAGGGGCTCGGCGGCGCGAAGGCGATGATCGACGACG
>JAHDXY010000421.1 GCA_023384005.1 Burkholderiaceae bacterium | reverse complement strand
CTTCCATGGCCCGTCAGCCCAGGCGCTGGTTCTTCACCAGCTCGCGAAGCACCCGGGCGGCGCTGGCTTCCTCGGGGCGCAGGGCCTCCAGCCGCTTGGCCAGGTAGGCGGCCAGCTCGGCCACCAGCTCGCGCTGCGTCACGTCGCCGTAGTAGTTGGGCACGTTCAGCGTCAGGTGCGCCAGCACCTCGGCACCGTCCACGCCCTTCTGCAGCTCCATCAGCGCATACAGCGCGGCACGCAGCGCGGATTGGTGCAGTTCCGAGCCTTCGCCCATCTCGCTGCGGCCGAACTCCACCGCGCTCTTCAGCCGCGCCTCGTTGGCCTTGCGGCTGGCCAGCAGCGGCCCGAAGTCGCGCACCTTGAAGGCCTTGGCGAAGTTCTGGTAGTTGTCCAGCGTCTTGGCACCGCGCGCTTCCATGTCCAGCATCTTCAGGTAGAAGCGCTCGGCGCCGGAGAGGCGGTCCCAATGCGCCTTGGCCACGCCCTGGGGCACCAGGCACTGGTTGGCCGTGTCCACCGCAAAGGCGATCAGGCCATCGACGAAGGTGGTTTCGCCTTTCACCCGGGGGCGGATGGCCTCGGCGCTCATCTCGCGGCCGTCGATCACCGCGTAGCGCGTCAGCACGCGCAGCGCCGCGGCATAGCCGGCCATCTGTATGTCGGCGTCCTCAAACACGTTCTCGTCGCGGTACAGGCCCTTGGCCTGTTGGTTCAGGCCGGTCAGGTCGGCCACCTGCTTCTCCACCTCTTCCTGGATCTCCCAGGCCAGGTCGTCGCGCGTGGTCTTGTGCTGGCCCTGGCGCTTGCGCAGCACCAGCAGCACCGTGCCCTTGACGTAGCTGCCTTCGCGCAGCGCGCTATCGGTTTCGGTCACCACGTACCAGGCCGCGGTGACGTGCAACCCGGAGGCCCAGACGATGTTGGCCATGTCGGCCCAGATGCTGCCCGACTGGTGCGTGAACATGACGACCTGGATGCCGTTGTCCGGCATGCACTCGGCCATGCGCTTGTAGGCGGCGACCATGCCGCGGCGGAAGTCTTCGCCTTCGCCTTGAATTGCAAGTGATCGGCGACTGTCCCAAAGCCACTCGCCAAACTCGCTAGGCGGACTCTTCCTCAACCAGCCAACGAAGAAGTCCAGGATTTCCTCATACTTGACCGCATCACCATACGGCGGATCGGTGACAAACAAATCGATGTCTGCACTAAACTGACTCGCAGGCTGATTAACGATCTGGACATCAGTGTTGATTGGCTGAAGCTTCAAGTCGTCCAACTTCAAGGCGGGAGCCAAATACTCCGACGCGCGCGTCCCGTAGTCATAAAGCGTGTTCAGCGCTTGATTTGCGAACACTTGTTGCACGCTCCCTCCCCCACCGTCTGACCGGTGCCAAACGCTCAACCGAGCATTTATATTGAGAGCACGCAAAAGCATGAGAGAAGACACGGCAGAACCATCAAACTGCCGAATCAGAGCCGCCATCAGCAGTTGGCGCGGATTGAGCGTGTGATGCCAATGCGTCCAGCCTCTTGCACGTACCAAGTCAAGCCCTTGGTACCGCGGCGGGCCGCCCACCTCGATACGCATGTCGGGAACAAGTCCTTCAGACTGCCACTTCCGAAGGTTCCTCGCAACGAAGGCTGAGACGACCTGTTCTCGTGCCAAGTCAGCCTCGGTTACCGACCTGAACTCAAAGTCAAATCGCTTGCCACCTTCCCGCCTTCGCATCCATTGGACGCAGTAGAGCCGCTCCTGAATTATGTCGTCTGGTCTGGGTGCAAAGTCTTCCCTTTCCCAAGGCCGGAGCCGATTCACCGTAGAGCCATCGGCCGCGACTTGATCTCCTCGAAGGGTTGAGATCCTGGTCTTATATGTCGTGCCATTGACGCTGTGTAGCAGGTACGCCTCGCCAAACTTGCCCTCTCGATAGATCGTTCCCTCCTCAGCAGCAAGAAGGTCGGCATCGCTTGCATTTGTCCTTATCTGCACGCCATAGCGCTTTCCTACGGGGTCGGGAATCAGCTCTGCGACTACCCGGTAACCGACACTGACAACTCGTGTTGTGAGCAACGGAACGAGCCACCCGCTTTGCGGACAAATCACCTCTGCACAGTACAAGAAGACCTTGGCACGCCAACCGGTCCCATCTTCTTCAACGCCAAGCCGATCGACTCTCTGCCGATCCGCCCACAACATTGAAAGCACCCCAAGTCAATGCGCATGCAACCGGATTGAGATCCGACGCAGTGACATCGCACCCCAATCGACCAGCAGCGAATGGAATCTGCCCTGATCCGCTGAAGACGTCAGCAAATTTCGGAGTGCGGCCGAATCTCATGACTCCTAACTGCCGAACCAACTCGACGGGGCTGTTGGCGGCAGTGCCGAGATGCAAATTGACTTCTTGCCAAACGTGCGAGAAGTCGCCTTCATCGCACTCCTCCGCTCGACATGCAGCTTGTACGCAAGTTCGGAATGCAGCGGGCAGGCCGGATTCAGTTTGCTGCGAGAGTAGATCGCGACTCGACTTGTCAGCCTTTCTTGTCAGTCGGACGCGTAGCGACTGCCAATCCATGAACATCAAGAGTTCAAACACGCGCAGATCGCCGATTGCATCGCGCGTGGCCGGCAGTAGGCAGGCTCCGCCGACAGCTTCTGCACCGGCAACAGCCGCTCGATGAGCGAAGGCGCATCCTTCAGCGAAAACGGCACCACGCCCGAACTCATTCACCCTCCTGAAACAACGGCAGCCGGAACAGATCGTCCTCCACCGGCCTTCGGCGCCGCCGGCCGGGTGCCGGCTTCTCACCGTCCGACAGCGCAGCAAACAAGGCCCGGCGCCATCCGCGCTCGGTGTCTTCCGGCAGACCGG
>JAHDXY010000420.1 GCA_023384005.1 Burkholderiaceae bacterium | reverse complement strand
CACGATCGAGGTCGAGCGCTCGATGCGCGTGCTCGACGGCGCGTGCATGGTCTATTGCGCGGTGGGCGGCGTGCAGCCGCAGTCCGAGACCGTCTGGCGGCAGGCCAACAAGTACCGCGTGCCGCGCCTCGCCTTCGTCAACAAGATGGACCGCGTCGGCGCGAACTTCTTCAAGGTCTACGAACAGATGCGCTCGCGCCTGCGCGCCAATCCGATTCCGATCCAGGTTCCGATCGGTGCCGAGGAGCAGTTCAGGGGGGTGGTCGACCTGGTCCGGATGCAGGCGATCGTCTGGGACGACAGCACCCAGGGCATGAAGTTCAACCTGATCGAGGTCCCGGCAGAACTGGGCGAACTGTGCGCCGAGTGGCGCGAGAAGTTGCTCGAAGCCGCCGCCGAGGCGAACGAGGAACTGATGAACAAGTACCTCGAGGAGGGCGACCTCTCGCTCGAGGACCTCAAGGCGGGGCTGCGCCAGCGCACGATCGCCGGCGAGATCGTCCCGATGCTGTGCGGTACGGCGTTCAAGAACAAGGGCGTGCAGGCGATGCTCGACGCGGTGATCGACTACATGCCTTCGCCGATCGACATTCCCCCGGTGCGCGGGCTCGACGACCGCGAAGCCGAGGTGTTCCGAAAGGCCGACGACGGCGAGAAGTTCTCCGCGCTCGCGTTCAAGCTGATGACCGACCCCTACGTGGGCCAGCTCACCTTCATTCGCGTCTATTCGGGCGTGCTCAGCTCGGGCGACACCGTCTACAACCCGATCAAGGGCAAGAAGGACCGCATCGGCCGCCTGCTGCAGATGCACGCCAACGAGCGCGAGGAAATCAGGGAAGTGCGCGCCGGCGACATCGCGGCGTGCGTCGGCCTGAAGGAGGTCACCACCGGCGAGACGCTGTGCGATCCCAACGCAGTGATCCTGCTCGAGCGGATGGTGTTCCCCGAGCCCGTGATCTCGCAGGCCGTCGAGCCCAGGACGAAGGCCGATCAGGAGAAGATGGGCATCGCGCTCGGTCGCCTGGCGCAGGAGGACCCGTCGTTTCGCGTGCGCACCGACGAGGAGTCGGGACAGACGATCATCTCGGGCATGGGCGAGCTGCACCTCGAGATCCTGGTCGACCGGATGCGACGCGAGTTCAACGTCGAAGCTTCGGTCGGCAAGCCCCAGGTCGCGTACCGCGAGACGATTCGCAAGACGGTCGACGAGGTCGAGGGCAAGTTCATCAAGCAGTCGGGCGGTCGCGGCCAGTACGGTCACGTCGTGCTCAAGGTCGAGCCGCTCGAAGCGGGCGGCGCCGGTTTCGAGTTCGTCGACGCGATCAAGGGCGGCGTCGTGCCGCGCGAGTACATCCCGGCGGTGCAAAAAGGGATCCAGGACACCTTGCCGGCAGGCGTTCTGGCCGGGTATCCGGTGGTCGACGTCAAGGCGACGCTGTTCTTCGGGTCGTACCACGACGTCGATTCGAACGAGAACGCATTCCGGCAGGCAGCGTCGATCGCCTTCAAGGAGGGAATGCGACGCGCCAGCCCGGTGCTGCTCGAACCGATGATGGCGGTCGAAGTCGAGACGCCCGAGGACTACGCCGGCACCGTGATGGGCGACCTGTCCTCGCGCCGCGGAATGGTCCAGGGCATGGAAGACATGGCCGGTGGCGGCAAGGCGATCCGCGCCGAAGTGCCGCTCGCCGAGATGTTCGGCTACTCGACCACGCTGCGTTCGCTCACGCAGGGCCGAGCCACCTACACGATGGAATTCAAGCAGTACGCCGAGGCACCCAAGGCAGTCGCCGAGGCGATTATCTCGGCGCGTACCAAGTAGCAGCCGTCGATAAGCATCGTTCTTTTTGAGATTGGAGAAAGAAAATGGCAAAAGGAAAGTTTCAGCGCACCAAGCCGCACGTGAACGTGGGCACGATTGGACACGTCGATCACGGCAAGACGACGCTCACGGCGGCGATCACGTCGGTGCTGTCGGCGAAGTTCGGCGGTGAGGCGAAGAAGTACGACGACATCGACGCGGCGCCGGAGGAGAAGGCGCGCGGGATCACGATCAACACCGCGCACGTGGAGTACGAGACGAAGAACAGGCACTACGCGCACGTGGACTGCCCGGGTCACGCCGATTACATCAAGAACATGATCACCGGTGCGGCGCAGATGGACGGGGCGATTCTGGTGGTGTCGGCCGCGGACGGGCCGATGCCGCAGACGCGCGAGCACATTTTGCTGGCGCGCCAGGTGGGGGTGCCCTACATCATCGTGTTCATGAACAAGTGCGACATGGTCGATGACGAGGAGTTGCTCGAGCTGGTGGAGATGGAGGTGCGCGAGCTGCTCTCGAAGTACGAGTTTCCGGGCGAGGACACGCCGATCATCAAGGGATCGGCCAAGCTCGCGCTCGAGGGCGACAAGGGCGAGATGGGTGAAGTGGCGATCATGGCGCTGGCCGATGCGCTCGATGCGTACATACCGGAGCCGCAGCGCGCGGTCGACGGGGCGTTTTTGCTGCCGATCGAGGATGTGTTTTCGATTTCTGGGCGCGGGACGGTGGTCACGGGACGGGTCGAGCGCGGGGTGGTGAAGGTGGGCGAGGAGGTCGAGATCATCGGGATTCGCCCGACGGTCAAGACGATCTGCACGGGAGTGGAGATGTTTCGCAAGCTGCTCGACCAGGGCCAGGCGGGCGACAACGTCGGGGTGTTGCTGCGCGGGACCAAGCGAGAGGACGTCGAGCGCGGCCAGGTGCTGGCCAAGCCCGGGTCGATCATGCCGCACACGAAGTTCGAGTGCGAGGTGTACGTGCTCTCGAAGGACGAGGGAGGCAGGCACACGCCGTTTTTCAACAATTACCGGCCGCAGTTTTACTTTCGCACGACCG
>JAHDXY010000028.1 GCA_023384005.1 Burkholderiaceae bacterium | reverse complement strand
CGCCGCACCGCGCCGCAACGCGCCGCAACGCGCCGGAGACGCTCGCCGATCGGTTAACATCCGCGCTTTCGTGCTGGCGCGCCCGCCGGCAGTCCGCGCCACGCCGGTTCCGCCGTGGCCGGGCAGACGCGGCGCCGCACCTTGGAGAGAGCCGTGCAGGTCGTTTGTCTGGACATGGAAGGCGTGCTCGTTCCGGAGATCTGGATCGAGTTCGCGAAGCGCACCGGGATCGACGCGTTCAAGCGAACCACGCGCGACGAACCGGACTACGATCGGCTGATGAAGTTTCGCCTCGAACTGCTCGACGAGCATCGGCTCAGGCTTGCCGACATCCAGCAGGTGATCGCGTCGATGGGCCCGCTCGAGGGTGCGAAGGCCTTTCTCGACGACCTGCGCGCGCGCTACCAGGTGTTCATCCTGTCCGACACCTTTTACGAGTTCGCCGAACCGCTGATGCGCCAGCTCGACAGACCGACGCTGCTGTGCCACCGGCTCGAGGTCGACCCGCAGGGGAGGGTCCGCAACTACCGTCTGCGCATGCCCGACCAGAAGCGCGCGGCGGTGCAGGCGCTGCGCTCGCTGAACTTCCAGGTGATCGCCGCCGGCGATTCCTACAACGACACTGCGATGCTGGGCGCCGCGCACGCCGGGTTCTTCATCCACGCGCCCGAGGCGATCGCCCGGCAGTTCCCGCAGTTCCCGGTCACGACGAACTACGCCGAACTGGGCGCCGGGATCGACGCGGCGGCGAAACGGCTCGCCGCCGCCTGAGTCGAAGGCGGGCCGCGCCGCGAGTGTGCCTGGAGCGTGGCTCGAGCGTGGCTCGAGCGTGCCTGGGGCGCGCCTCGCGCGCGCCTCAGGCCGCGAGCGCCTGGCGCGCGACGCTGAAACGGATCGCGCTCAGGTCGTCGCCGCGCAGCTCGCGCAGCGCGTAGCCGGCGAAGTCGTCCACCACCTGCTTTCGCCAGTAGAGGTCCATGTCGGTGTTGTCCAGCGGCTTGGCGCGCGACGCTACGGCCGCCGCCGCCTCGGCGATCGTGTCGTCGTCGAGCTTGCGGCCCACCAGCGCGGTGGTCGCGTCCGCCACGAGGAAGGGACGCGAGGCGACCGCGCCCAGCGCGACGCGCGCGTCCTCGACGCTGCCATCGGGTGCGAATCGAATCGCGGCGGCGACCCCCAGCACCGGGAAATCGAAGGAGCCGCGCCGGCGAAGTTTCCAGTAGGTGCTGCGCCAGCGCGTGTCTGCCGGGAGCAGCACTTCGGTGAGCACCTCGTCGGGACGGCGCGAGAGATAGTCGATGCCGTCGTTGCGGTACAGGTCGGCGACCGGGATGTCGCGCTCGCCCTCGGCCGACACGAGGCGCACGCTCGCGCCGATCGCGATCAGCGCCGGCGCGGTGTCGGTGGACGACGCGGCGACACAGCGCTTGCTCGCGGTGGCGACCCAGCAGGTCTGGCCGTCGCGCTTGAGGCAGTAGTCGATCGCCTTGCGCCACTCCTCGTTCTGGTCGTAGTAGGTGCAGCGCGTGTCCAGGCAGAGGTTGCCGCCGATCGTTCCCATGTTGCGCAGGTGCGGCGTGGCGACCTGCGCCGCCGCCTGCCACAGGCCGCGATAGCGTTCGCGCACCGTCGCGTTGCCCACCAGATCGGTCAGGCTGAGCGAAGCGCCGAGCGAGACCGCGCCGTCGTCGCTGAACTTCCTCATCGCGGCCACGTCGCGCACCGAGACCAGCACGCGCGGCGTCTGCTGCCTGCGTTTCATGTTCGGCAGCAGGTCTGTTCCGCCGGCCACCAGCATCGCCTGCGCGCCCTCGCCAGCGAGCACGCGCGAGGCTTCCTCGGCCGAGGACACGGCGCGGTACTCGAACCACGGAAGTCGCATCATGCCGGCGCTCCTTCGCGCGCTGCGCGCCCGCTCCGGGGCCTGTGCACCGGTTTCCCGTCGGGCGTCTTGAGCACGTCGCCGTCGCCTCCCTCGCCCGGAGGGACGACGAATATCGGGTCCGGATAAGGAACCTCCGGGAACGATTCCGGGCCGAAGCGCGGCGTCTCACCCTTGGCCTTTCGCTCGAGCGCCGCGAGGATCTTGTCGGGCGTGATCGGCAGCTCGTCGATGCGCACGCCGACCGCGTCGAAAACCGCGTTGGCCAGCGCCGGCATCACCGGAAGCAGCGGACCCTGGCCGGCCTCCTTCGCGCCGAACGGGCAGTTCGGATCGGGGTCTTCGACCATCACGCAGTCGACTTCGGGCATGTCCAGCGTGGTCGGGCTCTTGTAATCGAGCATCGAAGGCACGCGGTGCACCAGCGCGTTCGACAGCTTGGCCGGCAGGCGCCGGAACGCCTGCTCCTCCATCAATGCCTCGCCCAGGCCCATGTAGACGCTGCCGATCGCCTGGCCGCGCGCCAGCGTCGGGTTCAGCGTGCGCCCGATGTCGTGCGCGATCCAGATCTTGGGCACGGTGATCCACCCGGTGTTGGGGTCGACCTCGACCTCGACCACGCAGGCCGTGTACGAGTACGCAGGCGAGGGCCCCACGCCCGCGCCCTTGAACTTGCCCGGTGGCTTGGGCGGCGCGTACGAACCCAGCGCGCCGATCGTGCCGAAGCGCGTCTCCGCCGCGACCACCGCTTCGACGAAGCTGAGGCTGCGCGACGGATCCTCGGAGACGAACGCCCGGCCCTGCGCGAAGACGATTCGCTCGGGCACCGAATCGAGCAGTTCGGCGGCCGCCTGCGCGAGCTTCTCGCGCACCTGCTCGGCGGCTTCGATCGCGGCGTTGCCCATCATCACCGTGACGCGGCTCGAATAAGAACCCAGGTCGATCGGGGTGATGCCGGTGTCGCCGGTGACCAGGCGCACGTCGCGCGGGTCGATCCCGAGCACCTCGGACACGATCCCGGCGAGCACGTCGTCCGAGCCCTGGCCCACCTCGGTCGCGCCGCAGTAGGCCGTGACCTGGCCGCTGCGGTCGAGCAGGATCTGTACGCCAGTGTGCGGCATCTTGTTCCAGTAGATCGCCAGCCCCGCGCCGCTCAGGTACGAGCTGCAGGCGATGCCCACGCCGCGTCCCACCGGCAGCTTGCCGTGCTTGCTCTTCCAGTCCGAGCGCGCCACCACGGTGCGGATGCACTCGGCGAGCCCGATCGATCCGATGCGCAACCAGTTGGCGGTGAGCGTGTTCGGTTTCGCGACGATGTTCAGGCGCAGTTCGGCCGGGTCGATGCGCAGCTTCTCGGCGATCTTGTCGAGCTGGATCTCCTGTCCGAAGCGCGGCTGCGGCGTGCCGTGGCCGCGCTTGGGGCCGCAGGGCGGTTTGTTGGTGAACGCGCGGCAGCCGTCCCACTTGTAGCGCGGGATCTCGTAGGTCACGCACGAAAGCGCGCCGGTGTAGAAGGTGCTCGCGACGCCGTACGAGCCGTAGGCGCCGCCGTCGAGCAGCGTCTGCACGTGCATGGCGTCGATGCGGCCCTCGTTGCTCACGCCGGTGCGGATCTTCATCAGCACCGGGTGACGGCCGCGGTGCATGTAGAACACCTCCTGGCGGGTCAGGCAGATCTTGACCGGACGCCCGAGCATCAGCGCCGCCTTCGCGACCACCATCTCGTGATTGCAGACATCGGTCTTCCCGCCGAATCCGCCGCCGTTGGGGCAGGCGATCACGCGGATGTGCGCGGCGTTCATCTGCAGCACGCGCGCGAGCGTGCGGTGCAGGTAGTGCGGCACCTGGGTCGACGCCCACATCGTGAGCTTGCCCTCGCCATCGGTCTCGGCCACCGCGGCGTGCTCTTCCATCGCGAGGTGCGTGTTGCCCTGGTAGAAGAAGGTGTCCTCGAAAACATGGTCGGACTTGGCGAGCGCCTCCTCGACGTCGCCGAACTCGTAGGCCTGGAGGCGGTGCAGGTTGCCCTGTTCGCCATAGTCGTGGATGCGCGGCTCGGGCGTGAGCAGCGCCTCTTCGGGAGAGGAGACGGTGGCGAGCTGCTCGTACTGCACGTCGATCAGCGCGAGCGCCTCGTCGGCGGTCTGCTCGTCCCTGGCGATCACCGCGGCCACCGGATCGCCTACATAGCGCACGCGCTGCGGCGCGAGCGGGTATTCGTCCTGCGTGACCGGCAGAAGGCCGTAGCTCACCGGGAAATCGGCGCCGGTGAGCACCAGGTGCACGCCCGGATACGCGCGCGCGCGCGTCGCGTCGACCGAGACGACCTTCGCGTGCGGCAGGTGCGAGCGCAGCATCTTCGCGTGCAACATGCGCGGGCGCACGATGTCGTCGGCGAACTGCGTCTGCCCGGTGGACTTGGAGCGGCCGTCGACCCTGCGCCGCGGCTTGCCGACGACGTCGAAGCGTGTCTTGTCCTTCATGCCGCTCCCCCGCGCTCGGCGATGCGCCGCGCAGCTTCCTCGACCGCCTCGAAGATCTGCGAGTAACCGGTGCAGCGGCACAGGTTGCCGGCGAGCGCCTCGCGAACCTGCGCGCGCGTCGGTGCGGGAGTGTCGCGCAGCAGCGCTTGCGCCGTCATCAGCATGCCTGGCGAGCAATAGCCGCACTGCGAACCGCCGAGCTCGGCGAAGGTCTCCTGCAAGGGGTGCAGCCTCGATCCGTCGGCGAGTCCCTCGACCGTGCGGATCTCGCGCCCTTCGCAGCCGACTGCCAGCACCAGGCACGAGAGCTGCGGCTCGCCGTCGATCTGCACGGCACAGGCGCCGCATTCCCCAAGCTCGCAGCCGTGCTTGGTGCCGGTGAGCGCGAGGTCTTCGCGCAGCACCTCGAGCAGGGTCTTGTAGGGCGCGAACGAGACTTCCCGCGATTCGCCGTTCACCCGCAAGTTCAGGTGCACGTTCTTCCTGATCGGAATCTCGGTAACGCTCGCTGTCTGTTCGGTCGGCATTCGTATCCCCGTGGGTTCGGCAGAGGCGGTCCGCCAATATAGCGCCGCAGCGCAGCACGAAGATTGACGCGCGACAAAGCGCGGACTCTCAACAGGCAGGATACTGCATGCGATCGGGGCTCAGAGGCCGTAGCTGAACACCAGCATCGCGCTGAGCGCCAGCCACATGATCAGGAACAGCGGCGTGCCGACGCGGACGAAGTCCGAGAACCGGTAGCCCGCGGCGTTCATCACCAGCAGGTTGGTCTGGTAGCCCATCGGCGTCAGGTAACAGAGGTTGCAGCCGAACAGCACCGCGAGCACGTACGGTTCCGGCGCGACGCCCAGCGTCAGCGCCATCTCCACGCCGAGCGGCGTGCCGATCGCGGCGGCGGCGTTGTTCGAGACGAAGTTGGTGAGCAGCCCCATCAGCAGCATCAGGATCGCGAGCAGGTATCGCGGTTCGAGCGAACCTGCGACGCCGACCAGCTGGTTCGCGAGAAACGCGGTCCCGCCGGTGACCGACAGGGCCCCGCCCAGCGCGAGACTCGCAGTGACGAGCATGATCACCTTGGCCGAGAGCGAGTTGCCGACGTCGCGCCAGGTGATCACGCGCCCGAGCAGCAGGGCGAGCACTCCGGCGAGCGCCGCGAGCGCGATCGGAAGCGTCTTGGTCGCCGCGAGCAGGACCACGATCGCCATCGTCGCGATCGCGAACCACGCCTTCTCCTGGCGCGGCAGCACGTGGCGCGCGTCGAGCAGCAACCCGATTCCATCGTGCTGCGCGGCGAGCAACTGGTCTTCGGGGCCCTGCACCAGCAACGTGTCGCCGGCCTCGAGCGGGCGGTCGATCATCTCGCCCTTGGACCACTGCGGGGCATTTCGCACCGGGCGCAACCCGACCAGTGCCAGGCGGTAGCGTTCGACCAGGCGCTCCCTTCGCACGCTGCGCCCGACGAGCGGCGAATCCGGCGTCACGACGAACTGCGCGACGACCTGGTCCGGAAGCGCCGCCGCCGGCTTGGCGGGCGGCTTGGCGTTGGCGCCGTCTTCGGGCTCGCCCTTCGCTCCGCTGGCGCCCGCCGCGCCGGATCGATCGACGTCGTGCGCTTCCCCGGTCTTTCGCGCATCGCCCGAGCCCGATGCGATCTCGCGCGCCCCGGTTTCGTCCTCCTCTGTCTGCCGCGGCGCGCCGTCGATCTGCTCGGGCGCCAATCCGTGCAGCGTGGCCTTGAGCACCGCTTCGAATTCCTTGAGGTTGGCGACCGTGTCCTGCAGCAGGATCAGGTCGCCGGCGGCCAGCTTCGTGTCGGGCATCCGCGTGCGGGACACGCCACTCGCGGCGCGCAGGTCGACGATGCGCATCCGTCCGTCCGTGGTCTCGAGCACTTCGGAGAGCGGCCGGCCGTCGAGCCAGCTCTCGGGTTCGACGCGGATGTCGGCGTCGAACACCGCTTCCGAGTACACGCCACCAGGTGTTTCGACAGAACCGAGCATCCGCGGCGCGATGATCCACAGGTACAGCATCGCCGGAACCGCCGCCGCCACGAGCGGGTAGAAATCGAGCATGCCGAGCGGGGGCTGGCCGAGCTCCTGCGCCATCGACACCACGATCAGGTTGGTCGACGTCCCGATCGTCGTCGCCATGCCGCCGATCAGCACCGCGTAGTTCATCGGCATCAGCAGCCGCGCGGGCGAAGACTGCGCGCGGCGCGTCGCGGCGATCAGCAGGGGGATCAGCAGCACCACCACCGGCGTGTCGTTGACGAAGCCGCTCGCGAGCGCCGCGCCGAGCATCACCGCGAGCAGGGCCAGCCCGGGGCGATTCGCCACCAGCGCCGCGAGGTGCCGCGCGGCCGGTTCGAGCGCGCCGGTGAGCACCAGCGAATGTCCGAGGATCATCAGCGCGCAGATCGCGAGCAGCGCCGGGTGACTGAAACCGGCGAACAGCGCGAACGGTGCCAGTTCCCCGGTGGCGGTCTGGTAAGGAAATGCGAGGAAGAACAGCGGCAACGCGACCAGGATCACCAGGCACACCGACGCGATCGGAAAGCGATCCCAGACGAACACGGTGAACACGATCGCGGTGAACGCGAGCAGCACCACGCCGTGGCCGTCGAGTCCGGCAATGGCGATCGTGTCGAGCATCTAGCAACGGCCCCGGTGTTCGGGGCCTCCCCTGGGCGCTTCGGTCAACCCTTGTCGCCGACCGCGTCGTTCACGCACTTTTTCGTGAAGCTGTTCTTCGCGGCGCCGGCGAGCTTCTTCTCGGCGGCGGCAGCGTCGCACCTGGCCGCGGCGTCGGACTCGCATTTCTTCATGAAGCTGTTCTTTGCGGCCCCGGCGAGCTTTTTCTCCGCCGAATTGGCCGCGCAGGTGCCCTGCGCGGCGAACGCGGCCGGAAGGAATGCCGCGAGCGCGGCGGCGAGGATCAGTTTGCGCATCGTTCGTTCTCCGTTGTGCCGCAACCATTGCGGGCAACAGGATCGAACCACAAACTCGCGGTCAGGCGCAAGTTCGCCCCGGCCTTCGCGAGCTCGGCCAGCGAGCGGCGAGCCCCGCGCCGGCGCCGCTCGGGCCGCGCTTCGGTGCGCCGCGAGGAGAGCCGGCTGCCTTGGCGCTTCGCTTTCCCCGGTGAGGGGATTGCAGTAAGTTGGGGACGCTGCGGGGTACGAACCGATGGTCGACACTTTGGAAAGACGATGAGTCCACGTCGCTGGCTGACAGAGAGGATCTTCCGCGTCGCGCGTCGCGCGCTGCCGGCGATGTCCGATACCGAGCGCGCGGCGATCGACGCGGGCGACGTCTGGTGGGACGCGCAGCTGTTCACCGGCAACCCCGACTGGGCGATGCTGCTCGCGACGCCGCCGGCTCGGCTGAGCGAGGCCGAGCGCGCGTTTCTCGACGGACCCACCGAAGAGCTGTGCGCGATGATCGACGAGTGGCGCGTCAACTCCGAGTTGCGCGACCTGCCGCCCGAGGCCTGGGAGTTCATCAAGCGCGAGCGCTTCGTCGGAATGATCATTCCCGTCGAATACGGCGGACTCGGCTTTTCCGCGTTCGCGCACTCCGAGGTCGTGCGCAAGATATCCACGCGCTCGCTCACCGCGGCGGTCACGGTGATGGTGCCCAACTCGCTCGGGCCGGGCGAGCTGCTGCACATGTTCGGCACCGACGAGCAGAAGCGCCACTGGCTGCCGCGCCTGGCCGACGGGAGGGAGCTTCCCTGCTTCGGACTCACCAGCCCGGAGGCGGGTTCGGACGCGGCGGCGATGATCGACTCGGGCGTCGTCTGCCACGAGCAGGTCGCGGGCGAGCGCGTGCTCGGCATTCGGCTGAACTGGAACAAGCGCTACATCACGCTCGCGCCGGTTGCCACCGTGCTCGGACTCGCGTTCAAGCTCTATGATCCCGAGAAGCTCCTCGGCGGCGAGGAAGACATCGGGATCACGGTGGCGCTCGTTCCGACGCACCTGCCAGGGGTGACGACCGGGCGACGCCACTGGCCGGCGATGCAATCGTTCCAGAACGGCCCGACGCAGGGCAAGGATGTGTTCGTGCCGTTGTCGAACGTGATCGGCGGGCGCGAGCAGGTGGGCAAGGGCTGGGCGATGCTGATGAGTGCGCTCGCCGCCGGGCGCAGCATCTCGCTGCCCTCGCAGGCCGCCGCCGCCGCCGCGTTCGCCGCGCACACCACCGGGGCCTACGCGCGCATCCGCGAGCAGTTCAACATCCCGATCGGTCGCTTCGAGGGCGTGCAGGAGCGACTCGCGCGACTCGCGGGCACCGCGTACACGCTCGACGCGGCGCGCCGGCTCACCTGCGCGGCGCTAGACCAGGGACGCAAGCCCGCGGTGATCTCGGCGATCATGAAGCTGCACGCCACCGAGCGGATGCGAACCGCGGTGGACGACGCGATGGACGTGCACGGCGGCAAGGCGATCATCGACGGGCCGAAGAACTACATCGGCCGCGTCTACCGCTCGGTGCCGGTGGGGATCACGGTAGAGGGCGCGAACATCCTCACCCGCAGCCTGATCGTGTTCGGGCAGGGCGCGATCCGCGCGCATCCCTACGTTCTCGACGAAATGGAGGCGCTGGCCGAAGCCGATCCGGATCGCGCGCTGGCGGCTTTCGACGCGGTGCTGTGGAAGCACGTCGCGCACTTCGTGCGCAACCTCGGGCGCACGATCGTGCGCAACTGGAGCGCCGGTCGCATCTCGAGGGCGCCGCACGCCGGCGCCGCCACCCGCTACTACAAGCAGGTCTCGCGTTACGCGTCGGCGTTCTCGCTCGCGGCCGACATCGCGATGCTGACTCTGGGCGGCGGGCTGAAGTTCCGCGAAATCCTGTCGGCGCGGCTCGGCGACATCCTCTCGGAGCTGTACCTGCTTTCGTCGGTGCTCAAACGCTGGGAGGACGAGGGCCGCCAGCAAGCCGACCTGCCGATCGTGCACTGGTGCATGGCGGAGGGCTTCGCGACGATCGAAACCCGCTTCGCGCAGGTGATCGCGAACTTCCCGAACCGCCCCGCGGCGTGGCTGCTGCGCGCGGCGGTGCTGCCGTTCGGGCGTGCGCGGGTGGGGCCCTGCGACGGCGACGTGGAGGCGGCGGCCACGCTGCTGCTCTCGCCGTCGGCCACGCGCGACCGGCTCACCGAGGGCATCTACCACGGACGCGAGGGCGACGCGGTGGCGGTGCTCGATCGCGCCTTCGCGCTGATGCACGAAGTCGACCCGATCCGCAAGCGCCTGCGCAAGGCCGCGGTGACCGACCCCGAGCGCGCGCTCGAACAGGGCCTGATCGACGCGCGCGAGGCGGCGCAACTCGCCGAGACCGCGGCGGCGGTGGAGCAGGCGAGTGCGGTGGACGATTTCGCACCCGAGGAGCTGGTGCGCGAGCCCGCCGCCCTTGAAACGGCGAAGGTCGAAGCCGTGCTCGCCGAACCGGGCTGAGGACCCCTACCAGCCGCCGAACCTCTCCCACGTGTCGACGATCGTCGCGCCGTCGTGCGAGACGATGCGATAGGCGCGGTGTTGTGCCGCGGTGGCGCAGGCGTGGTTGGGCAGCACCCGCAACAGCGTTCCGACCGGGAAACGGTCGACGTCGACATCGCTGCCGCCGTCGCGGCGCCCGATCACCCCGTGCTCCTGGTTGGCCGAAACGAGCACCAGCGGCTCGAGCGGGCGGCCGCGTGCGTCGCACACCAGGCCGTAGCCCTGGTCGATCGCCTGGGCCGAGGTGCCGCGATCGCGCGACATCGCCATCCACCCGGCGTCGGTGACGATCCAGCCCTTGTCGCGCTGGTGCCCGATCACCGTGGTCAGCACCGAGAGCGCGATGTCCTGCGGCGTGCACACGCCCAGCCCGGCCATCACCAGGTCCTGGAACACGTAGACGCCGGCGCGCATCTCGGTCACGCCTTCCAGGTGCTCGGCGAAGCTGGCCGTCGGCGTCGAGCCGACGCTGACCACCGGCGCGGCGTGGTCCGCGGCGCGCAGCACCGCGGCGCTCTCGAGCACGGCGGTGCGTTCCGATTCGGCCATCGCGCGGATCGCCTCGACGGTGCGGCAGTCGTAGGACGCGCCGGCGTGGGTCATCACGCCGCGAAGATCGGCCGCGTCCTTCAGCGTCGAGGCGATCGCGACCAGCAGCTCGCGGTCGCCCGGTCTGACCCCGGCGCGGTGGCCGTCGCAGTCGATCTCGATCAGAACCGCGAGGCGGTCGCCGAGCTGCGCGGCGCGCAGCGCGACCGCGCGCGCGGCCTGCAGGCCGTCGACCACGATCGCGAGTTCGGCGCCGCGGCGCCGCAGCGCGGCGACGTGGTCGATCTTGCCCGGCGCGATCCCGACCGCGTAGAGGATGTCGTTGAAGCCGTGTTCGAGGAACTGCTCGGCTTCGCGCAGCGTGGACACGGTGATCGGCCCGGGGCCCGAGGGAAAGATCCGGCGCGCGACTTCGGCGCTCTTGCAGGTCTTCAGGTGCGGGCGCAGGCGAACGCCAAGCGCCCGTTCGCGCGCGCGCATTCGCTCGAGGTTGCGCTCCATGCGCTCGAGATCGAGCAGCAGCGCCGGGGTCTCGATCTGCGACAGGTCCATCGTGCGCGCAGTGTACGCCGCCGCGCGCTCAGAACCTGACGGAGGGTCCGCGCCAGCCCGGTTCACGCGGACGGGTCCGCGCGATCGCCTGCGACGCCGTTCGCCACTGCCCGCAGGCGTTGCGTCCGGTGCGTCCGCGCAGCGCGTTCAGCAAGCCCTTGCATCGGGCGTAGAAGGTGAAGAAGCGCCGCACCGCGAGTTCCTGGCGCGGGTCGAGCGGCTGCGCGCTGCAAACCAGCTTGTCGTCCTCCATTCCGCGGTCGATCAGCGTGATCGCTCCCCAGGCGCGCATCCGCACGCGCGCGCCGAACGCGAGCCTCGGCCCGAGCACGATCGCGTCGAGCAGGTCGCCTTCGAGTCCGACGAAATCGGGGACCGCGCCATAGTTGAACGGGCAGGGCAGCGGCGAAACGAAATCGATCTCTCCGCTCGCCCCGCGCTTGAGAAAGCTCCAGCGCGGCACTTCGATCATCACGTCGACCCAGGGAGCGGGTTGCGATTCGGAGGGCTCGGTCATCGGCCGATTGTCGCCGATCGTGCCCGGGGCGGTCCCGGGGCCGGATCCGCGACCGCCGGATCCGCGACCGCCGGATCCGCGACCGCCGGATCCGCGACCGCCGAATCCGCGACCGCTTGGGCCGGACGCGGCGCGGGGCGATAATCGCGCATGCTCGGCTTCCTTCCCCCTCTCGTGCTCGGCGTGATCGCGTTCACGCTGCTGTTGGTCAACACGCTGTTCTGGTGCGCGTTGCTGTTCCTGCTCGCGCTCGTCAAGCTCGCGATTCCGTTGCGCGCGGTGCGCCCGTTTCTCGACCGTACGCTGAACGCGGTCGCCACGAGCTGGATCGCCTGCAACAGCGCGTGGATGAGGCTCACGCAGCGCACCGAGTGGGACGTCGAGGGCGTCGACGCGCTCGCCTACGAAGGCTGGTACCTGGTCAACTCGAACCACCAGTCCTGGGTCGACATCTTCGTGCTGCAGCACCTGCTCAATCGCCGCATTCCGATGCTCAAGTTCTTCCTCAAGCGCCAGCTGCTCTACGTGCCGGTGATGGGGCTGGCCTGGTGGGCGCTGGAGTTCCCGTTCATGCGCCGGCACTCGGACGCCTATCTGAAAGCGAACCCGCAAAAGAGGTTCGACGACATCGAGACGGCGCGGCGCGCCTGCGAGAAGTTCGCGCGCGTTCCCACTAGCGTGATGAACTTCGCCGACGGAACGCGTTTCACCACCGCGAAACACCAGGCGCAGAAGTCGCCCTACACCCACCTGCTCAAGCCCAAGGGCGGTGCGCTCGGGCTGGCGCTCGGCGTACTCGGAGCGAAGTTCCATTCGCTGCTCGACGTGACGATCGTCTATCCGCGCGGTGCGCCGACGTTCTGGGATTTCCTCTGCGGGCGCACGCGCAGGATCGTGGTGCGGGTCAGGCAGGTCGAGATCCCGGCCGAACTGCTCGCCGGCGACTACGCGGGCGACTCCAGGCATCGCAAGGCCCTGCAGCGCTGGTTGCAGGAGATCTGGCGCGAGAAGGATGCGCAGATCGCGTCTATCCTGGGCGAAGCGCGCCACGATGCGAGCTGACCCCCGGGAATTGTTCCGCGACAAGGCGCGGCGCTGGTCGGACAATCCGCATTCCGAGAAGCGCGAGCGAGCGACCAGCCCGATGCCCTTGAAAGCGATGATTGCACGAGCGGCTGCCCGAGCGGGGCTGGTTTGCTGCGCGCTGCTCGCGGCGTCCGGCGCCTGGGCGGGGCGCTACGCGCTGGTGATCGGAAACAACGACTACCCCGGCGCGCCGCTCAGGAACGCGGTCAACGATGCGCGCGACTTGTCGGCGGCGTTGCGACAGCAGGGTTTCGACGTGCTGCTGAGCGAGAACGCGACGCGCGCCGGCATGTTCCAGGCGATCCGCGAGTTCGGTTCCCGGCTGAGGGAGGGCGACGTCGCGCTGTTCTTCTATGCCGGTCACGCGATCCAGCTGCGCGACCGCAACTACCTGATCCCGGTCGACGCGAAGGTGCAGCAGGAGGAGGACGTCACTTTCTACAGCCTGGACGTGGTCGAGGTCCTGCAGCGGATGGACCGCGCGCGCACCCGCGCCAACGTGCTGATCCTCGACGCCTGCCGCGACAACCCGTTCTCGTCGACGGTGCGCCTGTCGGCGGTGGGACTCGCGCAGATGAGCGCGCCGCCTGGAACCCTGATCGCCTACGCGACCGCCCCGGGTCAGGTCGCGCGCGAGGGCAGCGGGCGCAACGGCGTCTACACCAAGCACCTGCTGCGCCACATCGGCGCGCCGGACCTTCCGGTGGAACTGCTCCTCAAACGGGTGCGCGAAGGGGTATTCAGCGAGACGCGCGGGCAGCAGGTTCCCTGGGACGCATCGAGCCTGCGCAGCGACTTCGTGTTCGCGCGCGAACCGGCTGTTGCCGCGACCGCGCAGTCCTCGGGCGCGCAGCCCTCGAGCGGGCAGGCTTCGGGCGGGCAGGCTTCGAGCGGGCAGGCTTCGAGTGGCCAGGCTTCGATCGGCCAGCCGTCGACCGGGCAGCCAGCGGGCGTGCAGTCGACGTCGGTTCCTTCTGGCGCGCCCGCGGTCGCGACGATCGATTTGCGCCTGTCACTGGAGAAGACCTTCTGGGAGTCGATCAAGGACAGTCGCAGCACCGGCGAGTTCGAGGCCTACCTCGCGCAGTTTCCCGAGGGCGTGTTCGCGGCGCTCGCGCGTGCCAGGCTGGACAACCTGAAGCGCGGGCTCGCCGAGGCAGCGGTGGCGACGTCGCGCGCGCCTCAGCCCGCCCCCGGCGGCGCCACGACGCTCCCCGAATGGCACGAGGAACGCTACCCTCCCGCCACGCAGCTCGCTGCCGACACGTCGCGATCGTCGGCGACCGCTGCCGCCGCGGACGGCGCCGACGCCGCGCGCGACCCGTCCACGCTCGCTCCGATTGCGCTCGCCGACGGCAGCCGCTATCAGGGGCGGCTGCGCGACGCGAGTCCCGACGGCCGCGGCCGCCTGGTCAGCCCGACGATGGGCACCTACGTCGGCGACTTCGTGCGCGGCGTGCGCGAGGGCGCGGGCGAGCAGAGCTGGCCCAACGGCGACCGCTACAGCGGGAACTTCGTCGCCGACCGCCCGCACGGCATCGGAGTGATGTCGTTCGCTAACGGCGATCGCTACGAGGGAAACTTCGTCGCCGGATCATTTTCGGGATCCGGCAAGCTCTCGCTCGCGTCGGGGTATCGCTACGAGGGCGAGTTCGTCGCGGGCAAGCGCCAGGGAAAGGGCAGCGCGGTGTTTGCGGCGGGAAATCGCTACAGCGGCGAGTTCCGCGACGACAAGGCCAGCGGCAACGGCGTGATCGAGTTCACCGACGGCGGGCGCTTCGAAGGCAGCGTCGTCGACGGATTGCCCCAAGGCAAGGGAGTTCAGCGCTTCGCCGACGGGTCGCGGTACCAGGGTGAGTTTCGCGCCGGAAAGATGTCCGGCTTGGGCACCTACGACTTCCCGAACGGCGATCGCCACGAAGGGATGTTCGACGACGGGGTCGCTGACGGCCCCGGGGTCCGCTTCTTTGCCGCCGGCGGGCGTTTCGAAGGCGTGTTCGCCAACAGGGGAAGCGCCGCCGCAGGCAGCTTCGTCGATGCCAACGGCGCGCGCCGCCCGGGCAAGCTCGTCAACGGCGTCTTCAGGGAGGAGGGCTGAGACGCGCGGGCGCGGACGCCCCGCGGGTACCCCGCGCGCGTCCCCCATCGGCGGCGCGTCGCGCCGGGCTCACTCAAGTTTGATCGCGAGTTCCTTGATCAGGCGTCCGTACTTCTCGTGGTCTTCGCGGAACAGCCTGGAGAACTGCGCCTGCGAACCGCCGACCGCTTCGAGCGCGGATTGGGCGAAGCGATCGCGCAGCGCCGCGTCGCCGAGCGCCTTGTTCACTTCCGCGTTCAGCCGCTCGACCAGCGCGGCCGGCGTGCCGGCGGGAACGAACAGCCCGAGCCACTGGTCGAGCACGAGGCCGTCGATTCCGGCTTCCTGGTAGGTCGGGATGTCGGGAAGCGACGGCGATCGCGACGCGGTGGTCTGCGCGATGATCTTCAGCTTGCCCGACTTGTGATGCGGGATCACCGGCGTAGATCCGAGCGAACCGATCGGCACCTGCCCGCCGAGCAGGTCGACGATCGCCTGCCCGCCGCCCTTGTACGGGACGTGCGTGAGCTTCGCGCCCGAGAGCTTGCTGAACCACTCACCGACGATGTGCTGGCCCGACCCCGCGCCCGAGGTCGCGAATCCCATCCCCGGCTTCGCCTTCGCCTGCGCGATCAGTTCGGCCACGCTGTTCACGCCGGTCGAAGGGTGCACCGCGAGGACGATCGGCTGGCGGGTGAGCTGGATCACCGGCACGAAATCCTTCTGCGGATCGAGGCTCATCTTGTACAGGTGCGGGTTCGAGGTCAGCGCGTCGGCGGTTGCCAGGATCGTGTAGCCGTCGGCCGGCTGCTTCGAGACGTAGTCGGCGCCGATGTTGCCGCCTGCGCCGGCGCGGTTCTCGACGACTACCGGCTGGCCGAGGGACTTCGCGAGCAGGACGCTCACCGCGCGCACCGCGATGTCGGTCGAACCGCCCGGCGGAAACGCGACGACGATGTGGATCTGCCTGGATGGCCAGGCCTGCGCCTGCGCGAGCGCGCATGCGAAAGCCAGGCCCAGCGCGACGGCGAATCGTGTGATGCGTGCGTTCATGAGGGCTCTCCTGTTGAAGGGACTCGATGCGATGCGTTTGCCGTGCCCGGCCCCGGGTATCGCCCCTGCGCGCGCGGCGCAGGGGCGATCACTCAGGGCACCAGGTAGATCGGACTCGACCACGCCAGGTGGCCGTCCTCGAAGGTGACGCAGACGTAGAGCGCGTGCTCGCGCCCGCTCTCGAGTTCGAGGCGACGGGTGAACGAGAACGCACGGTGCGGGTTGCTCTCGGGCAGTCGAAACACGCGCATCCGCCGCCTTATGCCTGCGCCAGAGTCGAGCACCGTGTCGTGCAGCCCGATCCCGGCGAGCGGCAGACGTGCCTTGACCAGCGCCGTGTCGATCGACAGTGATCCCGCACGCGCGTCGCCGAGCACGATGTCGGCGCCGCCGAAACCGCCAGTGGTGATCGCCTGCCAGCGAAGCTGGTCGTGCCCGACGCGCTCGAGCTTCTTGTCGATGTTCCAGAAGTTGATCGGCGTCGCGCTCTCGAAGCGGTTGCCCTCGAGCGTCGCGGTTCCGTCCCAGATCGTCTGGCGGCCGCGGCCGCGATACTCGGAGCCTTCCCAGAGAATCCGGATCCGCCTGCCGAGGTCGGCCTCGGCGTAGGGGCGCAGCGTCTCGATCACCTCCATGCGGTCGCGAAGTTCGACGCGTTCGATCGGCGCGCCCGAGGAGATCGCGCACCAGAACTCGACGGCGCCGCCGTCGTGGCGAACGATGTCGCCCATCATCGCCTCGCGCACTTCGTGTGTCGCGCACTCGCCCAGTTGCGGATCCTCGTCGTAGCGCAGCGTCTCGCGCGCGAAGCGCGCGCCGACCTCGACCATGACACGACTGCCGGTAGTGGCGTAGTGGTGCCGTCGCCGCAGCGCCTCGGCCAGGCCGCGGCGCGAAAGTTCGGGTGCGAGCAGGCACGACAGCCCGCCGTAGGCGCCGAACAGCGACGCGCCGGGGTGGCTCGCCCCGTGGCGTCCCTTGTGCCCGTCGGAGTTTGCCAGGATGCCGACGCGGTAGCCGCTCTCGAACGCGTCCTCCAGCAGCCACTCGAAGGTGCCCCAGTCGGAGTGAACCTCGACCGAGCGCTCGGTGCGCCCGTTGTGGCTCATGCGGATGTCGGCATAGCGTCCGCCGACGTGGGCGAACACGACGCAGTCTTCGTCGGCGAGCGCGTCGAACAGGTCCCCGGCGTTGTTGGCGTCGGTGTCGAGGTCCGACAGGTCTTCGACCAGCGCGTGGTGCGAGCGGTGGATCTGCCGGCCCTCGGCGAGAAACAGCACGTTGCGGTCGCCTCCGAGGCCGGTGTTGCCCGACCATTCGTAGCCCGGAAAGATGATGAAGCTGCCGTCGCGGTCGTACTCGGCGCAAAGCGCGTTCAGGTGCTCCCAGAACGGCGTCGTGATCTGGAAGTCGTTGCCCTGGTGGCTCATCGCGTCGAGAAACGCGGTGTCGCGCGCGAACTCGATCAGCTCGCGCGCCGAGTTGGTGCCGATCGTTTCCTCCGACTGACCGTGCAGGTCGGCCCAGTAGGGCAGCAGTTCGGCCTGCGCCACGATGCGCATCGGATTCGACACGCACAGCACGCGCCCTCCGGCGTCGAGAAACTCGACGCGCAATTCCCCGGGCTGTGCGACGCTCAGTCCGTCGAAGCGCTGCGCGAGCTGACCGGCGCGCATCTCGAAGGCCTGCGCGAGTCCGGCCACCGGCAGCGACGCGCGCAGCGTGTAGCGGCCCTGCGCGAGGTGACTCGGGTTGCCCCACTTGTCCTCGCCCTTGAAGCCGAGCGTGAAGGTTTCGCCAGCGCGGCGCGCGGTCGGCAGCAGCGCCTTCCATCCCACCGGCGGGCCAGCGAGCACCGCGATCGTCGGCTGCTGCGGCAGTTCGATGTAGTTGTAGGTGGCGAAGGGGTCGACCAGCACCTTGAACTCGAAGGTCGCTTCGGTGAAGGTCTGCATCCGCAGGCCGGGCGAGCCGCCGCGCGTGTCGCCCAGACGCACCGTGATCGTGTCGCCCTCGCGCATGAATCCGCGCTGCACGCGGATCAGCAGCGTCTTGTCCCACGGGCGCACGTTGCCCTTCTGGTCGAAGCGCAGCTCGAGAACCGCGCCGTTGGACGCCTCGGCGCTCACGTAGTTCCATCCGGCGGGGTCGGCGAACTGCAGCCGCCCCATGTCGGAAGCGAAGCGATGCACGACCTTCAGGCTTCCGGTGTCGTCGATGCCGAAGTACCCGGCGGTGTAGACCAGCGTGAGCGAGGCGAAGCTGCCCGCCTCGACTGCGCTCTCGGGCGATATCGTCGCGTGCCCGGCGCGATCGGCGAGGTAGGTCGAGTGGAACGCGTTGTTGCGCAATGAGGGGCGAAGCGCGGGGCGAAGCGCGGGTGCGGGGTCGTTCATCTTCGGAGTCGGGTGTGCGGTGGGTCGGGCCGGAGGCGCGCAGCGCCAGTGCGCGATTGTCGTGTCATGACGTTGCTACATGAAAGCTATACAGCTATTGTGTGGCGACATGAACGAGAACGGTCAGCAGATCTCATTGCAGCAACTGCGCGCGCTGGTGGCGCTGGGCGAGTGCGGCAGCTTCACCGTCGCTGCCGACCGGCTCGAACTGACGCAACCCTCGGTCAGCCACCTGATCCGCAGGCTCGAGGAGGGCGTCGGCCTGGCGCTGGTCGCGCGCGGTCGCGGGCTTCGCCTGACCACCGAAGGCGGTGCGCTGGCAGAGGTCGCGCGGCGCGCGATTCACGCGATCGACGCCGCGGTGCACGATTGCCGGGCGAAATCGGCGCTCGCAAGCGGCACGGTCTCGATCGCGGTCGGCAGCCTGAGCGCCGCGACGCTGCTGCCCTCGCTGCTCAGCGAGTTCCAGCGTCGCCACCCCGCGCTCGAGCCCAGGATCATCGATTGCACGGTCGAGGAGATCAAGGCGCGGCTGCTGGCGCGCGAGGCCGAGATCGGCATCGGCGCCTATGAGCGCCTCGACGACCCGGAGCTGCGTACCGAGAGCCTTTGGGCCGGCCCGATCGGCGTGTTCTCGCTCCGGAATCACCCGATCTCGCGCGCGAGAAATGTCGACGCGCGCGAGCTGTCGCGCCACGCGTGCATCCAGGTGAACCCCCAGGCGCCGCCGTGGCTCGCGGTCAACCGCGCGCTGGGCCAGGCGGGCGTGCGCCCGAAGGTCGTGCATCGGGTGAGGCTGATCTCGACCGCGATCGGGATGCTCCAGGCCGGGATGGGGGTGGCGTTGTTGCCGCGGCTCGCGACGATGCAGATGCCGCGGGGGCTGGTATTCACGCCGCTGAAGGATCCGTCGATCCGCTGGGAGATCTCGGCGATCAGGCTTGCCAACGAGCCGCCGTCGAGCGCCGCGCTGGCGTTTCTGGCGATGGCGCGGACGATGAAGAAGGATTTCGCACGGCTGTGAGCTGCGAGCGAGAGCCGCAGCGATCCGGGCTCGCGCGGTGCTTCCCCGTGAGCCGCGCGCGCGGGAGAACCCTAGCGCGCGGCGTTCAGCGACGCGATCTGGTCCTCGACGAGCGCCTGTACCGCGGCGAGCGAGGGCGGCGCGCCCTTGCCGCCGATGCTCGCAACGCGTGCGCCGCCGGTAATGCCGGTGAGCCCGGGTTCGTGGTCGCAGTAGATGCCCACGGTCGGGCGCCCGAGCGCCGCGCCGAGGTGCGAGAAACCGGTGTCGAGTCCGACGATCGCCGCTGCGCCGCCCAGCACCGCCGCGCAGTCGCTCACGCTCAGGAACGGCGGGACGACCCCGGCGCAACCCGCCGCGATCCGCTGGGCGGTCTGCCGCTCGGGCTCGCTGCCCCACAGCACTACCGGCAACCAGCCGTGTCGCGCGAAGCGCCGGCCGAGCTCGATCCAGTTCGCCTCGGGCCACATCTTCACGGCCTTGCTCGCGCAGGGGATCAGCACCGCGTGATCGGCCCCCGGGCGCCACTGTCCGGTCGGGGCGGCGATGCCGAATTCGGGCGCGCAGGCCGGCATCGGATAGCCGAGTTGCGCCGCCGCGAGCCGGCGGCAACGCTCGATCGCGTGCAGTTCGCGCGACACCGGCGAGCGTCGCGTGTAGCACAGCGCCGCGAGTGCTTCGCGCGCGCTGTGGCGGTCGTAGCCGGCCAGCGGCCCGCGTGCCTGCAGCCCCCACAGCGCGCTCTTGACGAGTCCCTGGAGGTCGAGCACGAGGTCGTAGCGCTCGCGCCGCAGGCCGCGGCGCAACTCGCCGATCGCGCGCCAGGTCTCAGGCGTGCCGAGGCGTTTGCGCCACTTGCGCCAGGCCATCGGGATCACCCGCCGCACACCGGCGTGCATTCGCGGAATCGCCGCGAACGGCGCCTCGACCAGCCAGTCGAGCTCGAGGCCCGGGATCTGGCGCACCATGTCCGACGCTGCCGGCAACGCGTGGACCACGTCGCCCATCGACGAGGTCTTGACGAGAAGAACCCGCATCAGCCGCGAACCTGGCGCGCGCGCTCGGCGACCAGCGCGGGGTTGAACTGCGGGTCGTTGTACATCTTGAACTGGCGATAGACCTTGAAATAGGCGCGACCCTCGCGCGCCTCGGCCAGCAGCGCGTCCAGGCACGACCCCAGGTCCTCGCGCTGCTCGCGCAGGCGTTGCAGCCTGACCCGGCTCGCGGCGACGTGCGCTGCGTCGGCGTCGCAGCGTTCGGTCTGCGCGCGCATCGCGTCGATCTTCAGCGCCATGATCGACATCCGATCGATCATGCTGCCCGCCGTTTCACTGTTCAGTCGCGCGCCGGGCGCGACCGTCGAGACCGGGGCGTCGCTGCGCGCCGACGACGCGTCGACGAGCCCGAGCGCGATCAGCAGCAGCTCGTCGACGCGTTCGGTCGCGTCGTTGCGCGCCTGGTTGAAGCGGTCGATCGCGCGCTTGTTCGCCGCGATCTCCGAGTCGGCCACGCGCGTACGCCGCGCGAGGTCTTCCTCGGCCCAAAGCCGGCTGTTGTACAGGTGGTTGGTTTCGATCCACTTCCACAGCGGGCCGCGCGCGGCGTCGGCGTCGCGCTCCGGCCAGTCGGGTCGAGCGAGGCAATCGTCGTGCAGCGCGCCGATCTCGCGCGCGCTCGGAAGGGGTGTCGTCATGTTCAAGTCCTGCCCGGTGTTGCGTTGCCGCCCGCGACGCGGGCGGCGGCTCGCACTCGATCAATGCAGCGTGGCGATGTTGCTCAGCGCACGCGCCCGAGGTCAAGCAGCTTAACCGTTCGCGCCGCGCGCGCCGGTGCCGCGCCGCGTGGCAGAATCGGGACCCTCGACCGCCGTCCCGCTCGCATGAATCCGCTGCCACTGATCGTTCGCCTGCGCAACTGGGTGGGCGATGTCGTGCTCGGTGTGCCGGCGCTGAGGCTGCTCGAGGCGCACGGCTACGAATTGCAGCTGGTCGGCAAGGGTTGGGCACGCGTGCTGCTCGCCGGCGAGGGCTGGGAGACGGTGGCGAGGCCAGGCTCGCTGCGCGCGCGCGTGCGGCAGTTGCGGTCGCTGCGCGTCGCCGCCGCCGCGCGCGAGAGTGGATTCGACGATCGCGAAAACGCGCTGGTACTTCCGGCTTCGTTCTCCGCCGCGCTGGAGGTGCGTCTCGCAGGCCTGAGGGCGGTCGGCTACGCAAGTGAAGCGCGCGGCTTTCTGCTCGCGCGCAGCGAAGCTCCTGTCGCCGGCGCGCATGCGCTCGACGAGTACTGGCGTCTCGCGTGCCGTTTCCTGGGCATCGAGCGCGAGCCACCCGCGTCGGTCGACCTCAGGGTCTCGGACGACGCGCAGCGTCGTGCCGACGAATTGCTCGCGCGGCATTCGGTGGGCGAGCGCTTCGTCGTGATCTGCCCCTTCGCGGGGGGTACCTTCGACAAGCTGGACAAGACCTGGCCGCGCTTTCCGGAGTTCACGAAGGCGCTTCTTGCGCTTGGACACGAGGTGGTGGTTTGCCCCGGACCGGGCGAGGAGCCGATCGTCGCGGCAGGACACGCCGGCGCGAAGATGCTGGCCGGCGTCGACCTCGGCGCCTACGGCGGCGTGCTGCGCCGCGCGCGGCTGATGGTCTCGAACGACACCGGTCCCGGGCATCTTGCCGCCGCCGTTGGCGCGCCGCTGGTCAGCGTGCTGGGGCCGACCTTGCCGCAGCGCTGGGCGCCGCGCGGGGCTGGCGTACAGATCGTGCGGCGCTGGCCCGGCTGGCCGACGGTGGACGAAGTGCTCGAGCGTGTCGCCGCGCGCACCGGCTGATCCGGCTCAGCTCGGGAACACCGGATCGATCGGCGTGGTGGCCGGAAAGCGCGCTTCGATCACCTCGGCGGCGTCCATCACCATGTCCTCGCGAAATCGCGCGCCGATGATCTGCACGCCGATCGGCAGTCCGTCGACGAAGCCCGCCGGCGCGCTGATCGCCGTACCGCTCGATCGCGCCGGCCATGAAGTGCAGCGCCTCGCCATGCGCGAGCGTGTCCCACAGCGCGGCGGCCTCGGCCATGTCGGGCGGCTCGACCCGTTCGACCGAGAAACCGGCGTCTGCGAGCCTGCCGGCGGCGCGGCCGATCGCGTCGGCATCGCTGGCTGCGCGTCGATGCCCGCGGCGTTCACCGTGACCGCGACTGGAATCGGTCGCTTCGGCGCGGGTCCGGCGAGCGGCGCCGGTACCCACCAGGGATCGCGCGCATCGGGTGCCGACATCGCGGCCAGCGCGAATCGCGTGCGCCAGGTCGGTCGCGCTCAATCGCCACAGTTCGGCGATTCGTCCTCCACTGCCTCGCCGGCGCGGCCGGTAACGCGAGGCAGCGCCTGGTGTCCGTCCTCAGGCCGGCTCGTCGGCGCGGCGCACCGCGAATTGCGGGTAGAGTTGCACCCCCACCTCGCCGTCGCAGGCCCTGGCCCTGCATCCGTCCACGAAGAAGGGGCTCTCGTCCTTCACCCCGGCGGCAGCGTCGCTGGACGCGTCGGATTCGCTCTTCCATCCGGCCATCGCCTGGTACGCCACGGTGGCCATCGGAAAGAGCAGTTCGCGCACATGGGTGCAACCGCGAGTTCCACCCACGCAGTCGTTCACCGCTCGCCGCCAGCCCGGACCGATCTGGCGCCCGATCAGCGACTTGTACGACGGAGCCGCCCCCTGGCAGGCGGCGTAGGGCGTCGCCGGCATGTCGACTTCGACGCCGCGCACCGTCATCGAGCGGTCCAGGGTCAGGCGCACCGACATGTCGTGCACCGGGTCGCCCGGCGCGCGCAGCCCGCGAAACGGCTCCTCGTAGGCGAAGGTCTTGGTGTCGACGATCCGCGCCTCGATGTCCCACAGACCGTCGTCGCGCTGGAAGCCCTCGCAGGCGATGGTGCGGGTGTGCAGGTGGCGGCGGGGTGCGGGCGTGGGAAGCGGCATGCTCGGACTCGTGCGATCGATCGTTCGGCCGGGGCAGGGCGGCGCGTGGCGCTGTGGGCAGCCCTGGGGCGGGATCGCACGAGTGTAGCCTGAACGACGGAACCCCGACTCGGGCGCCGCCGAGCGCGTCGGGTTCCCAGGGAATCGTGATCAGGTAGCCGGGTGCGGGCGCCGTCAGGCTCCCGCAGCGAGGCGGTCCGCGAGGCGCAGCGCGAGCGCGATCGCGGTGAGCGTCGGATTCGCGAAGCCGGACGAGGGGAAAAGCGATCCCCCCGCCACGTGGAGATTCGCGGTCCCGAACACCAGGCCGTGGGAGTCGGTGACGCCGCTCTTCGGATCGGATCCCATGCGGGTCGTGCCGAGGTGGTGGGCGCTGTTCGGGTCGGGTGCGACCAGCGGGCCGAGCGTCAGCGGTCCCAGGCCAATGTCGCCAAAGCCGCTCGCGACCGCTTCGCGCAGTCGCGCCAGCCGCTCGCGATCGTCCTGGTGCCAGCGCCGTTGCAGGCGCACGCGGCGCACCCCGAGCCGGTCGCTTCGCGGCTCCAGGCCGAGCGTGTTGTCGTGGTGTGCGAACTCCTCGAGGTTGATCAGCAGCTGAAAGCCCGCGAATCGGCGCGCGAGCGCCGGCCAGCGCGACCAGCCGTACCCCGGCGGCCACTGCAGGTTCCAGCCGATCGTTCGCTGCGCGATCGACTCGATGCGCCAGTGAAACGGCCGCGCGCGCCGCCCGAGCGGCAGCAGCGTGATCGCGGCGTTCGGCAGCCCGAGGCGGCGGATCGCTTCGTCGCGAATCGCGACGCGCCCGCACAGCGTCGTGTCGCCGTCTTCGTGTCGGTCGAAGAACTCGAGCCGCCGCAACAGCGCTGCCGAACGCGAGCGCAGCGTGATCGAGTAGTCGCGTGGGTGCTCGACGAAACCGTGTCCGAGCCATCCGGATTCGTCGCGCAAGTGGCCGTCGTGCGCGGCGACCAGCAACAGCCTGGTGTTCTCGACGCCACCGCCCGCGAGCACCAGTTGCCGTGCCCTGACGCTGAAGCGGTTGCCGCTGGAGGAAACCGCTTCCAGCGCGTCGACCGTGCGGCCGCGCCAGAGCGTCCGGACCGCGGTCGCGTCGTGGCACAGCGTGACGTTCGCGGCGCTCGAGAGCGTCCGCGGCAGGTCCACGCAGAAGCGCTGCGCCGATCCGAACTGATAGATGCCCGAGGCGAGCACCGGGTGATCGTCCGGAATCGGCGACGCCGGCAGTTTCCAGCTGGCGCTGCGGTAGTCGAACCTGCCGATTCCGGCGACCACCTGCGCGCGGTGGTAGAACGGCTCGAGATCGGTGAAATCGATCGGCCAGGGCGCGCGGCCGAGTTCACCGCGAAAGTCGATCGCGTCGAGCGGCACGTACTTGGCGCCCTTCACGCCAACGAGCGGGGTGCTCCAGATGCAGGCGGTGCCGCCGATCTGCCGGTGGCGACTCGCTTCGAACCCGCCGTGCGGATCGCCCTCGGCAGCAGCCGCGTTCAGCGACTGCGCCGCGGGGTTGGCGTCTCCCGAGCCCGACTCGAGGACGATGACACGCGCCGCGCCGCCGGCCAGTTCCGCCGCCAGGCTCAGTCCGACCGGACCGGCCCCGACGATGCAGACGTCGGCTTCGAGCGTCGTGTCTTCGCTCAGCGTTTTCGCGTCGAGTTGCATCTGGTCACCGCGCAGCCCGTCGCACCGATGTAGCGCTCCTGCGAATGTGGTATCAAGTGTATCGATCGAGCGACCGATCTTGTGGCGACTAGTTCCTCGGATCCGCCGATCGATCGACGGAGGTCATCCTTGGTTGCACAGGCCAGGCTACTCGTAATCGGGATCGACGCGGCGAGCGGGCCGCTGGTGCGCGAATGGGCGGCGCAGGGCGTGCTGCCGAATTTCGCGACGCTGATGCGGCGCGGTCGCACCGCGACGCTGCGCGGCGTCGACGGGTTCTTCACCGGATCGACCTGGCCCTCGCTTCTCACCGCTACCAGCCCCGCCCGGCACGGCATTCACTACCTGGTGCAACTGGTCTGCGGCAGCTACCGTTTCGCACGGCCGCACGAGTCGCAGTACATCCGCGCGCCGATGTTCTGGAAAGCCCTTTGCGAGGCGGGCAAGCGTGTGGCGATCCTCGACGCGCCGCTCGCGAGGCTCGACCCCGACATTCGCGGAATCCAGTCGGTCGAGTGGGCAGGACACGACTCGATCTTCGGTTTCCAGGCGCACCCGCCCGAGCTTGCAGCCGACATCCTCGCCAGGCATGGCCGCCACCCGGTCCCGCCCGACTGCGACGCGAATCGCCGCACTCCGGACGACTACCGGAGCTTCGTCGACAGCCTGGTCCGCGGAATCGAGGCCAAGGCGCGGTTGACCGCCGACCTGCTCGCGCGCGATCGCTGCGACCTGTTCATGCAGGTCTTCACCGAGACCCATTGCGCCGGACACCAGTGCTGGCACCTGCACGACCCGGCGCATCCGTCGCACGACCCGGATTTCGTCGCGGCCCACGGCGACCCGATCCGGCGCGTCTACCAGGCGCTGGACAAGGCGCTCGGCGAATTGATCGCGGTGGCGGGGGAGTCTGCGGTCATGGTCGTGATGCCGCACGGCATGTCGCATGCGCTCGGCGTGCACCTGCTGCTTCCGAAGATCCTCGAGCGGCTCGGGCTGTCGGTTGCATTGCCGCCTGTCGCGCGCCGACTCGGCCCGATGGAC
>JAHDXY010000419.1 GCA_023384005.1 Burkholderiaceae bacterium | reverse complement strand
GAAGAACCCACTACCTTCCAGCAGCCCGTGGTTATCAAACCGCTTCCCGAATAGCACAGCCAAGTACGCGCAAATGAGGTCACCCATCGGCGAATAGTTGGGTATGCTGGCCGAATCGGCCGGTAGGTTCTCGGTCTGAAACGCGAAGACAAATGCACTCCTGGAAGCTGGTCCTTCGGACCATCGTGCGGATGCCGTGTGGTCATAGAAGTCGGGCCACGCGTGGGCAATCAGCATTCCGTCTGCTTCGTACTGGCCAATTAGCCGGCTGGTAGTCGAAATTAGCGCTTTGTGAATCGTCCTATTTGGCTGGAGACTCATATCAACGTGCTCCCCATGTTTCCCTGGCGGGTCCACCTGGGGTTGGACCCGCCAAAATCCGTTACGCTGCCTCGACTGTGCTTCAATTACGCTGGCCCGCGCACTACAGGGCTGCCAGCCGTTCCGCCTCGTCGAGACACCACTCCCGGTTCAGCATCTCCCCCGCCTAGGCTGTGACACAGCGTTCACGAGGATCGCACAGCACGTCACACTGTAATCGCCGGCATCCTCTCCGAGAGCAAGAACGCCGCCCCGCCTGTAAGGCCCGCTGGCTACACTAGCCGACCGTGCGAGGCAATGGCGTATTCGGGATTGATGGTGCAGACGGTCTGCATAACTCTTCATATTTTCTTCATCAGGACGCCGATCAGTTGCTGAATGATGTCCAGTAACTTGGCGGGGGGCGCATCTGACGCTTGATCGTCTCGGCTCGTCGTCACATCGGGCGCCCCGAAAAACTTCGATGCCAGCTCGTTCTTCAATTCGATTGCCTTGTCGTCCGGGAGCGTGTCCAGATACGGCCCGATCGATTGCAGTTCAAGCTCCATCCGCCTATAGCGCGTGGCGTTGGCCGACGCCCGTGCCGCTTGGCGGGCCGAGTAGTTCGCCAAAAACGCCAGCGGCACGGCGACCAAGATCTTCCCCAGCCAGAACCAACCGCGATCCGCCACTGAGGCCCCGACCGACGACGGCTGGGCATCCAGCGCGAAGTATCCGTGCACTGCGATCGCAATCAGGGCGCCCACCGCAACACCGTGCCACCGCCTCGCTGCCTTTCCACTGCGATTGGCCTGCTCCTGATACCCGCCAGCCAAGGCCGTATTCCCGATAATTCCGACCAGCTTCCCGGCTTCGGCTTTATGCTGCTCGATTGCCTCCAGCAGCTTGGCCGCTTCCTCTTTCATCACTTGCCGCTCGTCGGCAGCCTGCTTTCGAGACTCCGCGAGGAGCGCCTTGACGGAAGTCTCCCACGCCTTGAATTCTTCCCCGGCCTGGTTGTCCCACTCCTCCCGTTCTTTAGCCTCGGCTTCTCGCGCCGCCTGAAATTCGGCAGCAAGCTCTGCGATGCGGACCTGTATCGCCTTTTCCCGAGCAGCTTCGGCTTGGTCGAACTTCTTTGCGATCTCCTCCCGCATCGCTTCCGCGGCCTTAAGGGACTCCTGAATGGCAGTCTGTATCTCGGCGGCCTTGCCCTCCGCGCTCTTAGCCCGGTCTTCGGCCGATGCGACTCGTGCCTGAACTTGCTCAAGATCATGGTTCATGTAACGCACATGCTGGCCGACGGACTGTCGGAGTGCGGTATTTGCTGTCCTAAGTGCGTCGACTTCCGCGGGCGTGCGCGCCACGGGTACGCCGGCGATCTGCACCAACGCGGTGTCAATGGCCGTGTTTGCAGCCGTGAGCTGCTCCGAGGCACCCTCGTTGCAAAACGCAGTGAGGGCATTCACGGCCGTATCCAGCTGCGCCTTGGCCTTACCGAGTTGTGTAACGGGCACCAACAACGGCTGGGCCGCCTCAACGACCGCCGAGATATAGTCGCCGGCAGCGCCAATACGATCGATGGCCGCCCGGTCCTCCAGATTGTCCCTGGCACGCTGGCGCGCATTTTGAACTTGGTTCTGCAACTCGCCGAGCGTCTCGTGAATCTCATGCCCCTGCAGAGTCGATAAGAATTTGGACACGGCAGACTACCTCTCACCCGCGTTGAAGGATTCTTGGATGGCCGAGTCAACCAGCAGCGCAGTCGACGCAGCCATATCATCTGCCGACTGTTCGGCACTGGCAACCCTTGCAGACCATTCAGCGAATTGAAGCTGTACACTCATCGGTGGCACCGGCACGTCGACTTGCGCCAACGAGGATGCCGTCAATGTCTTGTTGCGGGCAACGGTTCCGGGCGACGCGGCCGCGATCTTCGCAAACCCCGCTTCCGTCGTGAAGTAGTAGTACAGAAATGCCGGCGAAACAGCATACGTCCGCGGTTCGCACGTCAGCATGCGATGATTTCCCACGCAGCCGGCGTGATCCGCCGTGGCAAGCCCTATGGCCCGTTCCCACGCCATAATGTTGCTGAACACCAGATCCCCTTCGCGAACTTCAAACAGCCGCTGCCACGTGAAATCCGCACCGGTCATCGACCTCCGGACAAAAACGCCTTTGAAGAAACTGCGAACGCCGATCTCCGAATACACCCCGCCCGGCTCAACCTGAACCTCCCGCCGCACCAGCGGCGCCACCTCGGCCATCGGCCGGTACGGCGCCCCCTCGATCGCTCGCTGAAACGCGCTCTCCAACACCCGCCGCGCATCGGCGGCAAGCTCGGCGCGCAGGCGCCGGGCCTCGTCGACCTTGGCGGCCACGGCATCGAGCCGCGCCACGATGCGGTCCTGCTCGGCACGGTCGGGGAGGGGGATCTCGTAATCCAATACGTGCCCGGGCCGAATGGCTGCGTAGTTCGTACTGCCGCGAGCGCCAATCTGACCCTGGAATTCCGGCGTCCGCAACACGTACCCCAGGAAATCTCGGCTTAGTCGGTCGTCATCGATTTCAAACAGAAAGTAGTGACTGCTGACCAACGCG
>JAHDXY010000418.1 GCA_023384005.1 Burkholderiaceae bacterium | reverse complement strand
CGGATTCTGAGGTCGTCTGTGATCTGCTTCATCGTGCGCTCCATCGGTGCATTGAGGTCCGATAAAAAAAAACCGCCGGGCGGGGCCGGCGGTTCGGTCGGATCGGGCTGCTATCTACTTGCTGCGCGCGCCTTCACGACTCGTCCCGCCGGTGGCAGGAAAGCCGAAAAAACCAAACTCGAAATAGCGCGTCGTTCCGATCATCGAGACGCAGTTTACGCACTAGCGCGGCGCGGGGCAAATCCCGGCGCGCGTCCCCGCCCGCAGCGCGAACGCCCGCGGCGGGCGCGCTCACGCGGTGCCGCCGACCGTGAGCCCTTCGATGCGAAGCGTCGGCTGACCGACGCCCACCGGAACGCTCTGGCCGTCCTTGCCGCACACCCCGACCCCCGAGTCCAGCCGCATGTCGTTGCCGATCATCGTCACGTGCGTGAGCGCATCGGGCCCGTTGCCGATGATCGTCGCGCCCTTGACCGGATACTGGACGCGCCCGTTCTCCACCCAGTAGGCCTCCGAGGCCGAGAACACGAACTTGCCGCTGGTGATGTCGACCTGGCCGCCGCCGAAGTTCACCGCGTACAGGCCGCGCTCGAGCGACGCGACGATCTCTCGCGGGTCGTGCCCGCCGCCGAGCATGCAGGTATTGGTCATCCGCGGCATCGGCAGGTAGGCGAAGGACTCCCGCCTGCCGTTGCCGGTCGTGGGGACCTTCATCAACCGGGCGTTGAGCGAATCCTGCAGGTAGCCGCGCAGCACCCCGTCCTCGATCAGCACGTTGCGTTGCGAGGCGTTGCCCTCGTCGTCGATGTTCAGCGAACCGCGACGCCGCTCCAGCGTCCCGTCGTCGACGACCGTCACGCCGCGCGCGGCCACGCGCTCGCCGATGCGGCCCGAGAAGGCCGAAGAGCCCTTGCGGTTGAAGTCGCCCTCCAGACCGTGTCCGATCGCCTCGTGCAGCAGCACGCCCGGCCAGCCAGGGCCCAGCACGACGGTCATCACTCCGGCCGGCGCCGGGCGCGACTCCAGGTTCACGGTCGCGGCGTGCACCGCCTCGCGCACGTAGCGGGCGATCATCTCGTCGTCGAAATAGTCGAGGTCGAAGCGACCGCCCCCGCCTCCGGTGCCCTGCTCGCGCCGGCCGTCGGCCTCTGCGATCACCGTGATCGAAAGGCGTACGAGCGGGCGAACGTCGGCCGCGATCAGCCCGTCGGAGCGCGCGACCAGCACGACGTCGTGTTCGGCCGCGACGCCGGCCATCACCTGGACGATGCGCGAATCGCTCGAGCGCGCCAGCTTCTCGACCTTGTGCAGCAGTGCCACCTTCGACGCCGCATCGCACGCGGCGATCGGGTCGTCGCTCGCGTAGAGCGAGCGCCCGGTGCCCGGCGTCATCGATCCGGCGACCTTCACGCGGCCCGCGCCTCGGCGCGCGATCGTTCGCGTGGCGCGCGCCGCGGACAGCAACGCGCCCGCGCTGATCTCGTCCGAATAGGCGAATGCGGTCTTCTCGCCGGCGACCGCGCGCACCCCGACTCCCTGCTCGATCGAGAAGTTGCCCGACTTGACGATTCCCTCGTCCAGGCTCCAGCCCTCGGTGCGCGTGTACTGGAAGTACAGGTCCGCGTAGTCGACGCGGTGCTCGAATACCTCGGCCAGCGTCCTGCTCAGATCCTGCTCGAGCAGCCCCGAAGGCTCGAGCAGCACGCGCCTGGCGATCGCCAGGCGATCGATTCCTTCGTCGACGATCTTCATTCGTTCATCCTCACATCACCCGGTGCTCGAGCGCAGGCAGCATCGCACGCACCCGCGCCAGGCGCTCTTTCGAGATCGTACCCGCGACGACGCCCTCGCCCTCGGGCAGCACGCCGAGCACCTCGCCCCATGGGTCGACCAGCATCGAGTGTCCCCAGGTACGCCTGCCGTTCGGATGGCGCCCGCCCTGCGCAGGGGCGAGAACATAACACTGGTTCTCGATCGCGCGCGCGCGCAGCAGCACTTCCCAGTGCGCCTCGCCGGTCGAGTAGGTGAACGCCGAGGGAACGACGATCAGGTCGCCCGGCGCCAGTCGCCGGGAGTGCTCGGGAATCCGCAGGTCGGAACAGACCGACAGCCCGACGCGCCAGTGGTCGGCGTCGAACACCACCGGAGTCGCGCCCGGCTCGATCGTCGCCGATTCGTCGTAGCTGTTCGCGCCGCGTCGCAGGCCGAACAGGTGCACCTTGTCGTAGCGTGCGCGGCGCCTGCCGTCGGGGCCGTAGACCAGGCAGGCGTTGCGCACGCGCGAGGGCCGCGCGCAACGCAGCGGCACGGTGCCCCCGACCAGCCACAGGCCGTGGCGCTCGGCCTCGCCGGAAAGGAAATCCTGCAGCGGCCCGCCGCCGTCGCTCTCGCGCACCCTGACCTTGTCGTGGTCGGTATTGCCGAGGAGGCAGAAGTACTCCGGCAAAACGACCACGCGCGCGCCCTGCGCGGCGGCGGTCGCGATCAGCGCGCGCGCCGACGCGAGATTGGGCTCGATCTCGGGCGCCGACACCATCTGGATCGCCGCCACCGCGATCGCGTCGCCGGTCATTGCGGCGAGCCCTGCGCTGCCGGTGCCGGCTGCCCGGAGGGCGCGGCGCGCTTGCGCTCGACGACCTGCGGATCGGCCCACGAACCGCTGACCTCGTACTCGTAGCTGAAGATCTGCTGTATCGGCCCGCGCAGCGCGAGCTGCGCGACGAAGGATCCGAGCCCGATCACCGGGTTGATCATCGCACCATACGCGAGCGAGGCCAGGCCCGCATTGAGTTCGGGGCGCACCTCGACCTCGAGCGCCTGTGTCTCGTCGGCCAGGTTCGCCGAGCCGCGGATGCGCACCTGCGCGTGCACGCCGCGCATCTGCAGGTTGTCGGTGCGCGCGATGCCGCGCTC
>JAHDXY010000027.1 GCA_023384005.1 Burkholderiaceae bacterium | reverse complement strand
CCCATCCGGGCACGTAGCGCGCGTCGAAACCGGCCATGTTGCGGCTCTTGACGACCATGTCCTTGAGGATCTTGTTGACCGCGTGACCGAGATGGATGTCGCCATTGGCGTAGGGCGGCCCGTCGTGCAGCACCCACACCGGGCGGCCCCTGGACGCCTCGCGAATGCGCTGGTAGGTCCGCGCGGCCTGCCACTGCCGAGTCCACCCGGGCTCGCGTTTGGCCAGGTCGCCACGCATCGGGAACGGGGTCTCGGGCATGTTCAGCGTATCGCGATACGACTTGGCCGTCGGGGATATCCCGCCGGGTCCGGGGTGCTTGGGGCGATCTGCGTCGGACATCGATGATCCAGTCATTGCATTCAGTGGGCTTCGTCGGTCGCGGCGAAGTGCGCGCGCGCGTCTCGCGCGTCCTGCGCGATCTGGGCGGTGAGCGCGGTCAGATTCTCGAAGTGGCGCTCTTCGCGCAGCCTCGCGAGGAATTCAACGCGTGCGAGCTGGCCGTAGACGTCGGCGTCGAAGTCGAACAGGTGCGCCTCGAGGAGCGGCTTGCCGTCGCGCTCAACCGCCGGGCGGGTTCCCAGGCTCGCCACGCCCGCGATCGGGGCGTCGCGCAGGCCGTGCACGCGCACCACGAACACGCCGTGCACGACCGGATTGGCGAAGGGGATGCGGATGTTGATCGTTGGAAACCCGAGCGTGCGACCGAGTTTGCGTCCCGGCACGATGTGGCCGGAGATGAAATAGGGGCGACCGAGCAGCGTGCGCGCGCGCCCGAACTCTCCCGCTCCGAGCGCTGCGCGAACCGCGGAGCTGGACACGCGGGTGCCGTTCTCGGCCACCGTTTCGTGGCGCGCGAGTTCGAAGCTCTTGTTGCCGGCGGCACGGGCGAGCATCTCGAAATCCCCGCGGCGCGCGGCGCCAAAGCGGAAATCGTCACCGATCAGCAGGTACTTCGCCCGAAGGCCCTCGACGATCACGTCGTCGATGAAGGATTCGGCCGCGAGCGACGCGGTCGTGGCGTTGAAGTGCGCGATGCACACGCGCTGCACTCCGTATTGCGCGAGCGCATCGAGTTTGTCGCGTTCGGTGAGGATGCGCGGCGGCGCGATCAGCTTGCCGCCGGAGACCTGCGCGAAGTACTCGCGCGGATGCGGTTCGAAGGTGAGCACGCAGCCCGGCACGTCGAGTTCGCGCGCCCTGCCGACGAGCCGTGCAAGCACGGCCTGGTGGCCGCGGTGCACACCGTCGAAGTTGCCGATCGTCAGCGCGCAGGGGGTGCGCAGGTCGGCGGGGGGCAGCAGGCGAAAGACTTCCATCGGGCGGGCATCTCGAAGGCGGTGAGAGCCACCGCGCAAAACCTTGAATTATAAGGCTTTCACAGATCCACTCGGGCGGGCGATGCTAAAATTTCGAGATGAAGAGAATCGTGGTCCTGATCTCGGGACGAGGCTCGAACATGGCCGCGATCGCGAGGGCCTGTTCGGCCGAGCGCTGGCCGGCGCAGGTCTGTGCGGTGATCAGCAGTCGCGGCGACGCGGTGGGGGTGGCAACCGCGCGCGAGCTCGGCCTCGCGGTGGAGGTGTTCGACAGCGCCGCCTTCGGCGCACGCGATGCGCACGACGACGCGCTCGCCGAGCGAATCGAGCGCCACCGCCCGGACGTCGTCGCACTCGCGGGCTACCTGCGCATCCTCTCGGAGCGTTTCGTCGCGCGCTTCGCCGGGCGCCTGGTGAACATCCACCCTTCGCTGCTGCCCGCGTTCACCGGGCTGCAGACCCACCGCCGCGCGCTGCACGCGGGCGTGAGCGTGCACGGAGCAACCGTGCACCTGGTGACGGCCGAGCTCGATGGCGGCCCCATCCTCGCCCAGGCGATCGTCCCGGTGCTGGCCGACGACGACGTGCCGGCGCTGGCGGCGCGGGTGCTGGCTGCCGAGCACCTCCTGTACCCGCGCGCGCTGCTGTGGATGGTCCAGGGTCGCGTGGAACTGGTCGACGGGCGGGTGCGACTGCGCGACCCTCGCGAGGGCGAACGCCTGCTCGCGATCGGCGTCGACGGCGCGCGATGAAAGCGCGGCGCAGCGTGTCGGGCGAGCGCGGCGAGCGCGGACTCGCGGCACAGGCGCTCGCCCGCGTGCTGCGTTTCGATGCGCCGGCCGACCTGGTCCTGCGGCGGTTCTTCGCGGCGCATCCGCGGATGGGGCGCCGCGATCGCCTCGAACTCGCCGAGAGCGTGTTCGACGTACTGCGAAATCGCCGCCTGTACGCGCACCTGGCGCAAAGCGCCGAGGGCACGATCGAGGATCGCCTGCTCGCCCTGTCGGGCCGCAAGCAGACGATCGACGCCAGCGCGCTGCCGCAGGCGGTGCGGCTGAGTCTTCCCGACTGGCTCCACGCGCGCCTCTGGGCGGGGCGCGACGCCGCCGAAGTCGAGCGCATCGGCGCGGCGATGCTGGTGCCCGCGCCGCTCGACCTGCGCGTGAACCTCGCACGCGTCTCGCGCGAGGCGGCGCTCGCGTCGCTGCGCGCCGAGGGAATCGACTGCACGGCGAGCGCGCGTCTTGCGAGTGCGATCCGCGTGACCGGCAAGCCTGCCCTGGAACGCAGCACCGCGTTTCGCGACGGGCTGATCGAGGTGCAGGACCTGGGCAGCCAGATGGTCGCGCAGCTGCTCGCCCCCAGGCGTGGGCAGACCGTCGTCGACTTCTGCGCCGGCGCCGGAGGCAAGACGCTGGCGCTCGCGGCGTTGTTGCGCGGCACCGGGCAGGTGTTCGCCTGCGACATGTCGGCCGAAAGGCTGCGCCGGCTGCGTCCGCGGCTCGCGCGTTCGGCGGCGACCAACGTCCAGCCTTTCGGGATCGCGCACGAGCGCGATCCGAAGCTCGCGCGGCTCGCGGGCCGCGCCGATGCGGTGCTGGTCGACGCGCCGTGCAGCGGAACCGGAACGCTGCGGCGCAACCCGGATCTGAAGTGGCGCTTCGTCGAGTCCCGTGTCGCCGAACTGCAGCTCAAGCAGGTCGCGATCCTGCGCGAGGCCGCCAGGCTGGTGTGCCCGGGCGGGGCGCTCGTGTACGCCACCTGCAGCCTGCTGGACGAGGAGAACGACGAGGTCCGAGCCGCCTTCGAGCGTGATCATCCCGACTGGACGATCGAGTCGGCGCCGGATCTGCTGCGCGCACAAGGCGCCGTGCTCGATCCGCTACTCGACGCGCAATGCCTGCGCCTGCGCCCGGAAAGCCACGACTGCGACGCATTTTACGCGGTTCGATGGAGGAGAAGCGGCTGACTTAGATAATTTTGACTGTTAGTTGCGGTTTTTTGAATGATCTTGTCAGGTGATACCGCAGCGCGGAATTGTCCTGCACGATCCGGGCATCGCGGGTACACTTCGCGTCACGCAACGCGCCCCGGCGGCGCGCCCGCAGGAGGCTTGTTCCTTGTTTCAATCGATTCTTTCGTTTCTCGACGGCGGCCTGACCGGTTTCTCGGCCTGGCAGATCGTCGTCTATACGCTGGCCGTGACCCACGTCACGATTGCCGGCGTTACGATCTACCTGCACCGTTGCCAGGCGCACCGCGCGCTCGACCTGCACCCGATCGTCTCGCATTTCTTCCGGTTCTGGCTCTGGCTGACCACCGGCATGGTGACCCGCGAGTGGGCGGCGATCCATCGCAAGCACCACGCCAAGTGCGAAACCGAAGAGGACCCGCACAGCCCGCAGACGCGCGGACTGAAGAAAGTTCTCCTCGAGGGGTCGGAGCTCTACCGCGAGGAATCGCGCAACCTCGAGACGCTGCAAAAGTACGGCCACGGAACACCGGACGACTGGATCGAGCGCAACCTGTACACCCGATTTTCGTTCGCCGGCATCTACCTGACGCTGGCGCTCGACGTGGCGCTGTTCGGGGCGATCGGGATCTCGGTGTTCGCGGTCCAGATGCTGTGGATCCCGATCTTCGCTGCCGGAGTGATCAACGGTTTGGGCCACTGGTGGGGTTATCGCAGTTGGGACAGCCCGGACGCGAGCACGAACATCTCGCCCTGGGGCATCCTGATCGGCGGCGAGGAACTGCACAACAACCACCACGCCTTCGCGAGTTCGGCGAAGCTCTCATCGAAGTGGTACGAGTTCGACATCGGCTGGATGTACATCCGCATCCTGTCGATCTTCGGATTGGCGACCGTGCGGCGCGTGGCGCCGACGCCGAAGTTCGTCGCGGTGCGTCCCGGGGTCGATCTGGAGACGCTGCAGGCCGTGATCCATCACCGCTACGACCTGATGGCGACCTACGCGTCGTCGGTGCGGCGCGCCTGCGTAGAGGAGGCCCGGCGTCTGAACGCGCTGCGCCACCCCGAGGTCGGCCTGGTCACTGGCGCCCGCGGTTGGCTGCCCGTCGACGCGGCCAAGTGGTCGGCCGAACAGCGTGCGCGCCTTGGCCAGATCTTCGCGGCGAGCGACCGTTTGAAGAAACTCGTTGAGATGCGCACCGAGCTCGCGGCCGTCTGGGAGCGCTCGACCCTCAGTCGCGAGCAATTGGTCGCGCACCTGCAGCAATGGTGCGCGCGTGCCGAGGCGAGCGGAGTGCGCGCGTTGCAGGATCTCGCGCTGCGGATGCGCAGCTACGCCGCGACCTGAGAGGGTGTGGCTCGCCGCGGCCGTGATTGCCGCGGCCGAAGCGCTACTTGATCTTCGCTACTTGATCTTCGTTTCCTTGTAGGAAACGTGCTTGCGCGCCACCGGGTCGAACTTCATGATGTTCATCTTCTCGGGCATGGTGCGCTTGTTCTTCGTGGTCGTGTAGAAGTGGCCGGTGCCCGCCGTGGACTCCAGCTTGATCTTGTCACGTGCTCCCTTGGCCATGTTCGTGCTCCTTCAGCTTGGGCGGGTCTGGCCGCGGGCTAGACCGATTCGCCGCGCGCGCGCAGATCAGCGAGCACGACGTCGATGCCGTTCTTGTCGATCAGGCGCAGTCCGGCATTGGACAGGCGCAGGCGAATCCAGCGGTTCTCGCTCTCGACGAAAAAGCGGCGCGACTGCAGGTTGGGCAGGAAACGACGCTTGGTCCTGTTGTTCGCGTGCGAAACGTTGTTGCCGACCATCGGACCTTTTCCGGTCACTTGGCAAACGCGGGCCATGATGAAACTCCTGTCCTGATCTCCCCGGCCAGTCGCCGAGGTTGGGTATTCGCAAAGCCTTGAATTATAGGCCGAACGACGCCCGGGAGTCAAAGAGGGCGCCGATGGCGAAGCGCTCGCCCGCGGGCCACGAGTGAGGCGATCGCCCGGAGCGGTGCGAACGAAGCGCTTGCCGGCGGCGGCGCCTTCACAGCCAGCCGCGTTCGGCGAACGACACGCAGCGGTTGCCGGCGACGATCAGGTGATCGAGTACGCCGACGTCGATCTGCGCCAGCGCCGTGCGCAGCGCGTCGGTGAGCAGTCGATCGGCAGCGCTCGGTTCGGCGACCCCCGAAGGGTGGTTGTGCGCGAAGATGACCGCGGCAGCGTTCAGGCGCAGCGCGTGTCTGGCGACTTCGCGCGGGTAGACCGCGGTCTGGGTGAGGGTGCCGCGAAACAGCTCGAGCGCGACGATCACCCGGTGCTGGCTGTCGACGAACACCCCGACGAAGGCTTCGCTGGGGAGGTCGCGCAGCAGCAGCGCGAGGTAGCTGCGCACCTGCCCGGGGTTGGCCAGAGCGTCGCGCCGCGCCAGGCGCTCGTGCATCGATCGCAGCAGCAGTTCCCTGGCCGCGTGCAGCCGCACCAGCGCCGGCGTGTGCTCGCGAGGCGCGCCGTTCGCCGCGAACAGCGCGGCGATTCCGCCCCTGGCGGCGAGCAACTCGGCGGCGTGCGCGACGGCCGACGTGCCGCGGGGGGCGCGACCGAGAACGACCGCGAGCAGCTCGGCGTCGCTCAGCGCTGCCGCGCCCTGCGTGCGCATGCGTTCACGGGGCGCTCTTGCTCGGGGCACGCGCTCCCGGGGTGTGCGCTCCCGGGGCGTGCGCTCCCGGGGCGTGTGCTCCCCGGGTGTGCGCTCCCGGGGCGCTTGCGGGGCGTCCGGCGTGCCGTCGTCGTGTATGTAGTCGTTCATCTCGACCTGCCTGCTTCGGTGGGCTCGCTTAGAATCGGGCCATCTGAGGCGACAGCCTGGAACTTCGAGGAAAACGAGATGCCCGCACGACAGGCCGGGGCCGCGCCAACACAGCCGCGAACCGCAACCGGCGGGACAGCCGCGACCTCTGCCGGCGACGCCCCCGCGTCGAGGGTCGCGATGCCCGCTTCTTGCGCCGACTCGGCGGGCGTCGGACGCGATTCGCATCTGACGCTGCACTACAGGCTCAGTTTGTCCGACTCCGGCGAAGAGGTCGTTAGTACCTTCGGCTCGCGCCCCGCGACCCTTCAGATCGGACAAGGCCATTTGGCCGAGCCGCTCGAACGATGCCTGCTCGGCCTGCGCGAAGGCGAATCCCGGGTGTTCGACCTGGCACCGGGCGAGGCCTACGGGCCGCGCAACCCCGATCTGGTGCAGAGGGTGGCGCGAAGCCTGCTCGCGGCCGACGACGGTGATGCGGGCTACGAGCCGGGCGACCCGGTCGGATTTCCGGCTCCCGGCGGCGGACGCATCGCCGGCGTGCTCAAGGCGCTCGACGAGCGCAGCGCGCTGATCGACTTCAACCATCCGCTGGCCGGCCGGGGCCTGCGCTTCGAAGTCGGCATCGTGGGAGTGCTCTGAGATGCAGGCGCTGCTCGCCCAGCCGCGAGGCTTCTGCGCCGGTGTCGATCGCGCGATCGAGATCGTCGAGCGCGCGATCGAGAACTTCGGCGCACCGATCTACGTGCGTCACGAGATCGTGCACAACGAACACGTGGTGGGCCGGTTGCGCGAGCGCGGCGCCGTCTTCGTCGACGAACTCGACCAGGTTCCCGACGGCGCGACGGTGATCTTCTCCGCGCACGGCGTCTCGCGGGCGGTGCGCGACGAGGCCGAGTCGCGCGGCCTGCGCGTGTTCGACGCAACCTGCCCGCTGGTGACCAAGGTGCACGTCGAGGTGGCGAAGATGCGCGGCGAAGGGCGCGAGGTGGTGATGATCGGTCATGCCGGGCACCCCGAGGTCGAGGGCACGATGGGGCAGGTCGACGACGGCATCTACCTCGTCGAAACGGTGGCCGACGTCGCGCGGCTGAAGGTGCGCGACCCGCAGCACCTCGCCTACGTCAGCCAGACGACGCTGTCGGTCGACGACTGCAGCGCGATCATCGCCGCGCTGCGCGCGCGTTTCGCGACGATCGCCGAGCCCAAGAAGCAGGACATCTGCTACGCGACGCAAAACCGCCAGGACGCGGTCAAGGTTCTTGCGCCGCGCTGTGACCTGGTGCTGGTGATCGGCTCGCGGCTCAGTTCGAACAGCAACCGGCTGCGCGAGGTCGCGCAGAAGATGGGCTGCGAAGCGCGAATGATCGCCTCGGCCGATGCGCTCGATCCGGCATGGCTCGAGGGCAAGCGGCGCATCGGCGTGACCGCCGGCGCGTCGGCGCCCGAAGTGCTGGTGAGCGAGCTGCTCGAGCGCTTGCGCACGCTCGGGGTCTCGTCGGTCAGCACGTTGCCGGGGATCGAGGAGAACATCGCGTTTCCGCTGCCCAGGGGGCTGTCGGACGCGACCACGAAGACGAGGCGATGACCGTGCACGAGATCAACGAGACGCATTCGCTCGCGCTGCGCAGCTGGGTGGCTTCGGCCAACGCGGATGGCGGCGACTTCCCGATCCAGAACCTTCCGCACGGGGTGTTTCGCGCGCGCGGCAGCGGCGACGCATTCCGAGGCGGCGTCGCGATCGGCGACCAGGTGCTCGACCTCGCGGCGGCGCACGCGGCAGGAGCGTTCAGCGGCGAGGCGGCGGTGGCAGCGGCGCACGCTGGCGCGGCGCAACTCAACGGACTGCTCGCGCTCGGCCCGCGCGCCTGGAGGGCGTTGCGGCTGTCGTTGTCGCGAATTCTTCGCGAGGGTGCGCAGGACGACGGCCGGGCCGCCCGGTGGCTGATTGCGCAGCGCGAGCTCGAGATGGGAGTGCCGGCGCGCATCGGCGACTACACCGACATGTACACCTCGGTCTACCACGCGACCAACATCGGCCGGCTCTTCAGGCCCGACAACCCGCTGATGCCGAACTTCAAGTGGTTGCCCATCGGTTATCACGGCCGCGCGTCGTCGATCGGCGTGAGCGGGCAGAACTTCAATCGTCCCCGCGGGCAGGTGCTGCCGCCCGGCGCCGAGGCGCCGGTGTTCACCGAGTGCAAGCGGCTCGCCTACGCACTCGAGCTGGGCATCTGGATCGGCCCAGGCAACGCGCCGGGCGCGCCGATCGCGCTCGACTCGGTCGAACAGCACATATTCGGGATGTGCCTGCTCAACGACTGGTCGGCGCGCGACATCCAGGCCTGGGAGTACCAGCCGCTCGGGCCCTTCCTCGCGAAGAACTTCGCGACCACGATCTCCCCCTGGATCGTGACGCTCGAGGCGCTCGCTCCGTACCGTATGCAGTGGACGCGGGCCGCCACCGACCCGCAGCCGCTGCCCTACCTGGAATCGGCCGCCAATCGCGCGCGCGGCGCGATCGACATCACGATCGAGAGCTGGATCGAGACGACCAGGATGCGCCAGGCCGCCAGCGGGCCGGCGCGGCTGTCGCACTCGAGCTTTCGCCACTCGTACTGGAGCATGGGCCAGATGGTTGCGCACCACGCTTCGGGCGGGTGCAACCTGCAGCCCGGCGACCTGATCGGCACCGGCACGCAGTCGGGGCCCACCGAGAGCGAGGCGGCGGCGCTGATCGAGATCACCGCCGGCGGCAAGAAGCCGGTGGCTCTTGGATCGGGCGAGTCGCGTACCTTTCTCGAGGATGGCGACACGGTGATCCTGCGCGGCTGGTGCGAGAAGCCGGGTTACGCGCGGATCGGGTTCGGCGAGTGTCGCGCGACGGTGCTGCCGTCGCCCGCCTGAGCCGGTAAACGGGTATCGTTGCGCAAGTTCAGGCAAGGGGGAGACGATGGTCAAGTTGCTGTTGTTGGTCGCGCGGATCGCCGCAATCGTCGGCGTGCTGCTGGGCGCGTTTTCGGTAGTCGCGCGTTTGCAGGGCCAGTACATGGTCGGCGGGTTCCAGACCGGGACGCTGTTGCAGGGCTCGATTGCCGCGATGGTCCTTGGATGCCTGTGCTACAGCGCGGTGATCGCCGAACGATCGGGTCGCTGATCCCGGCAGACGCGTGCGGCTGCACCGCCCGGGCGTTCGCGATGTTCGCGCGCTTCGCGGCCCACGCGCTGCTCGGGCTGGGCGCGCTGTTCGCCGGCGCTGCGGCAGCGGCGGATGAGTTCCGACTCGGCCTGCCGGTGCGTTGCACGCCGGGCGCGGACTGCTTCATCCAGAACTACGTCGATCGCGACCCTGGCCCGGGGTGGCGCGACTACGCCTGCGGCCATCTCGCCTACGACGGGCACCTGGGGACCGATTTCCGGGTCGCGAGCCTCGCGCAGATGGATCAGGGCGTCGAGGTGCTGGCCTCCGCCCCTGGGAGGGTCGTCGCGGTGCGCGACGGCGAACCGGATGTCGCGGTGGGCGAGCGCGGGCGTGCCACGGTACTGGGCCGGGAAGCGGGCAACGGCGTTCGCATTGACCACGGCGATGGCTGGGAGACGCAGTACAGCCACCTGAGGCGCAGCAGCGTGCGCGTGCGCGCCGGACAGCGCGTGAACGAAGGCGAGGTGCTCGGCCTGATCGGGCTGTCCGGTCACACCGAGTTCCCGCACCTCGACTTCGTCGTACGCCGCTCCGGGCGGATCCTCGATCCGTTCTCGCCGCCCTCGGCCGATTCCACGCTGCCCGAAGCGCTCGCGCTCGGCGACGCGCAGTGCGCCGACGGCCCGTCGGCGAGCATGCTCTGGCACGAGGAACTGCGCGAAGCGCTGCGCTATCGTCCGAGCGCGGTATTGATCGCGGGCTTCGCGCCCGAGGCGGCCGATCGCGGCAAGGCCCAGAGAGGCGAATACCAGCCGGCGCGGATCGGGCGCGACGCGCGCGCGCTGGTGTTCTGGATCGAGGCGGCGGGGATGCGCCGCGGCGACATCGAGTGGCTGGAGCTTCGAGCACCGGGCGGCGCGTCGCTCGCCCAGCGGGTCACCACGCTCGAAGGAAATCTCGCGGTCAGATTCAGCTTCGTCGGGCGCAACCGCAGTGCCGCGGCCTGGCCCGCAGGCGTGTATCGCGCCCGCTACCGGCTGATGCGCGACCAGCTCGCCGTGCTCGAGCGCGAAGTCGAGATCGACCTTCGCTGATCAGTTGCGATCGAGCATCCGGCGCAGGTCGCCGCTGTCGATCAGCCGGCGCAGGTCGGCCGCGCCGCCCACCAGCGTGCCGCGCACGAACACCATCGGAAAGGTCGGCCAACCGCTCCACATCTTCAGCGCGTTGCGCCGCCGCCAGTTGTTCAGGTAGCTGCCGTACTCGAGGTAGCGGTACGCGATTGCGGCGCCGGCGAGCGCCTTGCGCGCCTGTCTCACCACCGGATTTTGCCGCATTCCGATGACGACGACGTCGTACGCAGCGATGGCGGCCCGCGCCTGTTCGACGATGTCGGCGTGGTTCGCTGCGACGCGCTCGCGGATCGCCGGATGGATTTGCGCTTCGTTCAGCACCTTCCTGGGCATCGCTCAGTCCTCGCCGTCGGCGCGACCGATGATCGCGGCGGTGGAGATCAGGTCCTCGAGCATCGCGTGCGCGACGCGCGCCGTCATCCGCTGCGGATCGAGCGACGCGCGCTCGGAGTACTTGAGCAGCAGCGAGGGGTTGACCTTGGCGAGGTTGACGCGCCCCATCGCCCAGCCGGTGAAACGGCGCTCGTCGATCTCGGCGTAGTCGATCAGCGTGACTTCGTGGTGACGCGTGTCGCGCACGATGCCGCAGTACAGCCGGTTGACCTCGGTTCGACCGCCTTCGAGCACCTGGATGAACAGGTCGCCGCTGTGACACAGCACTCCGGTGATGCCGTGCGCCGGATTGAACTCGCGCGAGCGCGCGAGGATCGCGTCGATCGCCCCGGAGTTGATCGCGTCGCTCGCGCGCGACGCGTAAAGGAGTCTGACGAGCATGGCCTTGCCTCAGGCGGACTTGGACGGAATCAGCGCGAGGAACTCGCGCCGCAGGTTCGGATCCTTCAGGAAGGAGCCGCGCATCACGCTGTTGAGCATCTTCGCTTCGGTGTCCTTCACGCCGCGCCAGTGCATGCAGAAGTGATCGGCCTCCATCACGATCGCCAGACCGTCGGGCTTGATCATGTCCTGGAGCAGGTCGGCCACTTGCGTCACCGCCTCCTCCTGGATCTGCGGGCGGCTCATCACCCAGTCGGTCAGGCGCACGTACTTGGACAGTCCGATCAGGTTCGAGTGGCGGTTGGGCATCACGCCGATCCACACGCGACCGATGATCGGGCAGAGATGGTGCGAGCACGCGCTTCGGACCCTGATCGGACCGATGATCATCAGCTCGTTGAGGTGCTCGACGTTCGGGAACTCGGTGGTGGCGGGGCGACGCACGTAGCGGCCGCGAAACACCTCGTTGATGTACATCTTCGCGACCCTGCGCGCGGTCTCCTGCGTGTTGTGGTCGCTCTCGGTGTCGATCACCAGGCTCTCGAGCACGCCGCCCATCTTCGCGCTGACCTCCTCGAGGAGTTGCTCGAGTTCGCCCGGTTCGATGCAGCCCGCGATGTTGTCGTTGGCGTGAAAGCGCTTGCGCGCCGCGCGAAGGCGTTCGCGAATCCGCACCGAAACCGGCACGCCCTCGTCGCTCGCAGCCTGCGACGCGTCGCCCGGGCTCCCGAGGGCGCCCGCCTGCGGCCGGGGATCGTTCATGGCGCGGTTTTACTCCTCGTCGTCGCGCAGCTTGTGCGACGAGGCCAGTTGCCGCTGAACGTTGGGCGGCGCCGGCGCGTAGTGCGCGAAGGCCTGGCTGAAGTTCCCGGCGCCGGCGGTGATCGCCTTGAGCCGCGAAGAGTAGTCGACGATCTCCGCGAGCGGAACCATCGCCGAGATCGTCGTCGCGCCGTGGCCGCGGGGCACTGTCCCGGTGACGTGGCCGCGGCGCGAAGAAATGTCGCCGGTGACCTCGCCGAAGTAGGTTTCGGGAACGTTGATGTCGACCTCGACGATCGGCTCGAGCACGATCGGCGAGGATTTCTGGATCGCGTCGATCGTCGCCTTGCGACCGGCGGTCACGAAAGCGATCTCCTTTCCGTCGACCGCGTGCGTCTTGCCGTCGTAGACGGTGACGCGCACGTCGATCACCGGGTATCCGGCGACGACGCCTTCGTCGAGCGCGCGCTGCACTCCTTTTTCAACCGCGGCCATGAACACGCCCGGTATCGCGCCTCCCTTGACCTGGTCGACGAACTCGAAACCGGCGCCGCGCTCGCGCGGCTCGATCCTGAGAAAGACCTCGCCGAACTGCCCCGCGCCGCCGGACTGCTTCTTGTGCCGGTGGTGACCGTCGGCATTGGCCGAAATCGTTTCGCGATAGGGAATGCGCGGGGGCCGGGTGTCGACGTCGACCTTGTACTGAAGCGACATCCGTTCGAGCTTGCTCTTGAGGTGCAGTTCGCCCAGCCCGCGGATGACCCACTCGTGTCCCTCGCCGTCGCGCTCGACCGTGAGGCTGGGGTCTTCGGCCGCGAGCTTGCCCAGCACCTCGGAGAGCTTCTGCTCGTCGCCCTTGCGCCTTGGCGTGAGGGCGAGTCCCTGCATCGGCGCGGGAAAGCGCGTGGACTTGAGGTGGATGTGGTCCTCGTCGTGCGAATCGTGCAGCACGGTGTCGAACACGATCTCGTCGACTTTCGCGATCGCGCCGATTTCCCCGGGGACGAGCTCGGCGGTCTCGACCATCTCCTTGCCCATGACGCGGTACAGGTGCGCCACCTTGAAAGCGCGCTTGGCATCGCCGACGTATAACTGCATGTCGCGGCGCAACGTGCCCTGGAATACGCGAAACGCCGCGATCCTTCCCATGTACGGATCGATCGCGACGCGAAAGGCGTGCGCGATCACGTGCCTGGCGGGGTCGGCAACCGCGGTGAAGGCCTCGGCGTCGAGCGCCCCCGGATCGCCGCGAAAGAACGCGGGAGGGTTCGCTTCGGTCGGGTCCGGCGCGAGCGTGGCGAGGATGTGCAGCAACTCGGCGATGCCGGCGCCGGTGCGTGCCGAGGTGAACATCACCGGGATCAGGTGCCCCTCGCGCATCGCGAGTTCGAATGGCGCGTGCAATTCGGCGATGCTCGGGTCGGCGCCGTCCTCGAGGTAGCGCGCCAGCAGCGACTCGTCCTCTTCGACGATCTGGTCGATCAGCGCGCGATGGGCGTCGGCCACCGATTCGAAATCGGCCTCGCCCGAGTCGTGCTCGAGGACGTCGACGACGTCGGCGCCATGGTGCGCCGGGAGGTCGAGCAGCAGGCACTCGCGTCCGAAGCGCTCGCGCAGGTCGCGAAGCAACGCAGGCAGGTCGACGTTGTCGGCGTCGATCTTGTTGACCACGATCATCCGGCACAGCCCGCGCTCGGCCGCGCGGCGCATCATTCGCTCGGTCATCGTCTGCACGCCTGTCTGGGCGTCGATCACGACGATCGCGGTGTCGGCCGCGTCCAACGCGGCGATCGACTGCCCGGCGAAGTCGGGCATGCCTGGCGTGTCGGAAAGGTAGATCCGGCGCTGCTCCCACTCGAAATTCACCAGTGCGGTCTGCAACGAGTGCCCGAACTGCTTTTCCAGCGGATCGAAATCGCAGACGGTCGAGCCCTTCTCGATGCTGCCGGCCACGGTGATCGCTCCTGCGGCGTGCAGCAGCGCCTCCGCCAGCGTGGTCTTGCCGGCCCCCGAGTGACCGATCAGCGCGACATTGCGAACCGCCGCGACCTGCGTTGCGCCCATTGATTCTTCCCCCGATTGCGTTCTCGTGTTTGTCCGGCGCCGCGCGGCGCCGGCGCGCCCAGTGATGAGGGTACCGGATTCGGCCCCGGCGGGGGAATCGGCCGAGGGCGCAGCGGTGCCGGGCGGGTGGGAGCCGGGCGAGGGCCGATCGGCGTCGCGAGGGAGCGGGAACCGGGCGGCGGCCGATCAGCGTCGCGCGGGAACGGGAATCGGGCGAGGGCGGATCAGCGTCGCGCGGGAACGGGAACCGGGCGAGGGTGGATCTGCGTCGTGTTGGCCGCGGCGCGGGCACGGCTTCGCCAGGTGCCGGCGTCACCGCCAGCGGTTGTCGCGTTGTTCGCCGCGCTTCGGACCGCCGTAGCCGGCGCCCGGGCGTCCGTCGCCGCGATGCGCGTGCCCGTGTTGCCACTGCGCCTGGCCGAACTGGCGGTGCGCGTGGCCGTGGTGAGCATGGCGCGGCGGCGCGTAGACGACCCGTGGAGGCAGGTAGACCGGGGGGTAGACGTAGACCGGGCGCGGCACGACGACTACCGGCGGCGGCGCGTAGACCGGCTCGGGCCAGTAGGTCGGCGCCGGCCGGTAGACCGGCGCGGGCAGGTAGACCGGGCCGGTGGCGTACTCCGGTACCGTGCTGATCGTGACGCTCGCGCGCCCGTCCGATCCGATCGACAGCGACCATCCGACCTCCTGCGCCAGCGCGGCGCTCGAGGCAAGGGCCGCAGTGGCGGCGAACAGGGTTGAAAGCAGGATTCGGGACATGGTCGTTACCTCCGGGACAATGTGGGCACCGCGTCTCGCGATCGATTCGGTGCGCCAGTCAACATGCAAACGATGCTAGGCTGCGCGCCCGGCCTGCGCCGCTGTTCTTACAATCGGTTACCCCACTTACAGCCCCATGCCCAGCCAGTCCGAGTTCGAGCGAAACGGGGGCCGCGCCGTCGCCGCAGTGATATTCGCCGGCGTGGCGGCGGCGCTGAACATCGGCAAGCTTCCACCCGCACTGCCGGTGCTGCAGCAATCGCTCGGCATGACGCTGGTGCAGGCCAGCTTCCTGGTCTCGGCCTTCCAGGCCGCGGGAATGTGTTTCGGGCTGTTCGGCGGCGTGCTCGCCGACCGGTTCGGGGCGCGCCGCGCGATGGCCTGCGGCCTGGCCGTGCTGCTGCTCGCCGGTGCGGCTGGTGCGATGGCGTCGAGCGTGGGCGCGCTGCTCGCGCTGCGGGCGCTCGAGAGCGCCGGCTTCATCCTCACCGTCCTGCCTGGCCCGGCGCTGCTGCGCCGGGTGGTCAGGCCGCAAACGATGAGCCTCGCGCTCGGCTTCTGGGGAACCTACATGCCCACCGGCATGAGCCTGGCACTGGTGCTCACGCCGTGGCTGATCGCATTGCGCGACTGGCAGCTGGCCTGGTGGTTCGCGGCCGCGGGTGCGGCACTCGCGCTGGCGCTGCTGCTGCGCGTGCTGCCGCCGGATCCGCCGCGCGAGCGGGCCGAACCGCGCGCGCTGCGTTATGCGCTCGACACGGTGCGCAGCCGCGCGCCCTGGCTGCTCGCGGCCGCGTTCGCACTCTACGCCGGGCAGTTCATCGCGGTGTTCTCTTTCCTGCCGACCGTCTATCAGCAGGCCGGGATCGCGGCGACGCTCGCCGGCTCGCTGACGGCGTTCGGGGTTGCGGTCAACCTGGGCGGCAATATCGTCGCGGGCTTGCTGCTGCACCGCGGATTCACGCGCCAGGCGCTGATGGCTGCGGCGTCGGTCGCGATGGCCGTGTTCGCGGTGCTCGCCTTCGATCCGCGCGTGCCGTTTGCCGCGCGCTATGCAGCGATCGTCGTGTTTTCCGCATTCGGCGGCCTGATTCCGGGAACACTGTTCGCGACCGCGCCGCGCTTCGCCCCTTATCCGGGAGCGGTGTCGAGCGCGACCGGGCTGATGATGCAGGGCTCGAGCTTTGGCCAGTTCGTCTCGCCGCCGCTGGTCGCGTGGGTTGCGAGCGCCGCGGGCGGATGGCAGCTGACCGGCTGGGTCACCGGCGCGTTCGCGCTCGCCAATGTCCTGGTGGCGGCGATGATCGGCAGCGAGGATCGCCGCGTCGGGTCGGCGGCGAGCTGAGCGCACCGTTGCCGCGATCGGCAGGCCTCGCAAACGGAATTCCCGACAAGTCCGCCGGCCGGGCCGCTCAGCGCTCCTCGTCGAGTCCCAGCATGCGCCGTGCGCGTTCGCGGTCGTCGCGATCGTGCTCGCGCGCGGGTGGGGCTGCGGCAGCTGGTCCGGCCGCGCCAGCTTCGGATCCTTGCGCTTGCGCCGCGGTCGTGTCGAGCCGCACGCGCAAGCGGCTGCGCCGCTGCACCGCGGCCCAGATGATCGCCCCGATCAGCAGCAACACGAAGGGCGCGAACCACAGCGCGATCGTGTTCGCCTGCACCGGGGGGTCGTAGAGAACGAAGTCGCCGTAGCGTTCGACCAGGTAGGTCTTGATCTGCTTGTCGCTGCGCCCGCCGGCGATCATCCTTTGCACTTCGCGGCGCAGGTCCACGGCGAGTTCGGCGTTCGAATCGGCCAGCGTCTGGTTCTGGCACACCAGGCAGCGCAACTCCTCGGACAGGGTCTTCAGCCGCGCCTGTGCCGCTGCGTCGAGCGGCGGATCGAGATCGGGCGGCTGGCTCATTTCGCCTGCCACTCGCGGATCAGCGGCACGATCTTCGCCGAGAGCAGCTTCGCGTCGATCGGCCCGATGTGCTTGTAGCGGATGAACCCGGCCTTGTCGATCAGGAAGGTCTCCGGCGCGCCGTACACGCCCCAGTCGATCGCGGTGCGACCGTCGGGATCGATCACGCTCACCTCGTACGGATCGCCGAGCCGTGCGAGCCAGGCGCGCGCGGCCTCGGGCTTGTCGCGCCACGCCATGCCGACCAGCGGCGCGATCGCCATGCGCGAGAACTCGTTGAGCACCGGATGTTCGATCTGGCAGGCGGCGCACCACGAGCCCCAGATGTTGAGCAGCCAGACCTTGCCGCGCATCTGCTCGGGCGACCAGGACCGGGCCGCGTCGGCGAGGTGCGGCAGCGCATTGGGCGGCGCCGCGCGCCCGACGAGCGGCGAGGGGATCTCGCGCGGATCGCGATCGAGCCCGACCAGCAGGAACGCGCCGATCGCGACGAACACGAGCAGCGGGATCAGGAACTTCAGCGCGCGCATCGCGGACCGGTTCAGGCGGTGCCGCTGCCCACCGCGGCGCCGAGTGCGGCGCCGCGGCGCGCCGTGCGACGGTAGCGACTGTCGGCAGCCGCAGCGAATCCGCCCAGCGCCATCAGCACGCAACCGATCCAGATCCAGTTCACGAAGGGCTTGACGTGCGCGCGTACCGCCCACGCGGTGTCCGAAAGCGGTTCGCCCATCGACAGGTAGATGTCACGCGTGAGGCTGCGGTCGATCGCCGCCTCGGTCATCGCCTGTTTGGAGGCCCTGTAGACGCGCTTCTCGGGCGCCAGCGTGGCCACCTCCCGTCCGTCGCGCAGGACGGTAAAGCGGCCCTGGACGGCGTCGTAGTTCGGCCCCTTGACGTCGCGCAGACTGTCGAAGCGGATCTGGAATCCGGCGACTTCGATCGCCTGTCCGACTTCCATGCGGCCGTCGCGGTCGACTTCGTAGCTCTTGACCAGCGTCACGCCGATCACGAAGGCCGCGACGCCGGCATGCGCGAGATGCATTCCCCAGATGCTGGCCGTGACCAGCCGGGCGCGCGCGAGGCGGATGCGCCCGCTGCCGTCGCGCAGGTGATCGCCGAGCGCGACCGCACCCGACGCGAGGATCCAGAGCCCGAACATCAGCCCGAGGCTCGTGAGGGGGCGAAACCCCCCGACCGTGAGCGGAAGAAGAAGCGCGGCGAGCACGGCGACCGCGAACGCCCATTTCAGCCGATCGAGCATCGGTGGCAGCTCGGCGTTGCGCCAGCGCGCGATCGGCCCCACGCCGATCAGCAGCAGCGCGGGCGCCATCAGCGGATAGAACACCGCGTCGAAGTAGGGCGGACCGACCGAGATCTTGCCCAGGCCGAGCGTGTCGAGCGCGAGCGGGTAGAGCGTGCCGAGCAGAACCGCGGCCATCGAAACGATGAGCAGGATGTTGTTCGCGAGCAGCATCGATTCGCGCGAGACCAGCGCGAATCCGGGGCCGGTGCCCACGCGCGGCGCGCGCCACGCGAACAGCGTGAGCGTGCCGCCGACCACGATGGCCAGGAAGACGAGGATGAACACGCCGCGCGCCGGGTCGGTCGCGAACGCGTGCACCGAGGTGAGCACCCCCGAGCGCACGAGGAAGGTTCCGAGCAGGCTCAGGCTGAACGCGAGGATCGCGAGCAGCACGGTCCAGGCGCGAAACGCGCCGCGTTTCTCGGTGACCGCCAGCGAATGGATCAGCGCGGTGCCCACCAGCCAGGGCATGAACGACGCGTTCTCCACCGGATCCCAGAACCACCACCCGCCCCAGCCGAGTTCGTAGTAGGCCCAGAACGAACCGAGCGCGATGCCCAGCGTGAGGAAGCACCAGGCGGTCGTCGTCCAGGGTCGCGCCCAGCGCGCCCACGCGGCGTCGAAGCGCCCCTCGAGCAGTCCGGCCACGGCGAACGCGAAGGCGACCGCGAAGCCGACGTAGCCCATGTACAGCAGCGGCGGGTGAAACACCATCCCGGCGTCCTGCAACAGCGGGTTGAGGTCGCGCCCGTCTGCCGGAACCGGCGTGAGCCGCTCGAAGGGGTTCGAGGTGAACAGCAGGAAAAGCAGGAAGCCGAAGGTGATCAGGCTCATCGTGCCGATCACGCGCGCGCGCAGGCTGACCGACAGCGAAGACGAGAACATCGCCACCGCCGCCGTCCATCCGGCGAGCATCAGCACCCACAGGAGCATCGAACCCTCGTGCGAGCCCCAGCTTGCCGCGACCCGGAACGCAAGCGGAAGCGACAGGTTCGAGTGCGTCGCGGCGAGCGCGACCGAGAAGTCGTTGTTGACGAACACCGCGATCAGGCAGCCGAACGCCAGCGCGATCAGCGCGAACAGCGTGATCGACGCGGGTGCCGCGACCGCCGCCATGCGCGCGTTGCGCCGCCAGGCGCCGAGCATCGTGAGCACCCCCACGAGCAGCGAGAGCGGAAGCGCGAGCGCGAGCGCGAAGTGGCCGATCTCGGGGATCATTGCGCCACCGTCTTGTTGGCCTTGTCGACGAATTGCTGCGGAGCGCCCACCGGGTGGCCGGCACGCCTGAGCGCCTCGGCCGCCTCGGGCGGCATGTAGTTCTCGTCGTGCTTGGCGAGGACGTTGCTCGCGCGGAACCTGCCGTCGGCCTCGATCGATCCCTGCGCGACCACGCCGCGGCCCTCCTTGAACAGGTCGGGAAGGATGCCGGTGTAGGCGACGCTGATCGTGCGCGCGTTGTCGGTCACGTCGAAAACGATCGTCGTGCCGTCGCCCTCGCGCCGCACGCTTCCCTCCTTGACCAGACCGCCGACGCGAAAGGCGCGGCCCTGCGGCGCTTCGCCCGAGGCGATCTGCGTCGGCGTGAAGAAAAACACCAGGTTGCTCTGGAACGCGTTGAGCACCAGCGTCGCGGCGACGCCGAGCGCGGCCACGCCGCCGAGGATCCAGATCATGCGTCGATGACGGGGTTTCATTGCGCTTCCTCTTCGATCGCCCGGCGCACGGTCGCGCGCGCCTGGCGGGTCCTGCGGCGCAACGCGCCCAGTTCGATCGCGACCGCGATCGCGAGCGCGCCGTACGAGCTCCACACGAAATAGCCGTATCCGCCCATCTCCAGCCACTCGATCATCGCGCGACCTCCGGCAGTTCGCGCACCCATTCGGCGTGCGCCTCGCGCTCCAGGATGATGCCGCGCACCCGCACCAGCGCGACGGCGATCGCGTAGCACCAGGCGGCGATGGCCATGACCAGCATACCGGTGAGCATGGCCTGGGCCATTTTCGGCGCGGCGGTGAGCGACACTGTGGCGCCCTGGTGCAGCGTGTTCCACCACTTCACCGAGAAATAGATGATCGGCACGTTGACCACGCCCACCAGCGCGAGCAGCGCGCTGGCGCGGTCGGCGCGGCGCGGATCGTCGATCGCCGCGCGCAGCGCGATGAATCCGAGGTAGAGGAACAGCAGGATCAGCGTCGACGTGAGACGGGCGTCCCAGACCCAGTAGGCGCCCCAGGTCGGGCGGCCCCAGAACGCGCCGCTCCACAGCGCGACGAACGAAAACATCGCCCCGGTCGGGGCGAGCGCCTGCGCCATCATCGCCGACAGGCGCGTGTTCCAGATCAGCGACGCGGCGCACCACCCGGCCATGACCAGATAGATGAACATCGCCATCCATGCGGCCGGGACGTGGATGAAAATGATCCGGTACGCCTCGCCCTGCTGGTAGTCGGTGGGCGCGACGAAGAAGCCGACGTACAGGCCGTAGGCGGTGAGCGCAGCGGCTGCCGCGAAGAACCACGGCGCGAGCCGTCCGGCGAGCGGATAGAAACTTGCGGGGGACGAGTACCTGAACCAGGAAGTGCGTGCCATCGTGTCACTCGTAGGCAATTCTAATCGCCAGCGCAGTACTCGCCGGGCCGAGAACGAAGGCGCCGATCAGCCCGGCGCCCAGAAGCGAGAGCTGCGCCTGCGCGTCGAGCCCCGAACTCACCGCCTCGGCCGCGCCGGCGCCGAAGATCAGCACCGGAACGGCGAGCGGGAGCACCAGCAACGCCACCAGCGCGCTCCCCGCGCGCGTGCCGAGCGTGAGCGCGGCGCCGATCGCGCCGAGCCAGGACAGCGTTGGCGTGCCCAGGAGAAGGCCCAGCACCAGCACGCCGATCGCGTCCGGCTGCATCCCGAACTGCACACCGGCAAGCGGCGCGAGGAGCACCAGCGGCAAGCCGTTGGTCAGCCAGTGCGCTACAACCTTTCCGGTGACCACCGCCGGCAGCGGTGCCGGCGCCAGCACCAGCTGCTCGAGCGAGCCGTCGGCGTGGTCGAGCGCGAACAGCCGCGGCAGCGACAGAAGCGAGGCGAGCAGCGCGGCGACCCATGCGATGCCGGGCGCGATTCGCGACAACAGCACCGGGTCGGGGCTCACGCCCAGTGGAAACAGCGAGGTCACCAGCACGAAGAACACGACGATCAGCCAGATCTCGGATTTCGCGCGCAGCGCAAGCATCAGGTCGCGGCGGCAAGACCAGGCGAGCGCCGCGAGCACTCCCATCGTCGGCTGCTCGACGTGCGCGAGCCCGCTGCGCGCGGCGCCGCCATGAGCGGTGGCGCTCAAGCGTCGTCTCCAAGACGCAGCGAGCGCGCCGGCGCGCCGGTTGGAACGGGGTGGTGGGTCGCGACCACCGCGCAGCCGCCGCGCGCGAGATGCTCGTCGAGCAGCCGCGCGAACAACTGCTCGCCCTGCGCGTCGAGCGCGGTGGTCGGTTCGTCGAGGAGCCAGAGCGCGCGCTCGCTCGCGGCGAGCCGCGCCAGGCCCAGGCGCCGGCGCTGCCCGGCCGACAGCCGCAAGTGCTGCAGGTTTCGCTGGCGCTCGAGACCGACGCGCTCGAGCGCCGCGCTGACTCGTGTTTCGAGGTCGGGCGCGCCGCAGCGATCGGCAGCCACGCAGTCCAGCGCCAGTTGCATGCGCAGGTTCTCGTGTGCGCTCAGCAGGTCCTTCCAGCCGCTCGCGTGTCCCTGGTAGCAGAACGAAGCATTCCAGGCGGGGTCGCCGACTCGCCTGGCCTGGCCACGCCAGAGCACCGTCCCCGCGCTCGGGCGCACCAGCCCCGCGACGACCCTGAGCAGCGTCGACTTGCCCGTGCCGTTCGCCCCGGTGAGCATCAGCCATTGCCCGGAGTCGAGCGCGAAGTCGAGCCGCTCGAACAGCGTGCGATGCCCGAGCGTACAGGCCAGGGCGTCGGCTCGAAGCGACGCAGCGTTCATCGTGCGCCCGGCGTTGCGCGAACCGGCGCCGTGGTCACGGCACGCTCTGGTCGATCCGGATCGCGACGCCCTTTGCTCCCGGCGCGACCACCGCGCTGCGCCCGAACAGGTCGCCGCTGCGTCGCGTCGCTTCGCCCGCGAGGCTGACGCGCGCCTCGATCACGATCGAGCCTGCTGCGGACAAGGGGCGCGATCGGTCCATCGCCTGCGCGTCGCCCAGCGCGAAGCTCAGCGGCCATCCGCCTGGCGCCAGCTTCGCCGCGGCGAGCGGAATCGGCGGCCCGTCCGGCGCGCGCGCGATCACGAACAGCGCGGCCCCGGCGGGGACTCCCTTGGCAAGGTGCTCGGCGATCGTGATCGACCCGCTCACCACCGGTTCGCCCGCTGGCGCCGCGGCAGTCGGAGCACCGCCCGGGCCCGCGGCGGCGCTACCTCCGGCGGCCGGGGCCTGCGCCAGCGGCGCTGCCGGGCTCAGTTCGGACTCGATCCGGGTCACGACCTCGGCGATCTGGCGCGCCTGTTCCGAACCGGGTTCGAGCGTGGCGGCGAGCTGTCGCATGTAGCGCAGCGCCGCCTCGCGGTTGCCCAGACGGTACTGCGCCGCGCCCATCAGCGCGACCGCCTTGCCTTCGTTCGGATCGGCCGCCAGCGCGCGGCCCAGCAACTCGATCGGGCGTCCCTTGAAGTCGCCACCCTGCGACATCACGACCACCTCGGCGTAGTCGGCGAGCAGGCGCGCGTCGCGAGGCAGCAGTTCGGCGGCACGCGTATAGGCGGCCACCGATGCCGGCAGGTCTCCCTTCATCGCGTTGACCTGTCCGAGCAGGGCCCAGGCCTCGGCGTCGTCGGGCTTGCGCGCGACCCGTTCCTGGAGTTCCTCGAGGATTTCGCTCACCCGCCGCTCGTCCAGTTCGCCCCGCATTTCGGCCGGCGAAAGCGTGATCAGCGATGGCGCGCCGATCGAGGAATAGACCAGCAGCGCCGAGACCGGCAGGGCGATCGCCAGCCCGATCGCGGCGGCGATGGCGCGCACCCGGTTGCGGGCCGGAGGTCTTGCCTCGGCGCTGCCTGCCTGCGCGGCTGTCGCGGGGTGCGCCGCGACCGGATCCGGGTGCGGCGCCGCGACGAGTTGTTCGGCGGCGTCCTCGATCAGTTCGTCGAGCGCACGCGCGGCTTCTTCGGCACTCAGCCGGGCGGCGTCGCGATCTGCGTCGATCTCGCCGCGCCGGTCGCGGTAGACGGCGAGCCGGCGCGCCTCGTCGCTCTGCGTTTCGGACGCCACCCGGCGCCCGCCGCCGAGCAGCGGCACGACGATCGAGGCGGTTGCGGCACTGGTGAGCAGCCCGACCGCGATCCAGAACCAGAGCATCGGAGCATCCCTGCGTTTGTGGCGGCCTGTGGAATGGCGCGGATTGTCTCACAGGGGGAGCACGTACCATTGATCCTCGTCGCCCGTATGCGCACGGGCGGCGGGAACAAAGCGACCGGCACGAACGTTGATCGTCCGGGCACGGCCGACGGCGCGAGTGCCTGGCCCGAACCCCGGGCGGTCCGCCTGCTGTTCAGCCCAGCGCGAGGGCGCCGCGCGCGAGCCGTGCGCCGAGCGCGTCGAGGAACTCGCCGCAACGCGCAAGCTGGTCGGTGTGGACGTATTCGTCGGGCTGGTGCGCGACGCGGATCTCGCCCGGCCCGCAGACGATCGTGGGCACGCCCACGCGCTGGAGGATTCCGGCCTCGGTGCCGAAGCTCACGAAACCGGTGGAGGTGCAGCCGCACAGCGGCATGATCGCCCTGGCCAGCGGCTTGTTGTCGCGATCGTCGAGCCCCGGGGCGTCGACCACCTCCTCGATCGTGATCGAGCATTGCGCCGCGACGCGACGCATCGGCGGCACGAGTTCGTCGTCACAGAAGGCCTTCACGCGCGCGACGATGTCGGCTGCGTTCACCCCCGGGAGCGCGCGGATCTCGAACAGTACCTCGCAGTCCCTGGCGGTGATGTTGTGTGCGGTTCCGCCGTGGATCGACCCCGCGTGCACGCTGCTGAACGGGTACTCGAAACCGTCGTGGCGCAACCCGGCGTCGAGTTCGCGCTGCAGCCGGTTCAGGAAGGCGATCGCTTCGGCCGCCACTTCCACCGCCGACACGCCCTGGTCGCGCAGCGACGAATGCACCGAATGCCCGCGTACGCGCAGACGGTAGATCGCGGCCCCCTTGTTCGCGACCACCACCTGCATCGACGTCGGTTCGCCGATCACGCATGCGGTGGGCTTGATCTGCGCGCTGGCAAGATGCGCCGCGAGCTGGCGCATCCCGCCCATGTTGGTTTCCTCGTTGTACGACAGCGCGATGTGCACCGGCATGGCGAGCTTCGCGGCCGCCAGATCGGGAACCTTCGCGAGACAACAGGCGATGAAGCCCTTCATGTCGGCGCTGCCCCGCGCGAACAGCCGATCCTCGCGCGCGGTGAGTGCGAACGGGTCGCTGGACCAGTCCTGGCCCTCCACCGGCACGACGTCGGAGTGCCCCGAGAGCATCAGCCCCGGGCGGTCCTGTGGGCCGATCGTCGCGAACAGGTTGGCCTTGCCCGGTTCGTCGGCGTGCTGGACGAAAGCCTCCACGCCGTTGTCGGCGAGCAGGTTCGCGACCCAGTCGATCAGCGCGGCGTTGCTGCGGCTGCTCACCGTGTCGAAGGCCACGAGGCGTTCGAGGATGGCGATCGTGCGTGCGACAGACATGGGTCCAGTGTAGCCGATGCCACCGACGCGTTTCGCGTACCCGGCCTTGCGGGCGTCGATCCGGGTCGTGTCGCTCGCCCTGCGCGACGGTGTGCGCGTCGACGTGCGTACCCGATTCGGCGATACTGTTCCGACGACTCCGGCGGCCTTGCGTGGCGGCGGCCTCGCACGGCGGCGGGCTTGGCGGGAGGGGAAGATCGACACGGGAGCTGGCAGGCGCAGGGTCCTGCGCGGGCTCGGGGCAGCGGCGGCGGCGCCGGCCGCGGCGCTGGTGCCCTCGGCGGCGTGCGCCCAGCGTGCGCCGGCACTGCGTCTGGGTGTCGTGGGGGGGGGCGGCCCCGCGCCCCCCCGTGTTGGGCACGCCCGGGGGGTGGTGGCCAAGGCCCGGCCGGAAGGGGAACAGTAGGTGAATGCGTACGGAGCGCAGTCGCTGCGCGCGCTGTTCGCCGCGGAGGTCGACGTGGCGACCGTGGCCGCGCTGCCGGTGGTCTACGCGGCGATGAGCCAGTCCGCGGGCGCCAGCGACGCGCCGCCGCCGTTCAGAATCATCGCGAACCTGTTGCGTTCGTCGCAGCTGAACAATGTCGTCGCCCGCGGCGATCGGTCGATCCTCGCGCCGCGCGACCTGAACGGGCGCTCGATCGCACTCACTCGCGGGACGGCCTCCGAGTACTTCTGGGCGATGTTCGTGCTCGCGAACGGCATCGATCGAGCGAGCGTGCGGGTCGTCGACGCCGCGCCGCCGGACCTGCTCGCAGCGCTGCACGACGGCAAGGTCGACGCGATCGTCGCCTGGGAGCCGCTGGTCTCGGACCTTCGCGAGAACGCGCGTTTTCCGGTGGTGGTTCTCACGTCGCCAGAGGCCTACATCACCGCATGGATCTCGGTCGTACGCGCGGACCGTCTTGCCGCCTTGTCCGGGCGCCTCGAGCGCTACCTGTCTGCGCTGCTCGCGGCCGAGCAATGGATAGCGACCGATCCCGACGCGGCGGTGGCGGTACACTCCGCCAGAATCGGCGTTCCCCCGGCGCGGCTGGCCGGGATCTATCGCGAGGTGAACTTCGCCATGTCGCTCGACGAGGGCTTGATCCACAATCTCGAGTTGCAGTCGTTGTGGGCCAGCGAGCAGGGGCGCGCCGGCGGCTTGCCCGACTACCGCGCGATGGTCGCTTCGCGGCTGCTCGCGCGCGTCAAGCCGGGAAGCGTCGGCTTGCTGCGCTGATGCAGGCGCGCGAAAGCCAGCCGCGGTTGCGATTCCAATGACGCGGTTTCGCCCGCGATACCGGCTCTCGCTGTTCATCCTCGGGCTGTTCGCCGTCGGAGCGGTCGCGGCGCTGGTGCCCGTGATGTTCACGGTGTCGCAGGGCGTGGTCGAGAGACAGATCCTCGAAGACCTCGCGCGTGCCCAGCAGATCTACCGCCGTCTTGCCGGGATCGGACCGGCTTTCGACTCGCCGAGCATCTCCGTCGCGGGCTTCGCGCAGGCACGCGAACGCACCTTCGACCAGATCGAAGCCGAGCTCGGCGACTTGCGCGAACTGCTGCTTTCGGGAATGCCGGCAACCGCCGCGACGCTGCGCAGCGTCGCGGCGGT
>JAHDXY010000417.1 GCA_023384005.1 Burkholderiaceae bacterium | reverse complement strand
GGGTCGTCGATCTTGTGGCCGATCTGGATGATTTCGATGCCATCGAGCTGATAGGTGTCGTTCCAGACCGAACCGCAATCCCCGCAGCTGACTTCCTGGGAGGCTTCGCTGCCGAAGTCGCCGGAACCATAGTCCAGGTCTTCGCTGCCGCAAATGGGGCAGATTGATGAGTCATGGGTCAGGTAGTCGTGCACCCGGTTTTCGAAGTCGCTCACGTTGATCTCCTGTGGGTTGGTTTCCGTTATTACAGCAGATCGGCGAGGGACAGTTTGTGGTGCGGAATCTTGACGAAACCGTGCATGGCGAGAACCTTTCTGATCTCGCGCAGGCGGCGCTGCTTCTCCTCCTTTGTCCAGCTTCCGAACAGGCCGGTGCCCTTCGCCGTGATGTCGATTTCGACGCGACCGCCGAATGCTGGAGAGTAGGGGATCGGCACCAGCGGATCGTAGCCATCCGGCTTGCGCATCCCGGCGTCCCACGTCCAGCCGGCCGCTGCCATGTCGCGCAGCAGGTCGACCGGGATCTGGCCATCCGGGTAGGACAGTTTCAGCCAGCGCGTTTCATGCGGATGCTTCGACTGAAAGATCACGCCGGGGCCGAAGGGGAAGAGCTTCTCCGCCTCGCGGCCCAGTTCGTTGTGAAATTGGCGGTCTTCGGGAATGCCCGCCTGCGCCAGCGAGGCGATGACGGCGCGGTGCTGCGCTTCCTGCAAGTCGGGACGCAGCACCCGAAGTTGGTAGAGTCCGTCCATGATCTACGCCGCCTGCGCGAGGTCGCTCTCGGGCTTGTACTTGAGGGTGGAGATACGGCAGTCCGAAGCGTCCTGATCGCTGCGCTTGCCGAGGAAGCTGGGCTGGTAGAGGGAACCGCCGGGGTAGGCGTAGAGGTAGCGCACTTCGATGAACTCGCCCGCCTGCGGGATGTCCGCATTGGGAGGGATGGTGACGCTGCCGATTTCCACCGGCTGGCCTTGGTCGTCGAAGCCCTGAATGCGCACGCTGCGCTTGTCGCCCTTCGCCGCGATCACCTGCACTGTCGCCGTCGCATAGAACTTCAATTTCAACTGGTCGCCCCCGGAATTCGGGCGGCCCGCCGAGTAGGGCGCGTCATGGCGCTTGAACACCACCCCCTCACGGCCTTCCTCCTCCAAGCGGCGCATGGCATGCGCCTTCTCGGGTGCGGACGCGAAGGTATTGCAGACCTCGATGAACCCGCAGGGGCCGTAAAACCGGCGCAGCAGGGCGGCGTAGCGGTAATCGTAGGTTTGCCGACGCAGGTCGACACCATCCGCCTCAAGCAGATCGAAGGCCACGTAGCGGTTACCGAGCAGCTCGCCATCGAGCAGCATGTCGCCGTCGATGGACAAGGCCGCCTCGACCAGTTCGAGCGGCAGAGGGCGCTCGATGCCCTTCTTGTTGATGCCGGTGATATTCGCGCCGGACTTCCTGACCAGCACGCGCTCGCCGTCATGCTTTTCCTGCATGAAGAAGTAGGGGGAATAGAGGTAGTCTGCAGCCTCGGCCTTGTCGATCGGGTTGAGCAGCTGCGGCAAAACGCCGGTATAGGCGGCCTCTTTGTCGGTGTTTTGGTAGGCCACGCCGGATTCGCCGGGGGTATAGCCCTTGCCGGTCTTCTCCTTTACCAGCTTGTCGAAGACCGCCGTCGCCTTGTCCAGATCGACGGGGGAGGGCGTCTTGCTGCCGGTTTGCAGCGGGCCGCCACGGCGACCGTACTGGAACTCGACGGAGTAGCCGCCGTCGCGCTCGACGATCTGGCAGTGGTATTCCTTGTCCGAGGAGCCTAGGGTAAAGAACAGACTGGCTTGCTTGACTGCGGGCATGTGCGATCTCCTGTGGTTGAAGGTGAGGCACAGCGGCGCTGCGCCAGACACATTCAATGATCCGGATTTCGCTATGGGGCGTTTGGGAAACTACACAGAAATATCTCAGGCGGCCTGCTCGAATAAATCGAGCTGCGCTGTCTTGGAAACCTCCTTTATTGCCGCGAGACGCGCCGGGTGCAGAGCAGGGGCAACAATCACGGCAGGCGCCGATGCGTGCACAACGACTTCCATTCCATCCATGTCGGGCATCAGTGAATTGCCGCGCAGCACCAGCAATTCGCCGACGTGCAAATTGTGCTCGGCGCAGTTGGCAATGAACTGCACGGCCATCATGCGCGCGCAATACGGATCGAGATCAACGCCGCTGAACGACCAGCGCCGCAGCGCTTCCGGCCCATCATGGCACAGGATGAAGTTCGCCGCCGACAGCAGCATCACGCCGGATCCGCAGGCCGGGTCGATGGTGCGGAGCAGCCCATCCCCCTCTTTCTCAGGTGTCATGCCGAGGGTGACCGCGCTCATCATCTGGGCGACCGGCCAGGGCGTGAAGAATTGGCCGAGCGCCTGGCGTCCGCCGTGGCTGGCCAGCTCCATGTAAAGCGGGCCGAGGATGTCGCAGAACGGCGCACTGGTGCGAACGGCTTGGGCGTAGGCTGCGATCGCCTTCTCCACCAACGGGCGCGCGCTTTCCGGCACGGCAGCCCACTCGGGCAGGCCCCAGTCGCACATGATTTTCGAGAGGAGGAAACGCAGCATCTCGTCAGGCCGGTGGCGGTAGTCATCCGTCAGGGACGCGGCGAGTTCCTTGATGGGGTTGTGGTTCGATTTCTTAATCATGGCTCTATTTCGAAGATCCGCGCTGCGTGGCGGGGAATCCCAAAAAGTCACGAATTCGCTGCCACACGGTCGGCGCGGGCCGCCAGGTGCGCCAGCCGTCCGCCCTCGGCCCGGTGATCCGCATGTCGTCGTGCAGCCGATATAGGAAGGTGGTGGCGATCTTGCAGTGGGGGCAGACGCCCACGGCATCGATGACCGCTACGGACGGCAGCGGCTTGGTGACCGCGCCGCGCAGCAAGTCGTCCGGGATGTCCTGC
>JAHDXY010000416.1 GCA_023384005.1 Burkholderiaceae bacterium | reverse complement strand
TCGTGCCGACGGTGCGGTTGACGTTGCGGATCGGCAGGATGAACGACACCTTCTCCTGGCGCTCCAGCGCCGGTTTCGCCAGGTCGATCAGGCGATGGTCGAGCGCCTTGTGCAATCCGTGGTCCTGCTCGTCGACCTTGTGCCTGGCGACCGTCGCGGGCATCTGCGGCACCGCGAACACGCGAGCGAAATCGAGGCCGCGCGCCTTCCAGTGCTCGACCCCGGCGAGCGTGTCGAGCAGGTGCGCCGCGCCGATCAGGTCGTCGAACTTGCGAACGCCGAGCTGCGCCATGATCTCGCGCACTTCCTCGGCCACGTAGAAGAAGTAGTTGACGACGTACTCGGGCTTGCCGGAGAAGCGCTTGCGCAGCACCGGATCCTGCGTGGCCACCCCCACCGGGCAGGTGTTGAGGTGACACTTGCGCATCATGATGCACCCGCCCACCACCAGCGGCGCGGTGGCGAAGCCGAACTCGTCGGCGCCGAGCATCGCGCCGACCACCACGTCACGACCGGTCTTCATCTGACCGTCGACCTGCACCGCGATGCGCCCGCGCAGGCGGTTCAGCACCAGCGTCTGCTGGGTCTCGGCGAGGCCCAGCTCCCACGGCGTGCCGGCGTGCTTGATCGACGACCACGGCGAAGCGCCGGTGCCGCCATCGTGGCCCGAGATCGTCACGTGGTCTGCCTTGGCCTTGGACACCCCGGCGGCCACCGTTCCAACGCCCACTTCGGACACCAGCTTGACCGAGATCGACGCGCGCGGATTGGCGTTCTTCAGGTCGTGGATCAGCTGCGCGAGATCCTCGATCGAGTAGATGTCGTGGTGCGGCGGCGGCGAGATCAGCCCGACGCCGGGCACCGAGAAGCGCAGCTTGGCGATGTACTCGGACACCTTGTGTCCCGGCAGCTGCCCGCCCTCGCCGGGCTTGGCGCCCTGCGCCATCTTGATCTGGATCTGGTCGGCGCTGGCGAGGTACTCGGTCGTGACGCCGAAACGCCCCGAAGCAACCTGCTTGATGCGCGAGCGCAGCGAATCTCCGCTGGCGAGCGCGATGTCGGCCTCGACGCGGTCGGCGCCGAGCACGCTCGCGATCGTGTCGCCGTCGCTGATTCCCGACTTGCCCGATCGAATCTCGTCGCGATAGCGCAGCTCGTCTTCGCCTCCCTCGCCAGTGTTGGACTTGCCGCCGATGCGGTTCATCGCAACGGCGAGCGTCACGTGCGCCTCGGTGGAAATCGAACCCAGCGACATCGCGCCGGTGGCGAAGCGCTTGACGATCTCGCTGGCCGGCTCGACCTCTTCGATCGCCACCGGCGTGCAGCGTTCGGTGCGAAACCGGAACAGGCCGCGCAGCGTCATGTGGCGCTCGCTCTGGTCGTTGATGATGCGCGCGTACTCCTGGTAGGTGGAGTAGCTCGCCTGGCGCGTCGCGTGCTGCAGCTTGGCGATCGCGTCGGGCGTCCACATGTGCTCCTCGCCGCGCGTGCGGAAGGCGTACTCGCCGCCGGCGTCGAGCGCGCCCGCGAGCACCGGGTCGCTGGAGAACGCGGCGCGATGCAGGCGGATCGCCTCCTCGGCCACCTGGAACACCGTGATGCCCTCGATGTTGCTCGCAGTTCCGGTGAAGTACTTGTCGACCAGCTGCTTCGACAGGCCGATCGCCTCGAAGATCTGCGCGCCGCAGTAGCTCATGTAGGTGGAGATGCCCATCTTGGACATCACCTTGTTCAATCCCTTGCCGATCGCCTTGATGTAGTTCCTGAGCGCTTTCTCGGGCCCGATGTCGCCGGGCATGTCGCGATACATGTCGACCAGCGTCTCCATCGCCAGATAGGGGTGGATCGCCTCGGCGCCGTAACCGGCGAGAAGCGCGAAGTGATGCACCTCGCGCGCGGACCCCGCTTCCACCACCAGCCCAGCGCTGGTTCGCAGCCCCTTGTTCACCAGGTGCTGGTGCACGGCGCTGGTCGCGAGAAGCGTCGGAATCGCGACGTTCTCGGCGTCGACCTTGCGGTCGGACACGATCAGGATGTTGTAGCCCGAACGCACCGCGTCTTCGGCCTCGGCCGCGAGCGACGCGAGGCGCGCCTCGATGCCCTCGGCCCCCCAGCTCACCGGATAGCAGATGTTCAGTTCCCAGGACTTGAACTTGTTGTCGGTGTAGTGCTCGATATGGCGGATCTGCGCCATGTCGTCCAGGTCGAGGATCGGCTGCGACACCTCGAGGCGGATCGGAGGGTTGATGTTGTTCAGGTCGAGCAGGTTCGGTTTGGGCCCGATGAACGAGACCAGCGACATCACCAGCTGTTCGCGGATCGGGTCGATCGGCGGGTTGGTCACCTGCGCGAACAGCTGCTTGAAGTAGTTGTACAGCGGCTTGTTCCTGTTCGAGAGCACGGCGAGCGGCGAATCGTTGCCCATCGAGCCGGTCGCTTCCTCGGCGCCCATCGCCATCGGCGACATCAGGAACTTCAGGTCCTCCTGCGTGTAGCCGAATGCCTGCTGGCGGTCGAGCAGCGACGCCGTGGACCGGAACGCCGCTTCGGCCAGCGCGATGTCGGCGCTGCTCGCGTCGATCTCGTCGAGCTTGATGCGGATCGCCTCGATCCACTCGCGATACGGCTTGCTGTTGGCGAGCAGGTTCTTCAGCTCGGCGTCGTCGATGATGCGGCCCTGGTCGAGGTCGATCAGGAACATCTTGCCCGGCTGCAGCCGCCACTTCTTGACGATCTTGCTCTCGGCGATCGGCAACACGCCCGCCTCCGACGCCATGATCACCATGTCCTCGTCGGTGACGCAGTACCGCGCAGGACGCAGGCCGTTGCGATCGAGCGTCGCGCCGATCTGGCGCCCGTCGGTGAACGCGATCGCCGCCGGGCCGTCCCAGGGTTCCATCATCGAGGCGTGGAACTCGTAGAACGCGCGCCGCTTCGGGTCCA
>JAHDXY010000415.1 GCA_023384005.1 Burkholderiaceae bacterium | reverse complement strand
TGAACCCGCGCGGGCGGCCGACGCCGTTGCCGGTGTGAATCGCGACTGCCTCGGCGCTCGCCAGGCCATGCGCGATCTGCTCGATCAGGATCGAGCCGACGTCATAGGTCGCAGTGTCGAGCAGTTTCTGCGAGACCTTCGGCGCAGCGTAGACCTCGTGCAGCGCGATCGCGTGCTCGCCGGCCGGCAGCGTCGAGGTTTCGGGCCGCGATTCGCTCTCGGCGACCCAGCCCGAGTCGAGCGTGCCCCGGAAGTACGGCATCCGGAACTCGCCGCCGGTCTCGAGCGGCACGTTGCGAACGTGCGCGCTCAGCGGCGAAACCTGGTCGCGGATCTGGCGCACAGCCTGGTCCATCACCGGCACCACCAGGTACCCGCCCGAGCTATCGTCGCCGGCGGTCATGGCCTTCAGTTCGCACTCGTCGCCCGAGCGCGCGAACTCGATCAGCGCCTTGTGCAGCGCTTTCGCTTCGCCATGCGTGCCACCCGCCGCACCGAAGCGCGGGCGCCCCGCGGCGAGTTGCACATCGGCGAGCGTCTTGCCCAGCGAATCCAGGTCGCTGTCAGTTTTTGCCTTCCAGTCTTTCCAGGTGGTGTCGTACCGCTCGAGAGCGGCCATCACCTCTTGATGCGTTGTTGCAGTCATTTTTTTTCCTCGCGCGGGCGCAGCAATGCGCCCGCAAAATGATTGGGGTACATGTGCCGCCGTCACCTGGCCGTCGCGCCGCTGGCGGATCCCCCGCTCTGCGGTGCGCGTCAAGCGCGCGTGCACTCGACGCGGCCCGCTGGCCTGCAATGACGGATCCCCCGGTCAGTTGCAGTCGCGTGCGGCTCGAGCTTGCGCAGCGCGCGCGACTGGATCCCCCGACCCGCCGCGCTGCGTACTGTGATCGGCGCGAATCCCTCGCCCACCGATCAGTGACCACAGTCTATCCACGAAACGACGACGGACAGGGCGCATCAGAACATCGCCGCCCGACTCGACCTCGGTCCCGGCCAAGCTCAAGAGCACGCGCACTGAATCGTCGTCGCAGTACTCGGTCATCAGCACGCGCGGCGGCTCGCACAGTTGGACCGCGACTGCGACTTGCTTCGGGTCGGCGCCGGGATAGAGTCGTGTCAACAAGCGTGCTGTGTCGACCATCACGGCGGCCAGGTCGGCGATTGCTTCGTCACGGGTTCGGGTCATGGGTGGGTGCTCCTTTGGGTGGTGGATGAACGGGTGAGGCGGTCGATCGCGTTGTCGCAGATCTTGAACGCCCAGGCGGGTCCGGCCTTGCGCTCGAGTTCGTCCTTCGCGAGAAGCCACTCGGACAAGGCGTGCTGGTCGCTCGGGTGAACGCAACGGAACGCGTGCCAGTGGTGGGGGTTTTTCATTCAACGCCCCCGGTACCCGGTCCGCGATGGTCCGCGGACCACCGTCGACCACGGTCAGGTAAGTGGAGTTGGAACACCTTGGAACCCTTTTCCCTTATCGACGTATGTTGTGTGCGCGCGCGACATACGTAGATAAGTAAAAACCGTTCCAAGGTGTTCCAAATCACGTTTTTCTCGCGTGGTTCAGCCGCTCGCGGGAATCGATCGTGAGGCGGATTCCGACGTACTTCCAACCGTTCGAGCGCTTCTTCTCCAGGCCCGGCACGAGCGCCATACGCTGGCCCCAGGTCGTCTGCGACGGCGGGTGCTCGCCCCGGTCCTTCTTCCACATTGCGAACGACTGGTACAGGTCCGACGCCGAATCGGTGATCCCCAGTTCCCGAGAGCAGTTCTCCTCGATCCACATCGACACGTCGTCGTGCTCGGCCAGGTAGTCGCGGCTCGCGTCGGCCACCTTCGCCGGGATGCCCAGGCCCTCGGCGTGCCAGGCGACCGCGCCCTTGATGATCCAGGCCAGCACCGCAGGCGCCTCGACCCTGAGCTTCGCCGGCAGCGTGACGTCGCGGTGCCGGCCCTCGAACTTCTCGAGAAACGGGATCAGCGCCATGCGCCGCGCCATCGCCGGATCGCCTCCACGCAAGCGCGGCTTGAAGTTGCCGGCGATCAGGTGCTTCTGGGTTTGCCGGAACTCGAAGAAGTCCTGGCGCATGAATCGCGCGGTGAGGTACTCGTCGCCGGTCAGTTCCTTGATCCGCGCCTCGGCCCAGAACTGACCTTCATCGAGTTCGTTCGACAGCGCGAGCCGTCTGCCGCGTAGCTGGGCAAGTTCGGTCGGATGCCGGTCGATCGACGACTGCATCAGCGCCGTGGTGGGGAGCTTTAGCGCGTAGGTGCCCAGAACCCAGAGCACCAGGTCGATCAACGTGGACTTGCCGTTCGCGCCGTCGCCCCAGAAGAAGAACAACTTCTGCTCGCGCCGGTCGCCCGTCAGGCAGTACCCCAGGACGCGCTGCACGAACGCGATCACGTCGGCGTCGTAGCTGAACACCTCGGAGATGAAGCGCAGCCAGTTCGGGGCACGCATCGTGGTCGACGGCGCGGTGCTAGTGACCTGGGTGAAGTGATCGTGCTGCGACCTCGAGCGCATCTGCCCGGTCGCCAGGTCGACGACGCCGGCCGGCGTGTTGAGCAGCATCGGGTCCGCATCCCAGGCATCGGATGGGACGACGATCGCCGGGTCGGACTGCGCCATCGCGAGCACCGCGGCGACGGTCTTCGCCGAGGCGAGGCGCTTGCGCTCGGTGCCCTTCTTGGGCGCGATGTTCGACGCGTCCCGGCAGATCATCCGCGCCACGTTGTACCGGGTCAGATGGTCGTCACGCGTCCAGTGGGTGTCAGCGTTGCGCATCCAGTCCATGCCGGGCGTCCACCGATAACCGATCCCGTAGCGCTTCACGAATGCGAGCGCGAGGTAGTCGTCCGAGAACTCGGGCGCGAGCGCCGTGGTGCCAGTGCCGGCGACCAATGCCTCGGCGCTCGGTTGCACCGGGCGCTTGCCCTCGGCGATCGACCGCACCTCGG
>JAHDXY010000026.1:2944-26854 GCA_023384005.1 Burkholderiaceae bacterium | reverse complement strand
CGAGAACCGCAACTGGTTCGCGGCGGTGCAGATCGAAAAGCGCATGATGTTCATCATCCTGATGCTGATCATCGCCGTGGCCGCCTTCAACCTGGTGTCGATGCTGGTGATGACGGTGACCGACAAGCGTTCCGACATCGCGATCCTGCGCACGCTCGGCGCGACTCCCGCAAGCGTGATGCGCGTCTTCATCGTGCAGGGCGCGGCGGTGGGCCTGCTCGGCACGCTGATCGGCGTCGTCCTGGGCGTCGTGCTCGCGCTCAACGTCGACACCGTCGTCGGCGCGGTCGAAACGATGTTCGGTTTTCAGGTGCTGCCCAAGGGCATCTACTTCATCTCGCACCTGCCGAGCGACCTGCATCTCGAAGACGTCGGCCTGATCGGACTGACCTCGTGCGTGCTCGCGTTCGCGTCCACCTTGTATCCGAGCTGGCACGCGTCGCGCGTGCGCCCGGCACAGGCGCTGCGCTACGAATGAGCGCCGGCGCCAAAGACCAGGCGGTCGTGTCGTGTCGCGGCCTGCACAAGACCTACGGCGAGGGCGAGCTCGCGGTGCGCGTGCTCAAGGGGGTGGATTTCGACGTCGCCGCGCGCGAGCGGATCGCGATCGTCGGCGCCTCCGGATCGGGCAAGAGCACGCTGTTGCACCTGCTCGGCGGGCTCGACCTCCCCACCGAGGGAGTGGTGCGCTGGCTGGGCCAGGACGCGTCCGCGCTTGCCGAGGCCGAGCGCGGCGCGCGGCGCAATCGCCTGCTCGGTTTCGTCTACCAGTTCCATCACCTGCTGCCCGAGTTCACCGCCCAGGAAAACGTCGCGATGCCGCTTCGGATTCGCAGGATGGCGGCGCCGCAGTGCGACGCCGCGGCACGCGAGATCCTCCAGCACGTCGGGCTCGGCGCGCGCCTTCACCATCTTCCGGGCGAGCTCTCCGGCGGCGAGCGGCAACGCGTGGCGCTCGCGCGCGCGCTGGTGACGAACCCGCGCTGCGTTCTCGCCGACGAGCCGACCGGGAACCTCGATCGCGGCACCGCGCGGCAGATGTTCACGTTGATCGACATGCTCAATCGCGACCTGGGCACAAGTTTCGTGATCGTCACGCACGATCTGGAACTCGCAGCGCACGCCGAGCGCGTCATGTCGATGGACGACGGAAGGCTGGTCGCGACGAGCCTCTAGAGGCGATTCCTCGGTGCTGATCGACACCCATTGCCACCTGGACGCGGAGCAGTTCGACGCGGACCGCGAGGCGGTGCTCGCGCGGGCGCGACGCAACGGCGTCGAGTCGATCGTGATACCGGCGATCGGCGCGTCGAACTTCGATCGCGTCGCCGCGCTGTGCGCGCACGACGCGGGCTGCGCGTACGCACTCGGCATCCACCCGATGTACGTCGATCACGCCAGGCCGGGCGATCTCGATCTGTTGCGCGCGCGAATTGAACGCGACCGCGACGATCCGGGGCTCGTGGCGGTGGGCGAAATCGGGCTCGACCACTTCGTTCCCGGCCTGGACCGCGCGCGGCAGGAGTACTTCCTGGTCGAGCAGCTGAAGATCGCGCGCGAGTTCGAACTTCCCGTGCTGCTGCACGTACGCCGCTCGCAGGACGCGTTGCTCAAGCAGCTCAGGCGATTCCGCCCGCCCGGTGGAATCGCGCACGCCTTCAACGCAAGCCCGCAGCAGGCGCGGGCATTCCTCGAACTGGGCTTCGCGCTCGGCTTCGGCGGCGCGATGACCTTCACGCGCGCACTGCGGATCCGCAGGCTGGCGAGTGAACTCCCGCCAGAGGCGCACGTTCTCGAGACCGACGCGCCCGACATCGCGCCGAGCTGGATCGCGCCCGGGCGCAATACGCCGGGCGAGCTGGCGGCGATCGCCGAGGTGTTCGCGAGCTTGCGCGGGCTCACGCCGGATGAGGCCGCGCGGCAGACCGGGCTGAATGCGTGCCGGGCGCTGCCGCGACTCGCGCGGCGCATCGATCGGGCGCGCGGCGCGGTCGTCGAAGAACCGGGCCCTTCGTCCTAGTCCCGACGTCGGTCACTTCCTCCTGCCTTCGGGCTCGCGCCGGCGCGTTCGACCGAACGGCGGATCGCGCCGCGCGCGCAGGCACTCTAGCCTGTCGCGATGAGTTCCGGCCTGAGGCGAGCGCTCGCACTTCCCGGCGCGACGATCGCTTCGCTGCCGCCAGGGGCGATCGTCGTTGCCGTCTGCTGGTCGACGCAGCAGCTGCCGGGCCTGCCGCCGACGTGGCTGATCGCGTCGGCCTGCGCGGCCGGTACGCTGGCTCTGGGGCTGTCGCTCGCGCTCTTCGTGCGGGCAGCGTCTGCCCCGGCGCGAAGGCCGGCACACGCGCCACGCGTCCTGCTGGTTCTCGCGAGCGCCTTGCTCGCGTTCGCCCTTGCGAGCGCGCGCGCCGCGTCCGCCCTCGAAGCCCGGCTCGCCCCTTCGCTCGAAGGACTCGACATCGTCGCGATCGGCGTCGTGACCGGAATGCCGCAGGCGATCGAACACGGGAGCCGCTTTCGCTTCCGGATCGAAAGCTGCGTGGACGCCGAGTACCGCTGCCCGGTCGGAATCACCGCGGCGTTGAGCTGGTACGGAACGCGCACCGCGGGGTCGCCGGCCCGCCAGCCCGCACCGGCTGCCGCAGTGGTCCCGGCGCAGCGCTGGCGGCTGACGATCCGTCTGAAGCGCCCGCACGCGTCGTCGAACCCCGGGGTGTTCGACGCGGAGCTGCGTGCGCTCGAGGAGGGCGTTTCCGCGCACGGCTACGTGCGTGCGACCCGTGACTCGCGGCTGACCAACGCGATGCTCGAGGCACGGGTGATCGATGCCGGCGCGCTGCTCGAGCGCGCGCGGTTTCGCGTGCGCGAGTCGCTGTTCGCGGCGCTCGCGGACAGCGATGCCGACGTGCGCGGCGTGCTGGTCGCGCTCACGGTCGGCGACCAGGCGGCGATTCCGTCGAAGGAATGGGAGATGTTCAACCGCACGGGAGTCGGGCACCTGATGAGCATCTCCGGCTTGCACATCACGATGCTCGCCGCGCTCGGCGCTGCCGCAGCGAACCGCGTGTGGAGCAACCGCAGGCTCGGCGCGGCGATGTCGCGCCGGCCGCTGGCGGCTCTGCTCGCGCGCCCCTACGCGCGCTGGGTCTGCGGCGTGACCGTGGCGTTCGCGTACTCGGGGCTCGCGGGGTGGGGGATTCCGGCGCAGCGCACTTGCTGGATGCTCGCCGCCGCCGGCGCGGCGCTGCTCCTGGGACGTGCCCGGCGCGTCGACCAGGTGCTGTTCACCGCCGCGGCGATCGTTTGCGCCTTCGACCCCTGGGCGCCGCTCGCGGCCGGCTTCTGGTTGTCCTTCGCCGCGGTCGCGTCGATCGTCTGGTTCGGCGCCGCCCGCGGCCCGCGCCGTGCGGGGGCGGGCACGAGTGCGGGTGTCGCCGGATCGCTGCGCGGGTTGCTGCGCGAGGCGCTGCGCACGCAGTTCGCGGCAACGGTCGCGCTGGTGCCGCTGGGGGTGCTGTTCTTCGGAAGCGTGTCGATCGTCGGCCCGCTGGCCAACGCGATCGCGATCCCGGTCGTGTCGGCGCTGATCACTCCGATCGCGCTGGCCGGAGCGCTCGCGCTGCCAGCGATCGCGTTGCTCGCGCCGCTCGTGCATCTGGCCGCCGCGCTGACGGCGCCGCTGCTCGCGCTGCTGAACTGGCTCGATCCCGGCGCCGCGGCGGCTCCGGCGATCGCCTTGCCCGCGTTCTGGATGCTCGCGCTGGCGGTCATCGCCTGTGGCGTGCTGCTCGCGCCAATGCCGATCGCTGCGGCGCGGCTCGTGGCGGGTCTTGGAATGCTCCCGATGCTGGTCAACCCGGCCGACAGGCCGCGCCCGGGGCAGCTCTGGGTCACCGCGCTCGACGTCGGCCAGGGCAGCGCGGTGCTGGTCGAAACCGACAGCCATCGCCTGCTCTACGACACCGGCCCCGGTTTCGGCGCCGGCGCCGACGCGGGCGCGCGGGTCGTCGTCCCGTACTTGCGCGCGCGCGGGATCGGCGCGATCGACGCGCTGGTCGTCTCGCACCTCGACATCGATCATTCGGGCGGAGCGCTGTCGGTCGCGCGCGCGCTGCGAGTCGGCTGGAGTGCCTCGTCGCTCGACGCGGAGCACCCTTTCGTGCGGTCGGTACCGGTTCACTACGAGTGCCGTCGCGGCGACGCCTGGCAGTGGGGCGCGTGGTCCTTCGAATGGCTGCATCCCGGTCAGGACCCCCCGACCGGGCGAAAGCCCTCGACCAACGCGCGCAGTTGCGTGCTGCTGGTCGCCGGCCCCGGCGGACGCGTCCTGCTCGCGGGCGACATCGAATCGGCGCAGGAGCGCCGGCTGCTGGAAGCGCTCGGGGCGGCGCGCGTGCGCGCCGACGTGCTGCTCGCTCCGCACCACGGAAGCGCGACGTCCTCCACGGCGGAGTTTCTCGACGCGGTCGCACCGTCGCACGCATTGTTCCAGCTCGGGTATCGCAACCGCTTCCGCCATCCGCACCCGAAGGTGCTGGCGCGCTATCGCGAGCGCCGCATCGCGCTTCACCGCAGCGACATGCACGGGGCGGTGACGATCAGGCTGGGCGGCGCGGAATCCGGGCGCGTGACGAGGCACCGGATCGACGCGCGGCGCTATTGGCGGATCCCGGTCGAAGCCGAAGCGCAGGACGCGGCTGGCGCGGCGCCCTTATCGGCGAGCGACAGCGCCTTACTGCGCCGTCCACCCTCCGTCGACTGACCACGAAGCGCCGCGCACCTGCTGCGCGGCGTCGCTGCAAAGAAAGACGGCGATCTCGCCGATCTGCTGCGGCGTGACGAATTCGAGCGAAGGTTGCTTTTCCCCGAGCAGCGCCACCTTCGCCTGCTCGATCGGAACGCCGTTTTGCGCCGCGCGTGCGTCGATCTGCTTTTGCACCAGCGGCGTGAGCACCCATCCGGGGCAGATCGCGTTGCAGGTGATCCCGGTGCGCGCGGTCTCGAGCGCGACCACCTTGGTCATTCCCACGATACCGTGCTTGGCGGCGACGTACGCCACTTTCTCGGCCGACGCCACCAGCCCGTGGGCGGACGCGATGTTGACGATCCGTCCCCAGTTGCGCCGCTTCATCGCCGGCAGCGCGCAGCGGATCGCGTGAAACGCCGAGGAGAGGTTGACCGCGATCACCGCGTCCCAGCGATCGACAGGGAAGTGCTCGGTCGGCGCGACGTGCTGGATCCCGGCGTTGTTCACCAGGATGTCGATCGCGCCGAAGCGCTTTTCGATCGACGCGACCATCGACTCGATCGCCGGTGGCTTCGTCAGATCGGCCCCTTCGTAGGCGACGTCGACGCCGAACTCGCTCGAGAGCGAGGCGCGCAACCGCTCGATCTCGGCCGCATCGCCGAATCCGTTGAGAACCAAGTTCGCGCCCTTCGCCCCGAGCGCTTTCGCGATCCCCAGACCGATGCCGCTGGTCGAACCGGTGACCAGCGCCGTCTTGCCCTTGAACATTTCAGCTCCCTGTTAACATCTGGCCCGATTCTACCCGGGCCAAAAGGCGTATTTCGTGACCGAACCGAAGCTGCGGCACCTGAGCTGCGCGAGCGCGCGCGGCCTGCATCGCATCGGCTATGCCGAGTGGGGCGATCGAGATGCGCCGGTGCTGCTGTGCGTGCACGGGCTCACGCGCAACGGGCGCGACTTCGACCGGCTCGCCGAGCACCTCTCACGACGCTATCGAGTCGTGTGCCCGGACATGATCGGGCGCGGCCGCTCGGATTTCGCCGCCGACGTCGCCCTGTACGGATTTCCCCAGTACATCTCGGACTGCGTCACGCTGATCGCCCGGCTCGACGTCGAGCAGCTGACCTGGCTCGGCACGTCGATGGGCGGGCTGATCGGGATGGTGATGGCGTCGATTCCCGGCAACGCGATCGGGCGGCTGATCCTCAACGACATCGGCCCGGTGGTCGGCGTCGCGGGCACGGGAAGGATCGCCGACGACATCGGAGACGATCCGACCTTCAACGATTTCGAACATGGCGAGCGCACGTTGCGCACCAGGATGTCCGAGTTCGGGCCGCACAGCGACGAGCAGTTCAGGTACCTGTCGCGCCACTTCGTCGTGCAGCGCGACGGCCGCTGGACCTTTCACTACGACCCGAGAATCGGCGCGGCGTTCCGCGAAACGACCGCGAAACCGGCGCCGCCGCTGTGGGGCGTCTACGATGCGCTGCGCTGCCCGGTCGGGGTGTTGCGCGGCGCGCGCTCCGACGTTCTGTCGGCCGAAACCGCGGCCGAGATGACGCGGCGCGGACCGCGTGCCGAACTGATCGAATTGCCCGAGGTCGGGCACGCTCCGACCCTGATCGCGGACGAGCAGATTGCGGCGATCGAGCGATTGCTGCACGATTGACGCGGGCAGGCGAGCGGCTGCGAGCACTCCAGAGAGGGACACCAGATGACGATCGAGCGGCACCACGTGGGACCGAGGCTGTCCGAGGCGGCGATTCACAACGGCGTCGTCTACCTGGCGGGGCAGGTCGCCGAGGACACGTCGCTCGACATCACCGGACAGACGCAGCAGGTGCTCGACGCAGTCGACCGGCTGCTGGCCGAGTGTTCGAGCGACAAGACGCGCATCCTCCAGGCGACGATCTTCGTCAAGACCATGTCCGACTTCGCCGGAATGAACGCGGTCTGGGACAAGTGGGTGGTCCACGGTCACACGCCGCCGCGCGCCACGGTCGAATCGAAATTGGCCAAGCCGGACTTCCTGGTCGAGATCAAGGTCATCGCGGCGCAGCGCTAGCCGCTGCGCGCGCGGCTCATCTCCAGCCGGCGCGGTCGATGATCTTCGCGGCCGTGATCTGGCTGCGGCCGATCGACGCGATCGGCAGCTTGTCGGTCTTGAACTCGCCGAATGACTCCAGCGCGGGGTTCGCGGTCAGCGCCGATCTGACGACCGGCCACTCGTTGTTTCCGTCGGCGAGGTAGACCTGCGCCTCGTCGCTCGCCAGGTACTCGAGGAACCGGACCGCAGCGTCGCGGTTGGGTGCATTGCGTGCGACCGCGCCGCCGGACACGTTGACGTGGGTGCCCCAGCTCGACTGGTTCGGCATGACCGCGGCGACCTTGTCGGCGACCGCGCGGTCTTCGGGCTTGGTCGAGCGCATCAGGCGCGCGAGGTAGTAGGTATTGGTGAGCGCGACGCCGCATTCGCCGCTCGCGACCGCCTTGATCTGGTCGGTGTCGCCGCCGCGCGGCGAGCGCGCGAAGTTCGCCACCACGCCACGCGCCCATTCCTCGGCCTTCGCCTCGCCCAGGTGCTCGGACATCGCGCCGATCAGCGAGAGCATGTAGGGGTGGGTTCCCGAGCGGGTGCAGACCTTCCCCTTGAGCGACGCGCGCGCCAGGTCTTCGTAGTTCATGACTTCGCTCGCCGCGACCGACGCCTTGTTGCGCACGATCACGCGCGCCCGGGTCGAGAAACTGAACCACTCGCTGCCCTTGCCGTCGTCCCTTGCGCGAAGGTACTCGGGAATGCGCGCCTCGAGCGTCGCCGATTTCACCGGCTGGAACAGGCCTTCGATCTGCGCTTTCCACAGCCGCGCCGCGTCGACCAGCAGGATGACGTCCGCGGGGCTGTTGCGGCCTTCGTTGCGCAGTCTCTCGAGAAGCGCTTCGTCGCCCGCTTCGAGTCGCTTGATCCGGATACCGGTCTTCTGGGTGAAGTTGCGGTAAAGCGCCTCGTCGGTCTGGTAGTGACGGGCCGAGTACAGGTTGAGCACCTTCTCCTCGGCGGTCGCGGGCGATGTCGTGGCGATGATCGCGAGTGCGATCGCGAAGGTCGGGAGGATTTTCATCGGGTCTGCTCTTTCGGTTCGTTGGACGGACAAGCATCGACTGTCGAACCGAAGTCTATCGATCTCTGGTCATTCTGTAAATGAGAATCGTTCGCGTTAGTTGATCTGCATCAACATCCGGGCGAAAGCCGTGCGAGCTTCAGTTCTGGTATAGCCCGGCGTCGGCCGCAGGCGCGTCGGTCGCCGCAGCGGCGCCAGAAGCTGCCTTCGGCAGGGCCGTCGCGGCGTTCGCAGCCGCGGGTGACGCAAGCAGCGGCGAATGCCGGACCGGGCGCCCGGCGACGGAGCCGACCGCTGCGTCTTCCAATGCGAGCAGCCTGCGCGCACCGGTGAAACGGCGCTGCCAGTAGCCGTGGTCGATCGTCTCGATGCTGACGCTCCCGCCCCTCGAAGGCGAGTGGACGAAGCGGCGATCGCCGATATAGATGCCAACGTGAGAGAACGCGCGTCGCAGCGTATTGAAGAACACCAGGTCGCCGGGTCGCAGCTGCGCCGCGTTCACCGCTTCGCCGACTCGGCTCATTTCCTCGGAGCGCCGCGGCAGGCTCATACCGGCGGCCTCGCGAAAGACGTGCAGCACGAGCCCGCTGCAGTCTAGCCCGGACTCGGGTGAGGTTCCGCCGAACCGGTAGTTGACGCCGAGCAGCGAGAGCGCCCTGAGCACCAGTTCGGCGGTCACGGCAGCGGTGCCTTCGGCGCTGCCGGGCTCGGCCGCGATGGCACCGCGCGGGGCGCCCCAGAGCGCGGCGAGCGTGGCCGCCAGCAACAGCAGCGTACGCACTGCGCAGGCGCGCGCTGGTCGGACGGGTTCGCCCGGGCGGTGGACGTTGCTGGTCATTGGCTCAAGTATCGGCTTGGCGGCGCGCCGATGTCAAAGCCCCGACCTCCGTCAGGCGGGCGTAAGCGGGGTCGGTAGAATCGGTGGCGCGGCGCGGGGGACAAACGGAGCGAATCGGCGGCGCGCCCCGCGCGGGGAGGCAGGCATGGACCTCGAGAGCTTTCACCGGCGTTCGATCGACGATCCCGAGCAATTCTGGGGAGAGCAGGCGGCGCTGATCGACTGGCACGCGCCGCACCGGAAGGTGCTCGACTGCTCGAAGCCCCCGTTCACCCGGTGGTTCGTCGGCGGACAGACCAACCTGTGCCACAACGCGGTCGACCGGCACCTCGCGACGCTGGCGGAATCGGCAGCTTTGCACTTCGTTTCGACCGAAACCGGCGAGCAGCGCAGCCTGAGCTTTGCCGAACTGCACCGTGAAGTGGTGCGCATGGCGGCGATCATGCGTTCGCAGGGCGTGGGACGCGGCGACCGCGTGCTGGTCTACATGCCGATGATCCCGGAAGCGGTGTTCGCGATGCTCGCGTGCGCGCGGCTGGGCGCGATCCACTCGGTCGTGTTCGGCGGCTTCGCGTCGCGCAGCCTCGCGAGCAGGATCGACGACGCCCGGCCCCGGCTGATCGTGTCGGCCGATGCGGGTTCGCGCGTGGGCAAGCTGATCGCGTACAAGCCGCTGCTCGACGAGGCGATCCGGATCGCCTCGCACGCGCCCGAGAAGGTCCTGATGGTCGACCGCGGGCTCGCGCCGATCGAACGCGTGCAGGGACGCGACCTGGACTACGCCGAGTTGCGCGAGCAGCACCTCGATACCGACGTCCCGGTCACCTGGCTCGAGTCAAACGAGGTGAGCTACACGCTGTACACGTCGGGCACGACCGGAACGCCCAAGGGCGTGCAGCGCGACGTCGGCGGCTACGCGGTGGCGCTCGCCGCGTCGATGAAGTACATCTTTTGCGGCAATCCCGGCGAAGCGTATTTCTCCTCCAGCGACATCGGCTGGGTGGTCGGGCACTCGTACATCGTTTACGGGCCGCTGATCGCGGGGATGGCGACGGTGCTGTACGAGGGCACGCCGTTGCGCCCCGACGCCGGCATCCTGTGGGAGCTGGTCGAGCGCTTCAAGGTCACTGTCATGTTCTCGGCGCCGACCGCGATCAGGGTGCTGAAGAAGCAGGACCCGGCCTATCTCACGCGGCACGACACCAGTTCGTTGCGCGCGCTGTTCCTCGCCGGCGAACCGCTCGACGAGCCCACTGCGAAGTGGATCTCCGAGGGGCTGGGTCGACCGGTGATCGACAACTACTGGCAGACCGAAACCGGCTGGCCGATCCTGACGGTCGCGCACGGCGTCGAGAAGACGCCAACGCGCTTCGGCAGTCCGGGCAAGCCGATGTATGGCTACGACGTGCGGCTGTTGCACGAGGAAACCGGCGAGGAGGTCGGACCCAACGAGAAGGGTGTGGTCGCGATCGTTCCGCCGCTCCCTCCGGGGTGCATGCAGACGATCTGGGGCGACGACGAGCGCTTCGTCGAAACCTACTTCACCAGCGTGCCGGGCAAGATGGTCTATTCCACCTTCGACTGGGGGATCCGCGACAACGACGGCTACTACTTCATCCTCGGTCGCACCGACGACGTGATCAACGTCGCTGGTCATCGGCTCGGGACGCGCGAGATCGAGGAATCGATCTCGAGCCATCCGGCAGTGGCCGAATGCGCGGTGGTCGGTGTGGCGGACCAGCTCAAGGGGCAGGTCGCGATGGCCTTCGCGGTGCTCAAGGATCCGGCCGCGGCGGTACCGACCGAGCAGGCGCGCCTTGCGCTCGAGGGCGAGATCATGCGCACGGTCGACCGGCAACTCGGCGCGGTCGCGCGGCCCTCGCGCGTGCACTTCGTGACCCTGTTGCCGAAGACGCGTTCGGGCAAGGTCGTGCGACGTGCGATCCAGGCGCTTTGCGAGCGACGCGACGCGGGCGATCTGACCACGCTGGAGGATCCCTCCGCGCTCGAACAGGTGCGCAAGGCGGTCGGCGCTTAGGCGTGCACCGGTAGCGCGGTAGCGCGGGCACGCTGCGTGCCGCCGCGAACGGCCCGGGCTCGCGGCTCCGGCGCTTGGGCGCCTGGCTAGGCCACCGGCGGTGCCTCGCTGATCGCGGCGATCTGTTCGCGCAGCTCCAGGATCCTGTCCTGCCAGTAACGCTGGCCACCGAACCAGGGAAACGCGGCCGGAAAGGCCGGGTCGTTCCAGCGCCGCGCGATCCACGCGCTGTAGTGGATCAGCCGCAGCGTGCGCAACGGTTCGATCAGGCGCAGTTCGCGCCGGTCGAGTTCGATGAAGTCCTCGTATCCTGCCAGCACGTCTGCGAGTTGGCGCGACATCGCGGCAGCGTCGCCCGAGAGAAGCATCCAGAGATCCTGGATCGCGGGGCCGGTGCGCGCGTCGTCGAAATCGACGAAATGGGGGCCCGCGTCGGTCCACAGGATGTTGCCGGGATGGCAGTCGCCGTGCAGGCGCAACGAGGACACGGCGCCGGCCTCATCGAAGGCGTTGCGCACGGCCTCGAGCGCCTGGTCGATCGCCCCGCGCCACGCCGCAAGCAGGTCCGCGGGGACCAGGTCGTGCGCGAGCAGCCACTCGCGCGGTTCGTCGCCGAAGGCCGCGATGTCCAGCCTCGGGCGCGTCGCGAACGGCCGCGTCGCACCGAGCGCGTGGATCCTGCCGACGAAGCGGCCGACCCATTCGAGAACGCCGGGTTGGTCGAACTCCGGCGCCCGCCCACCGCGACGCGGGTACAGCGCGAAGCGGTAGCGCTCGTGCGCGTGAAGCGTCGTTTCGCCGTAGCGTAGCGGCGCGACCACCGGGATCTCGCGTTCGGCGAGTTCGGTGGTGTACTCGTGCTCCTCGAGGATCTGCGCGTCGCTCCAGCGATCGGGCCGGTAGAACTTGGCGACCATCACCGTGCCGTCCTCGAGCCAGACCTGGTAGACGCGGTTCTCGAAACTGTTCAGTGCGAGCAAGCGTCCGTCGCAGCGCAGGCCCAGCGACTCGATCGCGTCAAGCAGCAGGTCGGGGGTGAGCCTGTCGTACGGGGCACTCCCCGAAGGGGCGCCCGCGGTGCTTCGCTTTTCAGTCATCGGCGGATTCTATAGACGGTTGCGCGCAAAGGCCTCGCTTAGAATCGCGACGAATGGACGAATCGACCGTCAAGAGCCTGTTCTCGCTCCTCGTGCTGCCGCCCGCGGGGCCGTTGATCGTCGCGCTCGCAGGCGCGCTGCTGACGATGCGGCGCCGGTCCGGCAACGGTGCGCGCGTGCTGCTCGGCGTGGGCCTGGCCGCAGCCTGGTTGCTCTCCACGCCCGCGGTGTCGCAGGCACTGATCGGCTGGCTGGAGGACGGGTCGCCCCCGGTGCTCACAGCGCAGCAACTGGCGGGCGAACTCCGCGGACAGCGCCCGCCCGGTGCGATCGTCGTCCTGGGCGGGGGGGTTCGCTACAGCCCGCAGGAGTGGCCCAGCGCCGAGTGGCCGAACCAGCGAACGCTCGAGCGCCTCGCGTTCGCTGCGCCGCTGGCGCGTTCCAGCGCTCTTCCGATCCTGGTGAGCGGCGGCACGCCGCAGCGGCGTCAGGCTTCGGAGGCCGCATTGATGTCGCAGGCGCTGCGCGCGAGCTTCGCGCTTTCGGCGCGCTGGGTCGAGGATCGTTCGACCGATACCGCCTCGAATGCCGCCGAGTCGGCCAGGATGCTGCGCGCTGCGGGCGTGTCTCGGATCGTTCTGGTTACGCAGGCCTACCATATGCCGCGCGCCGTGCTCGAGTTCCGCGCCGCCGGACTCGAGGTGATCGCCGCGCCGCATGGATTCTCCGGCAGTTCGCGGATCGAGAGCTGGCAGGATTTCGTGCCTGGCGCGGGAGCGGTTGCAACCGCCTGGCTCGCGACCCATGAACTGGCGGGCTTGCTCTGGCATCTGGTCCGCGCAAGACTGTGAGGATTTGCGCTGTCCGCCGTGGTCGGCGCGGTTCTCGCCAACGGGAGACGGACAGATGGCGTTCTTCAGCAGATCGGCCCTGAATCCCGGCGTCGCGCCGCGCGAGGTCTTCGGCTGGGCGATGTACGACTTCGCCAACTCCGGGTTCACGACAGTCGTGCTGACCGCGGTCTTCAACGCCTACTTCGTCGGCGCGGTCGCGGGCAACGCCTCGTGGGCGACACTCGCGTGGACCCTGGCGCTGGCCGCGTCGAGCCTGCTGGTGATGGTCACCGCTCCGGCGATCGGCGCGTACGCCGATGCCCATGGCGCGAAGAAGCGCTTGCTCGCGCTCTCGACGATCGGCTGCGTGATCGGCACCGCCGCGCTGTCGCTGGCGCAGCCTGGAACCGTCGCGATCGCGATCGTCGCCGTGATCGTCGCGAACTACTTCTACAGCATCGGCGAGTCGCTGATCGCAGCGTTCCTGCCCGAGATATCGAAGCACGAAGCCCTGGGCAAGGTGTCGGGCTGGGGCTGGAGCTTCGGCTACTTCGGGGGAATGCTCACGCTGGGCCTTTGCCTGTGGGTGGTGATCGGCTCGCAGGCGGCGGGCAAACCCGCGAGCGAGTTCGTCCCGATCACGATGCTGGTGACCGCCGCGGTGTTCGCGCTGGCATCGATCCCGACCTTCGTGCTGCTGCGCGAACGCAGCGACGCGCAACGCGCGAAACTCGAGCGCCACGGACGCACCGCGCTGCAGCGCTTGCGCCATACGTGGAACGAATCGGGTCGGTTTCGCGATTTCCGCCTGCTGCTCGCCTGCGGCTGCGCCTACCAGGCTGGGATCTCGGTGGTGATCGCGCTCGCCGCGATCTATGCCGAGCAGGTCATGGGCTTCAAGCAGGCGCAGACGATGATGCTGGTGTTCCTGGTGAACATCGCGTCGGCGCTCGGGGCGTTCCTGTTCGGTTACGTGCAGGACCGCGTCGGGCACAAGCGCGCGCTGGCGATCACGCTGTGGGGCTGGATCCTGATGGTCGCGCTGGCGTCGCTCGGCACCTCGGTCGAGGTCTTCTGGCTGGCGGCGACCGTCGCGGGGCTGTGCATGGGATCGAGCCAGTCGTGCGGGCGCGCGATGGTCGGTTCGATGACGCCGCCCGAGCGGCTCGCCGAGTTCTTCGGGCTCTGGAGTTTCGCGACCCGGCTCGCGGCGATCATCGGTCCGGTCACCTACGGTGTGGTCACCGTCGTGACCACCGGGAACCACCGCCTGGCGATCGGCGTGACCGGACTGTTCTTCGTCGTGGCGCTGGTGATCCTGCGCAGGATCGACACCGCGCGCGGCGCGCTCGCGGCGCGCGCCGCGGCAAGCGCCTGAGCGCAACGGCCGGTCAGGCCCCTAGCTCTGCCCGGCGAATTGCGTTCGGGCGAATCCCGCTCAGGCGCTTCCGGCTCAAGCGCTTCCGGCTCAAGCGCTTCCCGTTCGGGACCGGTTCGATCACGCGCTCGCCGCGAAGGGCGCGATCCGACCGGCCCACGGAGCCGCGGCCTCGAGCTGCGCGGCGATCTCCAGCAGCTGCGCGTCGGCCCCGAAGCGCCCGACCAGCTGCACGCCGATCGGCAGACCCGAGGCGCTCATCGACAGCGGCAGCGAGATTGCCGGCTGCCCGGTCATGTTCGCCAGTGGAGTGAACGGCGAATACCGGATCAGGCCTTCGGGCCCGAGGCGGTAGTCGATGAAGTCCGGGTTCGTCATCGCCCAGCGACCGAGCGGCGCCGGTGGCTGCGCCAGGACTGGCATGAGCAGCACGTCGAAGCCGGGGTCGACGTCGTCGCCTTCGAAGAACCGGGCGACGCGGCGCGTGAGCATGTGCAGGCGCGCCAGCGCTTTCATGTAGTCGGGGCCGCTCACCGAACGGCCGAACTCCAGCGCACCGCGCGTCGTCGCTTCGAGTTCGCCGTCCTGCAGCGGGCGGCCGCGCGCGCTCAGGTGCAGGTCGATCGTCATTGCCGCACCGCAGGCGATGACGGTCATCAGCGGCCGCACGATTTCGTCGCCGCCGGCTTTTGGCGCCGCCGGTTCGACGAAATGGCCGAGCCCTGCGAGTGTGTGCGCTGTCTGTTCGACTGCCGCGGCGACCTCGGCGTCGACCGCTTCGCCGTCGAAAGTGCGCGTCATGACCGCGAAACGCAGTCCGGTGAGCGCCCGGCCGGCGGTGATCGCGCGCACGCGATCGGCGGCGCCGTCGTACGCCGGAGCGGCGTAAGGGGCGCCGACGTCTCGACCGGCGATCAGGTCGAGCACCGAGGCACTGTCGCGAACACTGAGACTGACCACGTGCTCGGTCGCGAGCCCGCCCCAGGCCTCGCCGGTGAGCGGCCCCGCCGGAACCAGTCCGCGCGAGGGCTTCAGGCCGACCACGCCGCAGCACGCCGCCGGAATCCGGATCGACCCGGCACCGTCGGTGGCGTGCGCGATCGGGACGATGCGCGCCGCGAGCGCGGCAGCGGCACCGCCGCTCGATCCGCCCGCGCTGTGCTGCAGGTTCCACGGATTGCGCGTCGGCCCACCGTAAGCGAGCGCCTCGGTCGAGGGGCTGATCCCCATCTCCGGACTCGTGCTGCGCGCGAACATCACGAATCCCGCCTTGCGCATCCGCGCGACCAGTTCCGAATCCACCTTCCAGTCGATCTTTCCGAACAGCCGCGACCCCATCGTCGAAGGCAGGCCCGCCGCCGCGGTTCCCAGGTCCTTGAGCAGCGTGGGCACTCCGAGGAACGGGCGCGCGGCGCACAGCCGCTCGACCTCGCCGGTGCGCCTTCGCGCCGCCACCAGTTGGTCGTCGATCGTGCGCGCGACCGCGCGCGCGGCGTCCGGGTCCGGATTGCAGATCGCGTTCAGGCGCGCGCCCAGCGTCTGCGCGCGTGCGATCGCCGCGTCGAGCGCTTCGCTCGCACTGATCGTGCCGGCACGAATCAGTCCGGCCACGCTGGTCGCGTCGTCGCCAAGCGCCCAGGGCAGCGCGGCGTTCGGCCCGCGTTCGGTGGGGTTGGTGTCTGGCATCGGGGTTCCTCGATCGATTGCGTGAGTCAGGGGCGCGGTTCCGCCTCGGCGATCCGGTACAGCCCCTCGAGGACGAGATCGCCCTGATAGCGGTACTCGATCGTGAGCCGGGGCGCGAGCGTGCGCGCCGCGCCACCGGAGATGATGCACAGCAGGTCCGGATAGTGGTGGCGGTGCAGGTGATAGAGGCGCTCGACCGCGCCGGCCTGCGCATGCGCGCACCCCGAAGCGATCGCGTCCACCGTTTGCCTGGGATAGTCGACGTACTCGCCCATCGCGTCGGGCAGCGCCGCGGTCTGTTCGTGCAACGCACGTTGCATCAGTCCCAGCCCCGGCATGATCGCGCCGCCGACGAAGGCGCCTTCGGCCGAGAGCAGGTCGATCGTGGTCGCGGTGCCGCAAACGGCGATCAGCGCCGCGCGTCCGGGAAACAGCGCGCGCGTCGCGACCAGCGCGGCCCAGCGATCGCTGCCGAGCGAGGCCGGGTTCAGGTACTCGTTTCGCACGCCGCACTGCTCGGCCTGCGAGGCGATCCACTGCACCTGCGGAGCGTCCGGCCAGACTTCGAGCGCACGCAGCAGCGGGTTGCGCACGCGAGTTCCGGCGACATTCGAGATCAGGATGTGCCGCGGCACCCTGTGCGCGCTCCACGGTCCGGCAAGCGAGGGGATCTCGTCGTGCAGGACGCGGCCGTAGCTCGAGCAGACCTGGCTGGCGGGAATGCCGAGTACGCCGCCGGTGTCGTAGCGCCCCCATTTCAGGAAGGTATTGCCGACGTCGATCAGAAGATAGGGGCTCACGCGTGGCTCCGGTTTCGTTGTTCAGTGCGCCGCAGTGCGCGTGAATTCCGGACCGTTCGGTCGCATGCGCAGGCCCTCGCGCAGCCGCCGCCACGGAAAATCGACCGGATCGGCCAGCGCGGGCCCCGGCGCGCGAACCACCAGCACCTCGCGCGCGATCGGCTGGAAATGGGCGCGAAAGTGTACCGAGCTCTTGAGCGCGACGATGCGCTGTCGCGCCGGCTCGACTCCGAGGTGGCGGAACATCTCCTGGTCGGCCGCCTGGCACTTGCGGCTCGCAAGCGCCACGCGCACGCCGCCCGAGCGCAGCAGCGCCATCGGCCCGAGCGCCATCCGGAAGTTCCTGTACATCGGACCGGTGCAGGTGAAGCGGCCGTCGCCGAGCTGCTCGACGGTAAAACGCCCTCTTAGCGGCACGTGCCCAGGGACGCCGGAGATCTCGCCGAGCTCGAACTCGAGGCTCGCGCCGATCCCGGCCTCGTGCGCGCGCTTCGCGCTGGCCGGGTCGATCAGAAGCCCGAGCACTGCGTCGCGCGGTGCCTGGCGCAGCATCGCCGCGAGCAGCGCGGTGGTGTCGCCGTTTCCGCCCGCACCCGGATTGTCCTGGGTATCGGCGAGTACGACCGGCGCGCCCACCTCGCCGCGCGCCATCGCTCGCTTGACCGCCTCGTCGGGTTCGAGCAGCTCGATCCCGAACCGGCTCTCGGCGTCGGCGACCGCGCCAGCGAGTTCGTCGACCGCCGCGCGCGTCGCGTCTTTCGCCCCGCCGTAGCCGATCACGGTCATCCCGCACTCGTCGAAATCGGCCATCGGGAAGCCCGGCGCAAACGAGAGCGACACGCCGCTGCGCTCCTCGACGCGCTGCAGCAGTGCGTACAGGCTCGCGCAGGGTTCGATCAGCGTGCACTGCGACGGAATGGGGGTGAGGAAGTCGAAGGCGTGCATCGCCTTCGAGAAACCCCGTCCGGTCTCGAGGATCCGCATCAGTAGGTGCGCGGCGCGCGCGCCGGTGTCGGCCATGTCGACGTGCGGGTAGGTGCGATAGATCGATAGCGCATCGCTGTGCTCGAGCATCGCGCGCGTGACGTTGGCGTGCAGGTCGAGGCTGGCAGTGACCGCGACGCGCGGGCCGACCACCTCGCGCACGCGGCTCAGGATCTCGCCCTCGCCGTCGTCGTGCGCCTCGGTGACCATCGCGCCGTGAAGGTCCAGGCACACGCCGTCGATGCGTCCGGCGCCGCGCAGCCCGTCGACGATCGCGCCGACGATGCGTTCGAAGGCGTCGGTGGTCACTTGCGCCGAGGGCGATGCGGCCGCCCAGGTGAGCGGGACGAGCCGGTGCCCGCGCGCGCGCAGCGCGTCGATCGCGCCGGCGATCGGGATGTTCGACCCCCCGACCGCTTCGAACAGCGATTCGCCCGACTGGATCCCAGGCCAACCGCCACCGGACTCGAAGGCGCCGTAGGGCGCCTTCGAAGGGGCGAAGGTATTGGTCTCGTGCTGCATTCCGGCGATCGCGATGACGGCCATCGTTGTCCTCTCGGTGAACTGTGCGCACCTGCGCGGCACGGCGCCGCGCGTGTTGTTTGACGCGATTATGCAGACTTGCGGCGCGCGGATGCTCTGCTAGTCTGCGGAATCGAAACGGCACTGCCCACCACCATGCGTTGCGCACCGTGATGACGAACCGGCACGATCCCCTGTGGATGAGCGCGATCGAGCTGATCGACGCCTACCGGCGCAAGTCGCTGTCCCCGCTGGAAGTGACGCGCGCGCTGCTCGCGCGCATCGACACGCTCAATCCGCTTCTGAACTGCTTTTGCCTGGTCGACCACGAATCGGCCCTGCGCGACGCGGCGGCGTCCGAGGCTCGCTGGTTCGACGGTGAGCCGCTGGGACCTCTCGACGGCGTCGCGGTCTCGATCAAGGACCTGATCCTGACGCGCGGCTGGCCGACGCTGCGCGGATCGCTCACCATCGACCCGCGCGGACCCTGGGATAGCGACGCGCCGTGCACTGCGCGGTTGCGCGAGTCCGGGGCCGTGCTGCTCGGCAAGACGGCGACACCGGAGTTCGGGTGGCGCGGCAGCACCGATTCGCCGCTCACCGGAATCACGCGCAACCCCTGGCGCGTGGACGTGACGCCTGGCGGCTCCTCCGGCGGGGCGACCGCCGCCATCGCCGCCGGACTCGGCCCGCTGGCGGTGGGCACCGATGGCGGCGGGTCGGTGCGAATTCCGGCGGCGTTCACCGCGACGGTCGGGCTCAAGCCGCAGTTCGGTCGCGTTCCGGCGTATCCGCTCTCGCCGATGGGCAACGTCTCGCACCTCGGTCCGCAAACGCGAACGGTGGCCGATTCCGCGCTGATGCTGCGCGTGCTCGCGCAACCCGATCTGCGCGACTGGACAGCGCTGCCGCAGGTCCAGCGCGACTGGCTGCACGACGTCTACGCCGGCGCGCGCGAGGGCGGGCTTCGCGCGATGCGCATCGCCTACAGTCCGAAGCTCGGGCACGTGCCATGGGTCGACCCGCGCGTCGCCCGCGCCCTCGAGCAGGCGGCGGAGAAGTTCAGCGCGCTCGGCGCGGTCGTCGAGCGTGAGGACCCGCCGATCCCGGATACCGCGCACGTGTTTCGCGTGCACTGGTTCAGCAGCGCGCGGCACCTGCTGTACAAGCTGCCAGCCGAGAAGTTCGCGCTGCTCGACCCGGGCCTTCGGCAAACGGTGCTCGATGCCGAGCGCTTCACGCTGGCCGACTTCCTCGACGCGCAGGCCACGCGCGCTCGTACGGCGGTGGCGATGGCGTCGTTCCTGCAGCGCTACGACCTGCTGCTCACGCCAGCCACCGCGGTGCCGCCGTTCGCGGTCGGGCGCTTCTCGCCCCGCGCCCCCGAGCAGGCCGAAGTCGGGACAAAGGGCCCCGCGGCAGCCAGTGCGCCCGGCGACGACCCTGCGGACTGGACCTGGTGGACGCCGTTCTCGTATCCGTTCAACCTGACCCAGCAGCCCGCGATCGTGCTGTGTTGCGGGTTCAGCGACGACGGCCTTCCGCTGGCGCTGCAGCTGGTGGCGCCGGCGCACCGCGAGGATCTCTGCCTGCGCGCGGCCGCCGCCTATGAGGCCGCCACCGACTGGCACCTACGCCGGCCGCCGATCGACGATCGCTGAGCGTCGAACGCAAGCGCGGCCGGCGCGGCGCCGCGTGCCTGTCCCGTGGGGCCGCGTCCAGCGCCTTGTTGACAGCGGGGGTTCGTCGGGCACAATAGACCGGTTCAGGGTCCGCGGCGGCGCATCGGGACGCAGGCGACACCGGAACCCAGGCAAAGACGGACGATCAAGGGGAAGACTACATGTACAAGGCACTATTGAAGCGCTTCGTGTGCGCGACCGCGTTTGGCGCGGCGGCGCTGGCCGCGTCGCCGGGCGTCGCGCAGACCACGCTTCGCGTGGTTCCGCACTCGAATCTGGCGATTCTCGATCCGATCTGGACGACGGCGTACATGAGCCGCAATCACGGCTACATGATCTACGACACGTTGTTCGGCACCGACGAGAACGCGCAGATCAAGCCGCAGATGGTCGAGAGCTGGACGGTCAGCCCCGACAATCGCCTGTGGACCTTCAAGCTCAGGAGCGGGCTCGAGTTCCACGACGGCAAGCCAGTCACCGGCGAGGACGTCACCGCATCGCTGGCGCGCTGGGGCAAGCGCGACGCGATGGGCACCGCGCTGATGACCTTCGTCGAGCGGATGGACTCGCCGGCGCCGGACTCGTTCCGGATCTTCCTGCGCGAAGCCTGCGGTTTCCTGCTCGAGGCGCTGGGCAAGCCGTCGTCGAACGTTCCCTTCATCATGCCCAAGCGCGTCGCCGAAACCGACGCCTTCAAGCAGATCGAGGATTACACCGGCTCGGGCCCGTACATTTTCAAGCGCGATGAGTTCAAGCCCGGAGACAAGGCGATCTACGTCAAGAACACGAAGTACGTGCCGCGCAGCGAGCCGCCCTCGGGTTCGGCCGGCGGAAAGCGGGTCTATGTCGATCGCGTCGAGTGGAACCTCGCGCTTCGCGACGCGCAGGCGCAGGTCAACGCGCTGAAGAAAGGCGAAGTCGACATCGTCGAGGCGCTCGCGTTCGATCACTATGAAGCGGTCAAGGCTGATCCCACGCTTCAGGTGCCGAACTACTCGAGGATCAACCTGCAATACATGGCGGTCTTCAATCACCTGCACAAGCCCTTCGACAACGAGAAGGTGCGCCGGGCGGCGATCGCTGCGTTCGCGCAGGAGCCCTTCCTGCGCGCGCAGGTCGGCGTCCCGGCGCTGTACAAGACTTGCGCGTCGATATTCACCTGCGGCACGCCGTACTCTAGTAACGTGGGCACCGAAGTGCAGTCGAAGTCGAACATGAAGATGGCGCAGGAACTGCTCAAGGCCTCGGGCTACGACGGCACGCCGGTGCTGCTGATGAAGCCCACTGACCTTGCGTCGATCCAGAAGCTTCCGGACGTCGCTGCGCTGCTGTTGCGCCAGGCCGGCTTCAAGGTCGACCTGGTCGCGATGGATTGGCAGACGCTGGTGTCGCGACGCGCGAAGAAAGTGCCGGTGGCCGAGGGCGGATGGGACATGTTCCTCACCGCGTGGCAGGGCTTCGACATCTGGAATCCGATCGCCAACGCCGCGCTCGATACGCGCGGAGAGAAGGCAGCGTTCTTTGGCTGGACCAAGGACGACAAGATCATCGAGTTGCGTGGCCAGTTCATGCGCGAGACCGACCTCGCGAAGAAGAAGAAACTCGCCGAGCAGATCCAGACCCGCGCCTTCGAGGTCGTGACTCACGCGCCGCTGGGCGAGTACACGCAGCCGATGGCGGCGACGAAGAACGTGTCGGGGTTCTTCATCACCAACGGCAACCTCTATTGGAATCTGAAGAAGAACTGACGCTCGCCGAGCGCGAACGGCGGCCTGGGACGGCGTCCCGCGCCGCCGTTTTTTGTCCACGCTGACCGGCAATGTACGCGTTCCTCGCCCGCCGTCTCCTGTCCACGATTCCGGTGCTGCTGATCGTGGCGGTGCTGGTGTTCATGCTGCTTCGTCTCACGCCCGGCGACCCGGCGGCAATTATCGCCGGCGACGCCGCGAGCGTCGACCAGATCACCGCGATTCGCACCGAACTCGGCTTGAACGAACCGATCCCGGTGCAGTTCGCGATCTGGTTCGGCAACCTCGTCACCGGCGATCTGGGCCAGTCGTTCTATTACAAGAGCAAGGTCACGACGTTGATCGGGCAGCGTATCGAGCCCACGCTGTCGCTCGCGGCGCTCACGATCATGATCTCGGTGGCGGTGGCGGTTCCGTTGGGCGTGCTCGCCGCCTGGCGCTTCGGTGGCTGGTTCGATCGAAGCCTGATGGGATTTTCGGTGCTGGGTTTCTCGGTCCCGATCTTCGTGCTTGCGTACCTGCTGATCTGGGCCGCGTCGCTCAAGCTGGGGTGGTTTCCGGTGCAGGGCTACAAGCGCATCGCCGACGGCTTCTGGCCGTACCTTCATCACCTGATCCTGCCGGCGATCACGCTGTCGGTGATCTACATCGCGCTGATCGCGCGCGTGACGCGCGCGTCGGTGCTCGAGACCCTCGGCGAGGACTACATCCGCACCGCCCGCGCCAAGGGCCTGCCCGAATCGAGGGTGCTGATTCGTCACGCGCTGGCCAACGCTGCGGTGCCGATCGCGACGATCATCGGCATCGGCATCGCACTGCTGATCGGCGGCGTGGTCGTGACCGAATCGGTGTTCGCGATCCCGGGCCTGGGGCGCCTGACGGTGGACGCGGTGCTTGCACGGGATTTCCCCACAGTCCAGGGCGTGATCCTGCTGTTTTCCTTTGTCTATGTGGGAGTCAATCTGCTGGTCGACCTGTCGTACGTGTTCTTCGATCCGCGAATCCGATACTAGACGCGGACCAGGTCAATGGCGTCCACCGAGACACCCAGCTACGAATCCTTGTCGGTCGAATCTGCCGACATCGCGGCGCACGAGTCGGCGTGGGATCGCGTGCGGCGCAACTGGTCGGTGCGCATCGGCGGTAGCGCGCTCGTCGTGCTGGTCATACTCGCGCTGATCGCGCCGTTCATGGGCACGGTCGATCCGACCATGTTCGATGCAGCGAGCCGCGACCTGTTGCCCGGCGTGAAGGGCGAGATGATGACGCTCGAGGGCAACTCCTTCGAGCACACCTTCTGGATGGGTTCGGACTCGTTCGGGCGCGACATCTACAGCCGCGTGCTCTACGGCACGCGTGTGTCGCTGATCGTTGGTGTGTTCACCGCGGTTCTCGCGCTGGCCTTCGGCATCGTCCTCGGTCTGATGTCGGGCTACCTGCGCTGGCTCGACGGCGCGCTGATGCGGGTGATGGACGGCATCATGGCGATTCCCGCGATCCTGATCGCGATCGCGCTGGTCGCGATGTGGAGGGGGAGCATCGTCACGGTCGTCGTGGCGATCGCGATCCCGGAGATCCCCCGCGTCACGCGGCTGGTGCGCTCGCTGGTGCTGTCGATCCGCGAGGAGCCGTACGTGGAGGCGGCGATCTCGCTCGGCACGCCGACCTGGAAGATAATGTTCGGCCACATCCTGCCCAACACGGTGGCGCCGCTGGTCGTGCAGGGTACCTACATCTGCGCGGCCGGCATCCTGGTCGAGGCGATCCTGTCGTTTCTCGGGGTCGGGTTGCCGCCCGACATCCCGACCTGGGGCAACGTGATGGCCGAGGGCCGTGCGCAGTTCAACCAGTACCCGCACAACATCTTCTTCCCCGGCGTCTTTCTCGCGATTACCGTGCTCGCGGTGAACATCCTGGGCGACGGATTGCGCGATACGCTCGACCCGAAGATGGCCAAGCGCGTATGAACGACGCAGCGCCGGTGCTGCAGGTCGCCGACCTGACGATAGCGCTGCCCGCGGGGGGGGATCGCCGCTTCGCCGTCGAGAAGGTCTCGTTCACCGTCGGTCGCGGCGAGATCGTCTGTCTCGTCGGCGAGTCTGGCTCGGGAAAATCGGTGATCGCCCAGGGCGTGATGGGCCTGCTGCCGCGCGTGCTTCCGGTCAAGGGAGGGCGGATCGTTCTAGAGGGCGAGGACATCACCGGCGCCGACATCAAGCGGCTGCGCGAGCTGCGAGCCACGCGCATATCGATGATCTTCCAGGAGCCGATGACGGCGCTCAACCCGGTCATGACCTGCGGCGACCAGATCGACGAGGTGCTCCGGGAGCACACCAAGCTCTCGCCCGAAAAACGCCGGGCCAAGATACTGGACGTGCTCGACGAGGTGCGCCTTCCCGATCCGGAGCGCATCGTCGGCGCGTACCCGCACCAGC
>JAHDXY010000026.1:2634-2934 GCA_023384005.1 Burkholderiaceae bacterium | reverse complement strand
GCTCTCGGGCGGGCAGCGCCAGCGCATCGTGATCGCGATCGCGCTGGTGCTCGACCCGGTGCTGCTGATCGCCGACGAACCTACGACCGCGCTCGACGTGACGACGCAGGCGCAGATCCTGAGCCTGATAAAGGACCTGCAGACGCGCCACGGCACCGGCGTGCTGTTCATCACCCACGACTTCGGCGTCGTCGCCGAGATCGCGCATCGGGTGGCGGTGCTGCGCCTCGGGCAGCTCGTCGAGCTCGGGCGGCGCGACGAAGTGCTCAAGCGCCCCAGGCACGACTACACGAAGATGCT
>JAHDXY010000026.1:0-2624 GCA_023384005.1 Burkholderiaceae bacterium | reverse complement strand
GCGGCGCCACCATTCCAACACCCCCCCCCGCCACCAAACCCGGGGGGGGGTGGGGGGCCCCGGCCCCCCCCCCACCCCCCGCGCCCGCGCCTGCGCGCCGGCCGCGACCGTGGTGCTCGAGACGCGCGCGCTCGCGAAGACCTACGCCGAGCACGGCTGGTTCGGCAAGCGTCGCGCGGTGAAGGCGGCGGTCGACGTCAACCTCAAGATCCGCCGCGGCCAGACGCTGGGCATCGTCGGCGAGTCGGGTTCGGGCAAGTCGACGGTCGCGCGCTGCATCGTGCGCCTGATCGACCCCAGCGGCGGCGAGATCCTGCTCGGCGGGAAGAACATCGCCGCGATGTCGCGCCGCGAACTGCGCCCGCTGCGCCAGCGCGTGCAGATCGTATTCCAGGATCCTTATCGATCGCTCAACCCGCGGCGCACGGTGGCCGACGCGATCGCCGAGGGGCCGATGAACTTCGGGCTGCAACGCGGCGCGGCGATCGCGCGCGCGCGCGAGTTGCTCGAGTTCGTTCACCTCGACTTGAGCGCGATGGATCGCTACCCGCACCAGTTCTCGGGCGGGCAGCGCCAGCGCATCTGCATCGCGCGCGCGCTCGCGATGGAGCCCGAGTTGCTGATTGCCGACGAGGCCGTTTCCGCGCTCGACGTGTCGGTGCAGGCGCAGGTTCTCAAGCTGCTCGAGGAGATCCGCGTGCGCCTGAACCTCGCGATGCTGTTCATCACGCACGACCTGCGCGTGGCCGCGCAGGTGTGCGACGACCTCGCGGTCATGTCCAACGGCGAGGTGGTCGAGTACGGTCCGGCGTTTCGCGTGTTCGACGCTCCCGAGCACGAGTACACGAAAGCGCTGTTCGAGGCGGCGCCGGGGCGCCACTTCCGCTTCGGCGTCGAGTAGTCCGCGCGCGGCCTACCTTCGCCCACGCGACGTTGCGTCGTCGATCTGTCGCCGATCTGTCGCGCACGGCGCCCCGCCGCCGAAAGCCGATTCGAGTCGCTCCCCGATATTCGCTTGGTCGGACCGACCCTCCGGCCGGGCGCAACGCGTACCCCGAAAGTCGACCGACGGATCAGGCCACTCGCGTACGCAGCCGCGCAGGCGAGAGCATCGTTTCGGTGAGGCCGAATGCGGCGATCCGCTCGGGCAGCGGCAGCCCGCGCGCGAGTGCGGCGCAGGCTTCGCCCATCGCGGCCGAGGTCTGGATGCCGTAGCCGCCTTGCGCGGCGACCCAGAAGAACCCCGGCGTGTCGGGGTCGAATCCGCCCACGAGGTCGCCGTCCGCGACGAAGGAGCGCAACCCGGCCCAGGTCCTCGCCGGGCGCCTGATCGTGAGCGTGGTCGCCTGCTCGATACGGTAGATGCCGGTGGCGATGTCGAGCTCCTCGGGTTGCACGTCGTGCGGCGGCATCGGGTCGGCGTTGGCCGGAGAGCCGAGCAGCTGGCCCGCGTCGGGTTTCAGGTAAAAACTCTCGTCGACGTCGATCAGCAGCGGCCAGCGCGTGATGTCGACGCCCGCGGGCGGCGCGAAAACGAACGCGGCCCGGCGCTTGGGCTGAAGTCCGATCGGCGCGGCGCCGGCGAGACGCGCGACCTCGTCGCACCACGCGCCGGCGGCGTTGATCAGCACCGGGGCTTCGAAGCTCTGTCCGGCGCACTCGAGCTTCCACCGCTCGCCCTCGCGCCGCAGCGCGCGCACCTCGGCCTTCGTGCGCAACTCACCGCCGGCGCGGCGCATCGCGCGCAGGTATCCCTGGTGCAGGGCGTCGACGTCGATGTCGAAGGCCTGCGGCTCGTACAGTCCCGCCGCCACGGCCTCGGGGCGCAGCACCGGCACCATCGCGAGCGCTTCTTCGGCGCAGACGCGGCGCACCGAGGGCGCGAGCGCGCGCACTTCGTCGAGCAGCCGCGACAAGGCTTCGAGCCGGTCGGCGGCGGCCACGTGCAGCACGCCGCGCGGCGAGAGGATCGCGTGTTCGGTGAATCCTTCCGGTGGCGACTCGAAGAACGCGCGGCTCGCGCAGGTGAGGGCGCGCACCTGCAGCGAGCCGTAGGTCTCGGAGAACAGCGCTGCCGAGCGCCCGGTCGAGTGATAGGCGGGATGCGATTCGCGCTCGAGGATGATGACGCGCGCGTGCGGCGCGAGGAAACTCGCCACCGACGCGCCGGCGATTCCGCCGCCGACGATCAGGTAATCGGCCGTCGTGGTCGCCACCGTGGTGGCACTCATTTGGGCAGCACCGCAGGTGTCGTCATGGGGGCTCGGTGCTCAGGCGGTCGCGACCGGGATCTTCCCGATGCGCGCCCGCCACTCGGCGGGCCCGCTCTGGTGCACCGACGCGCCCGACGAGTCGACCGCGACGGTGACGGGCATGTCGAGCACCTCGAACTCGTAGATCGCCTCCATGCCGAGGTCGGCGAAGGCCAGCACGCGCGCGCTGCGGATCGACTTCGAGACCAGGTAGGCCGCGCCGCCGACCGCCATCAGGTACGCGGCGCGGTGCCTGCGGATCGCGTCGATCGCGACCGGGCCGCGCTCGGCCTTGCCGATCATCGCGAGCAGGCCGGTCTGCGACAGCATCATGTCGGTGAACTTGTCCAATCGCGGTGACGTGGTCGGCCC
>JAHDXY010000414.1 GCA_023384005.1 Burkholderiaceae bacterium | reverse complement strand
GCATCTTCCTGAACAACCTGAACGCGCCGATCAACATCACCAACGGCCCGCAGGGGATCGGCAGCATCGACGCGATTTCAATCGCCGGGATGAGCCTGGGCAAGCGACAGGAGATCTTCGGTTTCGAGATCGAATCGGTGCAGTTGTACTACTACCTGTTCCTGGTGCTCACGATCGGGGTGATCGTTGTTTCGATCCGGCTGCAGAACTCGCGGGTCGGGCGCGCCTGGTTCGCGGTCCGCGAGGACGAGGTCGCCGCCAAGGCAATGGGGATCAACACGCGCAACGTGAAGCTGCTCGCCTTCGCGATGGGCGCGTCGTTCGGCGGCGTATCCGGGGCGATGTTCGCGTCGTTCCAGGGCTTCGTCTCGCCGGAGAGCTTCATCCTGATGGAATCGATCGTAATCGTGTCGATGGTCGTGCTCGGTGGCATGGGACACGTTCCGGGCGTGATCCTCGGCGCGATCCTCCTTTACGCGATCCCCGAGGTCCTGCGATTCGTCGCGCGTCCGTTGCAGGAAACGCTGTTCGGCACCGAGATCGTTCCGCCCGAGTCGCTGCGCATGCTGCTGTTCGGCCTCGCGATGATCGTGATCATGCTGTACCGGCCCACCGGAATCTGGCCGGCGCCGAGACACGGCGTGGCCGCGGTCCGCGCGCCCGTGCAGGCGGCGGCGACGGTGGCGCCGAAATGAGCGCGCCAGCCACCGCCGAGGGCTCGACCGCGAAGTCCGCGCGCGCGCGCGACGACGCCGAGGTGATCCTCTCGGTCAGCGGAGTGAACAAGCGATTCGGCGGCCTGCAGGCGCTTTCCGACGTGAGCGTCGAGATCCGCCGCGGCCAGATCTACGGACTGATCGGCCCCAACGGAGCCGGCAAGACGACCTTCTTCAACGTGCTCACCGGCCTTTACACGCCCGACTCGGGCAGCTTCGCGCTCGGCGGCACGCCGTACGAGCCGACCGCGGTGCATCTCGTGGCCGCAGCAGGAATCGCGCGGACCTTCCAGAACATCCGCCTGTTCAACGACATGACGGCGCTTGAAAACGTCATGGTCGGCAGGCACGTGCGCACCCGCAGCGGCGTGTTCGGCGCGGTGTTCAAGACGCGCTCGGCGCGCGACGAGGAAGCCGCGATCCACGACCGCTCGGTCGAGTTGCTCGAGTACGTCGGCATCTCGCAGTTCGCCAACTACCAGGCGCGCACGCTGTCGTACGGCGACCAGCGTCGCCTGGAGATCGCGCGCGCGCTGGCGACCGACCCGAAGCTGCTGGCTCTGGACGAACCGGCGGCAGGGATGAACGCCACCGAGAAGATCGCGCTGCGCGCGCTGCTCGAGCACATCCGCAACGACGGCAAGACGATCCTGCTGATCGAACACGACGTGAAGCTCGTCATGGGTCTTTGCGACCGGGTCACCGTGCTCGACTACGGCAAGCAGATCGCCGAGGGCCTGCCCGCGGAGGTCCAGCGCGACAAGGCAGTGATCGAAGCCTACCTCGGGACCGGCAATGAGTGATGCGGTGCTCAGCATCCGCGGCCTGCAGGTGGCCTACGGCGGGATCCACGCGGTCAAGGGGATCGACCTCGAGGTGAGGGAGGGTGAGCTGGTCGCGCTGATCGGCGCCAACGGGGCCGGCAAGACGACCACGCTCAAGGCGATCACCGGCACGCAGGCCTGGGCCGGGGGCGACGTCTCGTATCGCGGCGCTTCGATCAGCGGCGTGGACTCGCACGAACTGGTGGCGCGCGGGCTGGCGATGGTGCCCGAGGGTCGCGGCGTGTTCGCGCGCATGACGATCAACGAGAACCTGCAGATGGGCGCGTTCACGCGAAGCGACAAGGCCGGGATCCGCGCCGACCGCGACAAGATGTTCGAGGCCTTCCCGCGCCTGAAGGAACGCGCCGAGCAGATGGCCGGCACGCTTTCGGGCGGCGAGCAGCAGATGCTCGCGATGGCGCGCGCGCTGATGTCGCGCCCAACGCTGCTGCTGCTCGACGAGCCGTCGATGGGGCTCTCGCCGCTGATGGTCGAGAAGGTCTTCGAGGTGGTGCGTACGGTGTCGGGGCAGGGAACGACGATCCTTCTCGTCGAACAGAACGCCAAACTCGCGCTCGAAGCGGCCGATCGCGCCTACGTCATGGACTCGGGCCTGATCACGCTCGAGGGCGAGGCCAAGAAGATGCTGCGCGACCCGAAGGTGCGCGCCGCGTACCTGGGCGAGCAGTCGCCGCCCGCCTGAGCGCGCCGGGACTGCGGCGTCGCGCGCCGCGGCCCCCTCAATCCGCGCCAAGGTGCGCGGCGAGCAGCCGGTTGAACACCTCTGCGCGCTCGTACTGGACCCAGTGCCCGGCATCGTCGACCAGGTCGAAGCGCAGTTCGGGCGCGAGTTCGCGCAGGCGACGTTCGCACCAGTGCGCGCCGTCGACCGCGGTCGCATCGTGCCGGCCCCAGATCCCGGAGACCGATCCGGCGCGCGCGGCGAGCAATCCGGGCAGCGCGTCGCCAAGCGAGGCGAAGCGGCTGATGAAACGGGTGCGTTCGGTGTTCACCGCCTGCAGGTAGAGCGCGAGGGGGTCGAGCGCGCGCTCGTCGTGGACCATCAGCACGGCCAGGTTGTGCCGGTGCGCGGCGAGGGTCTCGTCGACGCTGCCCAGGCGCTTCCAGCTGCGCAGGTCGAACTCGCGCTCTCGCGCCACGCCCAGCCCCATCGCGCCGACCAGCACGATCCTGCCGGGGCGTAGCGCCGGCGTGCAGCAAAGGTGCCCGGCGACGACCGCGCCGAACGAAAAACCCACCAGCGCGAACTCGGCCGGCAGCCCGGCGGATTCGATCGATCCGGCGAGCAGTGCGGCGATCTGGCGCGCCGAGTGCGGCAGCGGAACGTCGTCCGATTCGCCGTATCCGGGCATGTCGGGCGCGAGGACCGTGAAGCCGGCCAGCGCGAGCGCCTCGATGTTGCGGATCCAGTGCGTCCAGGCGCCGGAGCC
>JAHDXY010000413.1 GCA_023384005.1 Burkholderiaceae bacterium | reverse complement strand
TCGGCGAAGGCCTGGCCGATCCCAAGCTCGTGCTCGCCTGGTTGCTCGACGCCATCGGAACGCCGACCTGGGCGCTCGGCCTGCTGGTACCGGTGCGCGAATCGCTGGCGATGCTGCCGCAACTGGCGATCTCGGCGCGCATCCGCCAGCTTGCCATTCGCAAGACCGTCTACGTGTTCGGCTGTGTCGTCCAGGGTGCGGCGATCATCGGCTTCGGCTTGATGGGGTGGTTTGCACAGATTTTCTCCGGCTCCGTCGCCGGCATTGTCGCGGTCGCACTGATCGCGGTTTTTGCGCTCGGCCGCAGCCTGTGCTCGATCAGCTTCAAGGATGTGCTCGGCAAGACCGTGGACATAGGTCGGCGTGGGTCGGTCAGCGGCACAGCGGGCACGATCGCCGCCGTGGTGACGCTGCTGTTGGCTGTCGGCTATTCAACCGGCTCGATTCCGCTCACGGTTCCGGTCGTTGCCGGCATGGTCGCGATAGGCGGCATCTGCTGGCTGCTGGCCGCGTTCGTCTTCGGATCGATCCGCGAAGAACCCGGCGCGAGCGAAGGCGGCATCGATGGACTGGCCGCAGTCATCGCCCAACTCGGCCTGCTGCGCAGCGACGCGCGTCTGCGCCGCCTGATCGTGACGCGTGCATTGCTGCTCTCTACGGCGCTGGCGCCGCCGTTCTACATCGCACTGAGCGGCGACAGCGCTTCGAGCGGCCTCGGCACGCTGGGCCCGTTCATGGTCGCGTCGGCAGCGGCGAGCCTGGCCAGCACCTACGTCTGGGGGCGGCTTTCCGACAGGTCGAGCCGTCGTGTTCTGATGCTCGCGGCCACGCTCGCCGCCGTAGCGAACGCGGTTGCCGCCTTCGTGGCACTGGCGATGCCGAAGGTGCTGGAGGAGGCGTCACTGCTGCCCGCGTTGTTGTTCGTGCTCATGATCGCGCACCAGGGCGTACGGCTCGGGCGTTCCGTGCATGTGGTCGACATGGCGGACCGCGACAACCGGGCGACCTACACCGCGCTCAGCAATTCGGTGGTCGGTCTGATCCTGCTCGCCGGCGGCATCTTCGGCGTCATTGCACAGTGGCTCGGCGTCGGCGCCGTGCTGGCGGTCTTCGCGTTGATGGCTGCACTGGCGATACGCGCAGCGGCCGGGTTGGACGACGTCCAGGCGTCTTAGTCTTGGACCACGGGCTGACTCGACGTCGATACCAGAACATCACCGTCCGATTCGGCGAGCACATGCGTTGTGACGCTGCCGAGCAACCACTCCTCGGCAACGTGACGGCCATGCTTGCCGATGACGATCAGGTCGCAGGCTTGCTCCCGTTCCTCTTCGACGATCGCCAGCGAGGCGTCGATGCTCCGGATGCACGGCGTCCAGTTCGTCGCCTCGAGCCCGGCCGCCGCCGCCATCGCATGAAGTTGCTGCGCGGCGATCTGGCGCGCCTGCTTGCGATAGTTCTGAATCATCTCGTCGACGCCGCCGCCATAGCGCAGCTTCCCTTCGAAGGGCACTGCGCAGGCGTTCAGCAGCACGACGTGCGCGCCGGGCGCAACGCGGCGCGCCAGGTCGATCAGCGGCGCCGACCACGGCGAGAAGTCGACCGCTACCAGCACTCGACGATACGGTTCGTGGCCCTGTTGCTTGACCACCAGCATCGGCTGCTTCAGCTTGCGCAGCAGCCGCTCGGCGGTCGACCCTGGCACGAAATGACGCAGGACGCCGGCGCCGGTCGCGCCCAGCACGACAAGGTCTGCTTCCATCCCGGTGGCGGCGCGGTCGAGCTCTTCGAGCACGGCGCCTTGCATCCACATCGGTTCGACATCGGCGCCGTGCCTGGCAACCAGGTCACGCGCAAGCGCGTTCAGCTCGTCTCGGGTTTGCTCGATCAGCGCGTCTTCGACCGCGGTGTCCAGGCCAAGCAACTGACGCAGCTGAGCCACGAAACCCGCATTGAGCGCGTGCACCAGGCTCAGCTTCGCGCCAGACGCGCGCGCCAGCATCGCCGCACGTTCGGCCGCCCGGCGCGCCGGGGTCGACAGATCGGTGGCAGCCAGGATTTTCCGCAACCGAATCATACTTGCTTCCTCCTTCGATGCATGGTGGGAGCGTGCGCAGCGTCAAACGTTCAACCCGAGGCGATGCTCCAGCGCGACAATGAAGGCGATGCGGTGCAAAAGCAACCCGGCTATTCGCGCGAGTTCCGGAGATCCGAAGCGTCGATGGCACGCCTCGAAGTGGCCGAGCACACGCCCATCCGGAACCTCTGCGCGCGTCTGAAGCACCGCGTCTGCGGCAGCAGGCGCGCCCCGGCTCGGGTATCGCGCTTCGTCGAACCGGACGCCAGCGCGGTTCACCCGGCGCGACGGAGGCGCGCGCGCAGGCGCTCGACCTCGTCGATCAGCTCCAGCATCACGGCCACGCTCTGCAGATTGGCCTCGAAGGCGCGCTGCAGCCGGCGGATGCGCCGCGCGCGCGCCAGCGCCTCGCCGCTGAAGCGCCATTCTGGCTGATCGACTGTCGGGTGCAGCAGGCCCTCGTCGACCAGCAGCCGCACGAAGCCGACGTCGAAGCCGCACGCCGCGGCAAACGCATCGAGGTCGAGGGCCTGTTCGTCCTCGAGCCAGACGCCGATGGTGATCTGCGAGCGGCTCATGCGTCGCTCCCGAAGTGAAGTCGCGGGTTGAAGGGCAGGTCGCGTGCCATCGCTCGATACGCGTCGCGCGCCTTGTCGTCCAGGGCGGGCGGCAAGACCAGCTCGAGCAGCACGTAGAGATCGCCCGGCTCGCGCCCGGGGATGCCGCGCCCGCGCAGCCGCAGCTTTCGCCCGTGTTGCGAACCGGCCGGCACGCGAATCGCCACGCGACCGTCGGGCGTGGGCATCTCGACTTCGGCGCCGAGCGCGGCCTCCCAGGGTGCCACCGGCAGCGTGAGGTAGATGTCGCGCCCGTCGACACGCCACAGCGGATGCGGCTCGAACGCCACCTCCAGAT
>JAHDXY010000412.1 GCA_023384005.1 Burkholderiaceae bacterium | reverse complement strand
AGCGGATCTGGTGGCCCCAGCCGATGTCGGTCTTGCCGGCCTCGACCTTGTCCTGTTCAGCCTTGCGCTTGCGCAACTCGAGCTCGTACATCCGTGCGCGCAGCATGCTCATCGCCTCGTCGCGGTTGCGGTGCTGCGACCGGTCGTTCTGGCACTGCACGACGATGTTGGTGGGCAGGTGCGTGATGCGCACCGCCGACTCGGTCTTGTTCACGTGCTGCCCGCCCGCTCCCGAGGCGCGATAGACGTCGATCCGAAGGTCGCCCGGGTTGATCTCGATCTCGATCGAGTCGTCGACTTCCGGGTAGACGTAGACCGACGCGAACGAGGTATGGCGCCCGCCGCCGGAGTCGAACGGCGACTTGCGCACCAAGCGGTGCACCCCGGTCTCGGTGCGCAGATGTCCGTAGGCGTACTCGCCCTCGACCTTTATCGTCGCACCCTTCAAGCCGGCGACCTCCCCGGGCGATTCCTCCAGCAGTTCGGTGCTGAATCCCTTGCGCTCGCAGTAACGCAGGTATTGGCGCAGCAGCATCGACGCCCAGTCCTGCGCCTCGGTTCCGCCCGCGCCGGCCTGGATCTCGACGAAACAGTTGTTCGGGTCGGCCGGGTTCGCGAACATGCGGCGAAACTCGAGCGTCTCGACCCTGGCGCGCACCCGTGCGACGTCGGCTTCGACCGCTTCGAGCGTTTCGTCGTCCGATTCGTCGCGCGCCATCGCGAACAGCTCGGTCGCGTCGCCGAGCGAAGTGTCGATCGCGGTGATCGTTTCGACCACGCCTTCGAGGGATTTTCTCTCCCGGCCGAGCGCCTGCGCGCGCTCGGGGTCCTGCCAGATCTCGGGCGACTCGAGCTCGCGCGAGACTTCGTTCAGCCTCGACTTCTTGACGTCGAAGTCAAAGATACCCCCGTAGATCGCCGCTGCGCGCGCGCAACGAGTCGATCAGGGTTTCGATCTGATTCAGGCGTTCGGCTTCCATGGTGCTCGGCTGCTTTCTGGGAGGCCCGAAGTATAGCCGACCCCCTGCACGACCAGTTCGACCCGCGCCGCGCCTCCATAGTCGTTGCGCGCGAGCGTGAACGCGATCGACGCGCGACGCGGCAGCGGCTCGGTGCGCCCGAACGCGATCGCCCGGTAGCGTCGCGTGCCTAGGCGCAGCTCCAGTTTCAGGTGTCGTTCCTTGACCAGCCTTTGCGAGATCACCTCGACCTGGTCCGAGAACAGCGGTGCCGGAAAGCCCTGGCCCCACACGCCCAGGTCGATCGCCTCGACCAGCCCCAGGTCGATCGCCTCCGGCGGCACCGGCCCGTCGGTGAGCAGTTGCTGGTCGAAGCATCCCGCGTCGGCGAGATCGCCCACCGCGCGCTCGAACGCGAGCGTGAAGCGCGCGAGCGCGGCGTGTGCGAGGGTGAGTCCGGCCGCCATCGCGTGACCGCCGAACCTCGCGATCGTCGCCGGTTCGCGCTTGGCGACCAGGTCGAGGACGTCGCGCAGGTGAATCCCGGCGATCGAACGCCCCGAGCCGCGCAGCATCCCCGGCTCCGCTGCCGAGGGCGCGAAAGCGACCGTGGGTCGATGGTGACGGTCCTTCAGTCGCGACGCGACCAGCCCGACGACGCCTTCGTGCCAGGCGGGGCGAAACACGACCAGCGATTTGCCCGAGGGCGGCGACTCCTCGACGTCTTCGAGCGCCTGTTCGCGCATCTGCGACTCGATCTCGCGGCGCGCGCGGTTGATCTCGTCGAGCTGCTGCGCGAGTGCGCGCGCGCGCCCGGCGTCGTCGGCGATCAGGCATTCGATTCCCAGCGTGATGTCGGCCAGCCGGCCCGCGGCGTTGATCCTCGGGCCGGCGGCGAAGCCCAGGTCGGCGCAACTCGCGCGTCGCGGATCGCTCCCCGCCACCGCGAGCAACGCGCTGAGCCCCGGCGAGGCCTGCCCGGCGCGGATCCTCCTGAGACCGGCCGCGACCAGCAAGCGGTTGTTGCGATCGAGCCGCACGAGGTCGGCGACGGTTCCGAGCGCGACCAGATCGAGCAGCGACTGCAGCGCCGGCCCTTTCGCGAAACGCCCGCGCCGGCGCAGCTCGGCGCGCAACGCGAGCAGCACGTAGAACATCACGCCGACGCCGGCGAGGTTTTTGCTCGGAAAGGCGCAGCCCGGCTGGTTCGGGTTCACGATCACGGTCGCGTCGGGCAAGGTGTCGCCGGGAAGGTGGTGGTCGGTCACGAGCACGTCGATCCCGAGCGCGCGTGCGCGCGCGACGCCCTCGACGCTGGCGATGCCGTTGTCGACCGTGACGATCAGCGCCGGGCAGCCGATGCGCGGGTGGGCGGCAATGAGTTCGACGATCTCGGGTGTCAGGCCGTAGCCGTGCTCGAAGCGGTTCGGCACCAGGTAGTCGACCCGCGCTCCCATCGAGGCGAGGCCGCGCATCGCGACCGCGCAAGCGCTGGCTCCGTCGCAGTCGTAGTCGGCGACGATCGCGATCGCGCGCTGCGCGTCGATCGTGTCGGCAAGCAAGGCCGCCGCGGCGCCGATCGCGTGCATTTCACGCGGTGCGAGCAGGCTCGCCAGGTCGTGCCGGAACTCGTCGGGGTCGGTCACGCCGCGCGCCGCGTAGACCCGCGCGAGAACGCGGTGCAAGCCGGCTTCGGCGAGCCTGGTCTCGGCCTGCGGCGGCGCGTCGCGGGTCGTGATCGGAAGTTGCTTGTCCATCCTGGCCCGGGCTCAAAGGACCACGGCGAGCGGATCGAATCGCCGCCACAGGCGCGACCAGCCTGCGCCCTCCGAGGTGATCTCGATCCGGCGCCGCTCGCCGGTGAACACAGCGCGCACGCGCTCGAAGCGGCGCAGGACCTCGCGGCTGTCGCCGATCGCTGCGAGCCGGTGGTCGGCTTCCTGCCAGGCGCGCACCCAGCCGTGCGTGTCGCCGGCGCGCCGCGCGGCGCGCCACTGCCCGAGGTCGAGCAGCAGGTCGCGCCCCGGGGACGCAGCC
>JAHDXY010000411.1 GCA_023384005.1 Burkholderiaceae bacterium | reverse complement strand
CACCACGGTGACCGACGTCCTGCTCGAGGGGAGCGAACGCGTCGCCGGCGTGATCGCGTACTGCAAGCAGGGCAAGCTCGACATCCGCGCGCGACTCACGGTCGACGCCAGCGGCGACGCCGACGTCGCGGCAATGGCCGGCCTGCCCACCTTCAAGGGCGACAACGGGCAGGTGCAGAATCCGACGATAATCTTTCGCCTGCTCGGCGTGGACGTGCCGCGCTTCCAGGCGGCGCGAGGCCCGGACAGCATCATGGGCGAGGAAGTCAGCAAGACGATCGTGAAGCTCAACCAGTCGCGCGAGTACGTGCTGCCGCGCGCCAAGATCTTCCTGTTCGAGACACCGCGCCCGGACCAGCTGCTGTGCAACGCGACACGCGTGATCGGACGCGACGGGCGCGAACTCGATCCGATGCTGGTGAACGACATCACCGAGGCCGAGATCGAAGGCCGCAAGCAGGCGCGCGAGTACGAGCGCTTCATCCGCGCGCACATCGCGGGCTGCGAGAACAGCTGGCTGCAGGACACCGGCGTGCAGGTCGGGGTGCGCCAGTCGCGCCAGATCTGGGGCGTGCGCACCTTGAGCAACGACGACATCGTCGCAAAGGCGCGCTTTGCAGACGGCATCGCGCGCTGTCCCTGGCCGATCGAGATGCACAGCGGGGAGAAACCACGGCTGGTGTGGCTTTACGACGACTACTACGAAATCCCCTACGCGTGTTTCGTTCCCGAACGCGGCGAAGGCCTTCTGATGGCCGGGCGCTGCCTGTCCGCGCAGCACGAGGCGATGGCCTCGGCGCGCGTCACCGCGCAGTGCTTCTCGTATGGCCACGCGATCGGGCACGCAGCGACGATCGCGGTGCGCGAGGGCGTCGCGCCGCGATCGATTCCTGGCGTCGAACTGCGATCGCGCCTGAATCGCGACGGTGCGCAGCTCGACTGAGGCCCGCAAGCGCCTCGCACCCGATCGCTCCTCGCCCGAGGCCGGCCGCGGTCGCGGCCGCGCGTCGCTGCGGCAGTGCTGTTCGAAGACCTGCATCCGGCCACCGTTCGCGGCGCGGACCGAACGCGGCCCGCCGCCGCGCGCAGCCATCACTCCTTGTTTGGCGATATCTATTACATGATTTGTAGGATACATTACATATCATGTGGTCGCTCCTCCTGCTCACGCTGCCGACGCAACCGAACGCGGTGCGGGTTCGCGTCTGGCGCGCGCTGAAGAGCCTGGGATGCGCCGCGCTGCGCGATGGCGCCTACCTGCTCCCGGCCACGCACGAGAAGTCCTTCGAGCCGATCGCCGCCGACGTGCGCGAGAACGACGGCAGCGCGATGGTCTTCGCCCTCGCCTCGCGCGACGCGGCACAGAGCGACGAACTGGTCGCGATGTTCGACCGCGGCGAGAGCTACGCGCAGTGGCACGAGACCGCCGCCGGGCTTCGGTCCGCGCTCGCGACGATCACTGAAACCGAGGCGCGCCGCCGGCTGCGCGCAGTGGCCGAAGCACTGCAGGTGCTCGGCCGAATCGACTATTTCCCCGGCACTGCCCGGCAGCAGGCCCAGTCCGAACTCGACGCGTTGCGCCAGTCGCTCGAGACGCATTTCGCGAGCGGCGAGCCGCGTTCGCGCGCCGAGCACGGAATCGCCCGGCTCAAACCCGCGCGCTTCCAGCGCAGGCGGTGGGCGACGCGCGCGCGCCCCTGGGTCGATCGCCTCGCCTGCGCCTGGCTGATCCGACGATTCATCGACCCGCACGCGAGCTTTGTCTGGCTGGCCGATCCGGCGCGTGCCCCGCGTGGCGTGCTCGGTTTCGACTACGACGGCGCTCGCTTCACGCACGTCGGCGCCCGGGTCAGCTTCGAAGTGCTGATCGCCAGCTTTTCGCTCGAGGACGACGCGCGGCTGCAGCGGATCGCGAAAGCGGTTCGCTACCTCGACGCGGGAGGTATCCCGGCGCCCGAAGCTGCGGGGATCGAGGCCGTGCTGGGCGGTTTGCGCATGATCCACGCCGACGACGACCAGCTCGCTGCCGCTGCCGCCACGATGTTCGACGCGCTCTACGCGGCGCAGGGGGAAACGGTTTGAGACCGCACACGCACGCGAACGAGACTCCGGACGCCGCTGCCGCTGCCGCTGCCGACGCCGCTGCCGACGCCGCTGCCGACGCCGCTGCCGACGCCGCTGCAAACGCGGCTGCAAACGCCGCCGCAAGAGCCGACACCCACGCCGCGGGCACAGTCGCGCCCGAATCGGTCAGGTTTCGCGACGCGTTGCGCTTCTGGCTCAAGCTGGGCTTCATCAGCTTCGGCGGACCTGCCGGTCAGATCGCGATCATGCACTTGGAGCTGGTCGAGCGCCGGCGCTGGATCAGCGAGAAGCGATTCCTGCACGCGCTCAACTACTGCATGCTGCTGCCCGGCCCCGAGGCGCAGCAGCTCGCCACCTACATCGGCTGGCTGATGCACCGCACCTGGGGCGGCATCGTCGCCGGCGCGTTGTTCGTGCTTCCTTCGCTGTTCATCCTGATCGGGCTGTCGTGGATCTACCTGCGCCTTGGCGACGTGCCGCTGGTGGCCGGCATCTTCTACGGCATCAAGCCCGCGGTGACCGCGATCGTGCTGCACGCGGCGCACCGGATCGGCTCGCGCGCGCTGAAAAACGGCTGGATGTGGCTGATCGCGCTGGCGGCGTTCGTCGCGATCTTCGTCTTCAACGCGCCTTTTCCGGCGATCGTCGCGACCGCGGCGCTGATCGGCTACCTCGGCGCCCGCTGGGCGCCCGAGGTGTTCGCGCTCGGCGGTGGCCACGGCGGCGACGCCAAGGGATATGGGCCGGCACTGATCGACGACGACACGCCGACCCCGAAGCACGCGCTGTTCTCGCGCGCCCACTTCGCGCGCGTGCTCGCCGCCGGCCTCGCGATCTGGGCGATCGTGATGGCGGTGCTCGTCGCGCACTCCGGCGTCCAGGGAACGCTCGCGCAAATGGGCTGGTTCTTCACCAAGGCGGCGCTG
>JAHDXY010000410.1 GCA_023384005.1 Burkholderiaceae bacterium | reverse complement strand
CCAGCGCGGCCTGAACATCATGGAGTTCTGCAAGGCGTTCAACGCCCAGACCCAGGGTGTGGAACCGGGCCTGCCCATTCCGGTGGTGATCACCGCGTTTGCGGACAAGAGTTTCACCTTCGTGATGAAGACGCCGCCCGCGACCGTCCTGATCAAGAAGGCCGCCAAGATCGACAAGGGATCGCCCAAACCGCACACCGACAAGGTCGGAACGATCTCGCGTGCGCAGGCCGAGGAGATCGCCAGGGCCAAGATGCCGGACCTCACCGCCGCCGACATGGACGCGGCGGTGCGCACGATTGCAGGCTCGGCCCGCAGCATGGGCATCACCGTGGAGGGCCTCTAAATGCCAGCCGTGTCCAGACGCGTAAAGGCGAACGGCGCGCAGGTCGACCGCCAGAAGCTGCACTCGGTCGGCGATGCCTTCGCGCTCGTGAAGAAGTGCGCTACCGCAAAGTTCGACGAGTCGATCGACGTCGCGGTCCAGCTCGGCATCGATGCCAAGAAATCCGACCAGCTCGTTCGCGGCGCGGTCGTGCTGCCGGCAGGCATCGGCAAGACGGTGCGCGTCGCGGTGTTCACGCAGGGTGCCAAGGCGGACGAGGCGCGCGCCGCCGGTGCCGACATCGTCGGAATGGAAGACCTCGCCGAGCAGGTCAAGGCCGGCGTCATGAACTTCGACGTCGTGATCGCTTCGCCCGACGCGATGAAGGTCGTGGGCGCGCTGGGCCAGGTCCTCGGCCCGCGCGGGCTGATGCCCAACCCCAAGGTCGGAACGGTGACCGCCGACGTCGCTGGCGCGGTGAAGAACGCCAAGGCGGGCCAGGTACAGTACCGCACCGACAAGGCGGGGATCATCCACGCCGGAATCGGGCGTGCGTCGTTCCAGCCCGAGCAGCTCGAGACCAACCTGCGCGCGCTGATCGATGCGCTCTCGCGCGCACGACCGGCCAGCGCGAAAGGCGTCTACCTGCGCAAGGTGGCGGTGTCCAGCACGATGGGCGTAGGCGTACGGATCGACCCGGCCGCGTTCGCGGCCACGTCGACGAACTGAGCGCGAGGGCCAGGGAACAAGGAACTTTGGGCCGTCGGCGCATGACCGTCCCCCGATCCACGGGGCCGGGAAAGCGCTGGCGGGTTGTCAAAGACCGCAGGGGGCGCAGGTCGCGGGCGCCGGCGAGAGCCGGGGCCGGGCCGGGCACCTTAAACGCCGAATGGGCAGTGTCCCGCTAGGCGCCCGGCGCAGATGGCGGTCCCGGAAATGGGTTGTTGGGTTGTTCGCTTCGCGCGAATTGCTTCGAGAGCTCGGAATCGGTCGCCGTGTTGAAGGCGGGAGCCAGGGTGAAGGCCCGAAGCCCCAATTCACAGCAGGAGCTGGACCATGGGTATGAACCGTAGCGAGAAGGTAGCAATGGTCGAGGACATCGGAGCAGTCGTCGCCGGTGCCGAATCGATCGTCATTGCCGAGTACCGTGGTCTGGAAGTCGATGCGATCACCGCACTGCGCCGAGAGGCGCGGGGTGCCGGCGTGCATCTGCGGGTTCTGAAGAACTCGCTGGCGCGTCGCGCGGTCGTGGGAACGCCGTTCGAGAAGCTGTCCGATCACATGTTCGGCCCGCTGATCTACGGAATTTCCACCGACCCGGTGGCAGCGGCGCGCGTGTTGCACACCTTTGCCAAGGGCAACCAGAAGCTGGTGCTGAAGGCCGGGTCCATGAGGAACTCCCTCCTGGACTCCGACGCCGTCAAGGCGCTGGCTCTGATGCCCAGCCGCGACGAGTTGCTCGCGAAGCTGCTCGGCACCATGCAGGCGCCGATCGCCCAGTTCGTACGTACGCTCAACGAGGTGCCGGCGCGGTTCGTCCGCACCCTCGCGGCGATCGAACAGGGCATGGCCGAGCCGGCCTGACGCAGCCTCGACTTTCAGACGAACGCAAGCAAGCAAACAACCGATTCACTGGAGTTAGAAATGGCACTTAGCAAGAACGAAATCCTGGACGCCGTTGCCGGCATGACCGTGCTCGAGCTGTCCGAGCTGATCAAGATGATGGAAGAGAAGTTCGGCGTCTCGGCCGCCGCGGCCGCCGTCGCTGCCGCGCCGGCGGCCGGCGCAGCCGCTCCGGCCGTCGAAGAGAAGACCGAATTCACCGTGTTGCTCGCCGCCTGCGGCGAGAAGAAGGTCGAGGTGATCAAGGTCGTGCGTGCCGCCACCGGCCTGGGCCTGAAAGAGGCCAAGGACCTGGTCGACGGCGCACCGAAGGCGGTCAAGGAAGGCATCTCGAAGGCCGACGCCGAGGCGCTGAAGAAGCAACTCGAAGACGCCGGCGCGAAGGTCGAGCTCAAGTAACTTGCTCGTCTCAGCCACGCGGCACCCGGTCGCCGCCTGCCCCTGGCGGGCGGCGCCGGGTTTTCGCATCTTTGCGGTGCCTGGGGCCTGCGTAGCCGGCCCGACAGTCGGATTCGCTGCCCAGCCCCCAGTCTCTGCGTGACCCACGGAGTTCCCATGGCCCACACCCCGACCTATTCGTTCACCGAGAAAAAGCGCATCCGCAAGAGCTTCGCCAAGCGACGCGTCGTCCTCGATGTCCCCTATCTGCTCACGACCCAGATCGAGTCGTACCAGCAGTTCCTGCAAGCCGACGTCGCGGAGGCGGTCAACCGAAAGACCGAGGGCCTGCAGGCGGCGTTCATGTCGATCTTTCCGATTTCGTCGCACAACCAGCAGGCGCGGCTCGAGTTCGTCAGCTACGCGCTCGGGCATCCCGCCTTCGACGTCAAGGAATGCCAGCAGCGCGGCCTGACCTTCTGCGCGCCGTTGCGCGCCAAGGTCCGCCTCGTGATCATGGACAAGGAGGCGGTCAAGCCCACCGTCAAGGAGATCAAGGAGCAGGAGGTCTACATGGGCGAGATCCCGCTCATGACCTCGACCGGATCGTTCATCGTCAACGGAACCGAGCGCGTGATCGTCTCGCAGCTGCACCGCTCGCCCGGAGTGTTCTTCGAGCACGACCGCGGCAAGACGCACAGCTCGGGCAAGCTGCTGTTC
>JAHDXY010000409.1 GCA_023384005.1 Burkholderiaceae bacterium | reverse complement strand
GAGTTCAAGATCCGGGAGATCACCTTCGACGATGGCTTGGTGCCCTGCATCCCGCCCGAGTGCGGCGGCGAAATCCCGCTGCCAGGTACCGCCGGACTGCTGGGCCTGGGCGCTGCTGCGCTCGGGTTCGCGCTGCGCCGTCGCCGCCAGAGCTGACCGCGCGGGATCAGGCGCTCAAGCGCCTGAGCTCGACCAACGCGCCGGGAGACCCCCGGCGCGTTTTCGTTCACACCCGCAGCACCAGTTTCCCGAAGTTTCCCCCGCTGAACAGCAGGTTCAGCGCCTCGGGGAACTTCGCGATTCCACCTTCGACGATGTCCTCGCGCGAGCGCAACTTCCCTTCTGAGATCCACCGCGCGATCTGGCGGATCGCCTCGGGGTAGCGCTCGACCCAGTCGAACACGACGATGCCCTCCATTCGCGCGCGGTTCACGAGCAGCGACAGGTAGTTCTTCGGTCCGGCCACCGCCTCGGTCGCGTTGTACTGCGAGATCGCGCCGCAGATCACGATCCGCGCCTTGCGGTTGATGCGCGCAAGCACCGTGTCGAGGATCTCGCCGCCGACGTTGTCGAAGTAGACGTCGACTCCGCTGGCGCAGTGCTGCTTGAGACCCTCGCGCACGCTGCCCGACTTGTAGTCGATGCAGGCGTCGAAACCGAGTTCGTCGACGACGTAGTCGCACTTGTCCTTGCCGCCGGCGATGCCCACGGCGCGGCACCCCATGATCTTCGCGACCTGCCCGACCATCTGGCCGACCGCTCCGGCGGCGCCGGAGACGAGCACGGTTTCGCCCGCTTTCGGCTGGCCGACCTCGAGCAGTCCGAAGTAGCCGGTCATGCCGGGCATGCCGAGCGGGTTCAACCACTTCTCTAGCGGCGCGACGCGGGTGTCGATCTTCACGATCCCCGAGCGCTTCAGAGCGGCCGCGTCGAGCCGGCAGTACTCCTGCACGCCCAGGCCGGCGCTGACATAGTCGCCGATCGTGAACCCGGCGTTGTTCGACACGATCACGCGACCGACGCCGCCGGCGCGCATGACCTCGTCGATCGCCACCGGCGCGATGTAGCTGCGGCCCTCGTTCATCCAGCCGCGCATCGCGGGGTCGAGCGAGAGCATCAGCGCCTGCACCACGACCCCGCCCTCACCCGGGTCGACGACGGACTCTTCGGTAAAGCGCCAGTTCTCCCGCGTGGGCAGGCCCACCGGACGCGATGCCAGGCGCACCTGGTGGTTGACGACACTCGCGAGCTCGGGCATTCGCCGCTCCGGTGGTTGATTCAATCAGTGCGCTGGCGAGTCGACAGGCCGCTCACCAGTTCGGCTTGCGTTTGTCGATGAATGCCTGCACGCCTTCGAGCGTGGGCTCGGCCATCATGTTGCACGCCATCGTCTGGCCGGCGAGCTGGTAGGCCGCGTCGATCCCCATTTCGAGCTGGCGGTAGAACAGGCCCTTTCCGGCGGCGATCGCCACCGCGGGCTTGGCCGCGATCAGTTGCGCGACGCGATCGATCTCCGCGTCGAGTTCCGCGGCAGGGACGGCGCGGTTGATCAGCCCGCGCTGCGCGGCGGCCGCGGCGTCGATGAACTCACCGGTTACGAGCATCTCGAACGCCGCCTTGCGTCCGAGGTTGCGCGACAGCGCCACCGACGGCGTCGAGCAGAACAGTCCGAGGTTCACGCCCGAGACCGCGAACTTCGCTTCGCTCGAAGCGATCGCCAGGTCGCACATCGCGACCAGCTGGCAGCCGGCCGCGGTGGCGACTCCGTGCACGCGCGCGATCACCGGCTGCGGCATTCGCTGGATCGCCATCATGACTTTCGCGCAATCGGCGAACAGCCCGGCGTAGTAGTCGTGCGAGGGCTGCGCGCGCATCTCGCGCAGGTCGTGTCCGGCGCAAAACGCCTTGCCGGCGGCGGCCAGGATCACGACACGCGCGCTCTCGTCGGCTGCGATTTCATCCAGCGCATTCGCCAGCGCCGAGAGCATCGCCTCGGACAGTGCGTTGTACTGCGCCGGCCGGTTCAGCGTGAGCGTGACGACGCCTGCCGCGCGCGTGAGCTCGACGAGCGGGGAATCCTGCGCGGGTTGCGCAACTGCTGACATGGCTGTCTCCGGTGAATCGAACGATGTCCGATTGTAGTGGAGCCGCGGCTCCTCAACCGTGCAGCAACGTCATTGCGGCGCGGCGGACCGCGTTGCGATCGAAACTGAAGGTCTGCGAACACCCGGCAGCGGCCGACAATTCGGCGATCAGCGCATCGGCGTACTCGGCCCCGCGATGACGAACCGATGCAACCGCGCGCAACGCCGCGTCGCGCGACTCGAAGCGCAATACCGGGACCGAGAGCAGGTCCTCGAGCGTATCGGCGATTTCGCCTGGAGTTGCGCCGTACAGGCTGCGCAATACCCGGCAGGTTTCGGCGAGAACGACGCGCGAAACGAAGCCCGGTCGCGCGTCGCTCAGGCGCTGCTCGATCAGCTTCGTGGCCGCGGCGGATCGGCGAGGGTCGTCCTGCGCGAGGTAGCGCACGAGGACGTTGGTGTCGATGCCGGTCATCGACGCCGGCGGTGCGGTCCGAGCGAAGTCCGGGCACCCTAGGCGATCGTCTCGACAATCGTCCGTCCGGCCGACCGGGGCACGCCGGTTGTCGGGCGGCGTGCACAGGTGCACAGCCCCGTACGGGCCTTCCTTTACACTCGACCGGCTTCCCTGCAACCCACGCCAGCCAAGGTCGCAATGCTCGAAAAGATCCAGTCGGTCGCCTCGCAGGTCGGTCAGATCGTGGTCGGCAAGCAGCCGCAGATCAGGCTCGCCCTGGCGTGCATGCTGGCGCGCGGGCACCTGCTGGTCGAGGACATTCCAGGCGTGGGCAAGACCACGCTGGCCCACGCGCTGTCGATCTCGCTCGGCCTGCAGTTCAAGCGGGTGCAGTTCACCAACGACCTTCTTCCGGCCGACATCACCGGCGCGAGCGTGTTCGACCGCGAACGTTCGCAGTTCGTGTTCCACCCGGGGCCGGTGTTCTCGCAGGTGCTGCTCGCCGACGAGATCAACCGC
>JAHDXY010000408.1 GCA_023384005.1 Burkholderiaceae bacterium | reverse complement strand
CGCTGTCGATGGGCGAGTTCGTGCGCCGGCGCGACGCGAAGGCCTTGCTGGTGGGCCCCGACGCCGAGTCGCTCGCCTGGGTCGGCGCGGCTGGCCGGCACGCGGGGCTGCAGTTCGCCGTGTGCGAGAAACTGCGGCGCGGCGACCGCGACGTAGAGGTCAAGCTGCCCGATGTCGCTTTCGCCGGTCGCGCGGCGGTGATCGTCGACGACATGGCGAGCACCGGGCGCACCGTGGCAGCGGCAGCGGCGGCGCTGCTCGCGGCGGGCGCAGCGAGCGTCGACGTCGCCGTCACCCACGCGCTGTTCGTCGGCGACGCGATCGAGGCGATGCACGCGGCGGGCGTGCGCGAGATCTGGAGCAGCGACGCGATCACCCACCCCAGCAACCGGATCGCGCTCGCGCCGCTACTCGCCGCGGCGCTTCGCGAGCGCGACGCAGCGTAGCGAGCGCGGAGCAGGCCCCGCGGACCAGGGTGCGCGCGAGAACTCCGTTCGATGACAGAGCGCCGCCGGCGCCCGGCTTGAACACGATGAATCGAGGCTCCATGCACGAAACGAACTCCTCCAGCCAGCGCGACACCGCGATCACGAACGCGACGCGCTATTTCGACGAAGGGCGCTTCGTCGACGAACTCGCGCGTCGCGTCGCGTTTCGCACGACCAGCCAGGAGGCCGGCAGCCAGCCGGCGCTGCTCGCCTATCTCGCCGAAGAGCTCGCGCCTTCTCTTGAATCGCTTGGCTACGAATGCGCGATCCACGACAATCCGCGCCCGGAGTTCGGTCCGTTGCTGATCGCGCGCCGCATCGAGGATCCGGCGCTTCCCACCGTTCTCACGTACGGGCACGGCGACGTCGTGCGCGGGCAGGACGAATCCTGGCGCGCCGGGCTGTCGCCGTGGAAGGTCGTGTGCGAGGGCGAGCGGATCTACGGTCGCGGCACGGCCGACAACAAGGGCCAGCACACGATCAACCTCGCGGCGATCGCGATGGTGCTCGCCACGCGTGGATCGCTGGGTTTCAACTCGACGGTGCTAATCGAAACCGGAGAGGAAACCGGTTCGCCCGGCCTGGCCGAGTTCTGTTCGGCGCAGCGCGAGCAGCTGCGGGCCGATGTCCTGATCGGCTCGGACGGCCCGCGACTGAAACCCGAACAGCCGACGATCTTCGGCGGCACGCGCGGCGTGATCAATTTCGAACTGAGCCTGGTGTTGCGCGAAGGCGCGCACCACTCGGGCAACTGGGGCGGACTGATCGCAAATCCGGGCATTATCCTGGCGCATGCGCTTGCGTCGATCACCGACCGGCGCGGGCAGATCAGGGTGCCGGAGTGGCGGCCCACCACGCTGAGCGATTCGGTGCGCCGCGCGATCGCCGCCTGCGAGGTCGACGGCGGAGCGGAGGGCCCGGAAATCGACCCGGACTGGGGCGAAGCTTCGCTCACGCCTGCAGAGCGAGTGTTCGGCTGGAACAGCTTCGAGGTGCTGGCGTTTCGTACCGGGAACCCCGATCGACCGGTGAACGCGATTCCACCTTCGGCGATCGCCTACTGCCAGTTGCGTTTCGTGGTCGGAACCGATCCGGGCGACATCCTTCCCGCGCTCGAGCGCCATCTCGCGCGCGAAGGATTCGCCGGCATCCGGGTCGCGCCCTCGCGCGCGACGACGATGGCGGCGACGCGCCTCGATCCCGACGATCCCTGGGCGCGATGGGCGCTCGCGTCGCTCGAACGCACGCTGGGCAAGCCGCCGGTGCTGCTGCCCAATCTCGGCGGAACGCTGCCCAACGACGTGTTCGCGGGCATCCTCGCCGTGCCGACGATCTGGGTGCCGCACTCGTACGCGGCGTGTTCGCAGCACGCGCCCGACGAACACATGCTCGCGCCGCTGGCGCGCGAAGGACTGCGGATGATGACCGGCCTGTACTGGGATGCCGGCGCGCCGGGGGTGCCGGCGCGTCGCGCGCCCCTCTCGCGCGCCGGTGCGGGCGCCGGCTTGAGCGCCGGCTCGGGCGCCGGTTCGGGCGCCGGTTCGGGCGGCTAGGCCTTCGCGTCCGCTTCGGCGAAGACCTTTCTGGCCGTCCGGAAACTGTCGACCGCGGCCGGCGCGCCGCAATAGACGGCCACCTGCAGCAGGATCTCCTTGATCTCGTCGCGGCTCACGCCGTTGCGAAGCGCCCCGCGAAGGTGGATCTCCAGCTCGTGCGGGCGGTTCAGCGCGCTGATCATCGCCAGGTTGATCATGCTGCGCGTCCTGAAGTCCAGTCCGTCCGGGCGCCCCCAGCTCGCGCCCCAGGCGTGCTCGGTCAGGTACTCCTGCAAGTCGCTCGAGAACGCGTCGGCGCTGGCGAAGGCCTTGTCGACGTAGTCCTCGCCCAGCACTTTCCTGCGCGCCGCGTATCCGCGCTTCCAGGTGTCCGATTTCCCGCTCTGATCCATTCGTTGTTCCTCCAGTGTCGCAGTCGTGTGTCTGGTCGAATTCCTTCAGCCGGCGCGCGAGAAACCCGCCAGGCGCCCGCCGTCGACGACGATCGTCTGGCCGGTGACGAAGCTCGAGGCGGGCGCCGCGAGGAACACCGCCGCGCCGGCGATCTCGTCCGGTTCAGCGATGCGTCGCAGCGGCGTGTGCTCGACGGTCTTGCCCAGTATCCCCGGGTCGCTCCACAGCGCCTTGGCGAAATCGGTCCTGACCAGCCCCGGCGCAATGCAGTTCGCGCGCACGTTGCTCGCGCCCCATTCCACCGCGAGGTTGCGCGCGAGCTGGATGTCGGCGGCCTTCGAGATCCCGTAGACGCCCAGCCGGTCCGATCCCTGCAGTCCGCCTATGGAGGAGACGATCACGATCGAGCCGCCACCGCGCCCGGCCATTCCCGGCGCGACCATGTTGCACAGCCAGAAATTGCTGCGCACGTTGCTGTCCATGACGCGATCGTAGGCCTCGTCGCTCATCTCGACCGAGGGCCCGAAGTAGGGGTTTACCGCCGCATTGCACACGAGCACGTCGACCTGACCCCAGTGCGCGAGCGTCGCGTCGACCAGCGAGCGAAGGTCCTGCTTGCGTCCT
>JAHDXY010000407.1 GCA_023384005.1 Burkholderiaceae bacterium | reverse complement strand
CGCCGCGCCCACCTATCGCCGCGTCAACTCCCCCCTCCCCGCCCCGCGGTTGCGCGCCCGTGGCGTGCTGATCGACGAGCGCGGCGCGGCGCGCGCGACGCGCCGGATCGCCGCGCGCTGCGCCGTCGCGCTTGTACGACGCGCGACCCAGCACCGCGCGCGCCGCGAGCCCCGGATAGCCTTCGAGCGCGACCCGCGAACGGTCGCCGTCGTGCAGGCGCGGGAGGTGCACGCCGGCGTCGCGCAGCCGTGGCACTCCGGCATGAAGCATCTGCGCGACCGGCGGGTTCACCCACTTCATCGACGGGCTCGACCCGGCGGGTCGATCGACTGCGCGGTGCGCGAACTTCGCGCCCGGCGGGCGGGCGTCGCAAAACGCGCGCAGCCGTTCGACGTAAGCCCTGCGCGGCAGCGCATCGAGTTCGTCTGCAACCTGCGACCACGCACTTCGCCCGCCGGCCGCGCGCGACGGCCATCCCCAGCTTCGAACCAGCTCTCGCGCCAGGCCGAACGGGAAGTCGAAGGCAGCGACCCAGGGTCCGGGCAGCGCGAGCCACGCTTCGAAGCCGGCGAAATCGGCGATCGCCTCGAGCCGATCGATTCGCAGCCCGTCGCGCCCGAGTTTCCCGGAGGCGACCACGATCGGCTTGGCGGCACGCGGCGCGCAGGTGAAGTCGACGCCGTGGATCGTTGCGTCGGGGTCAGTAGTCACCGCCCTCCCCGCTGATCGCGACGCCCAGGCGCAGCACGACGAACGCAATCGCGTTGAGCAGCCGAATCGGCCAGGCCCGTCGTCTGTGGCTTTGCTGCGCCACCGGCACCGAACCCTCGCCGATCGCCGCTTCGATGCGCTCGCGCAATCGCGCGGCGAATGCCGGGTTGTTGACGAAGACGTTGGCCTCGCGCGCGAGCAACAGCGAGAACGGGTCGATGTTCGACGAACCGACGGTGGCGGCATCGTCGATCACGGCGACCTTCGCGTGCAGGAAGCTTCGCGTGTACTCGGAGATCTCTATGCCTTCGTTGAGCAGCTCGTCGTACAGCGAGCGCGCGGCAAAGTACGGCAGGCGATACTCGACGCGGCCCTGCAGCAGCAGGCGCACGCGAACGCCGCGACGCGCGGCAGCGACCAGCGCGCGGCGAAACCGCGCGCCGGGAAAGAAGTAGGCGTTGGCGATCAGCACCTCGCGGCGCGCGCGCCCGATCAGGCGCAGGTACCTGCGCTCGATCGCGCGCCGAAAGCGCAGGTTGTCGCGCAGCACCAGAGTCGCGCGCACCGAGCCTGCGCGCGTCACGTCGCTCACCAGGTTCTGGGCCAGCGTGCGCCAGTTCGCGTCGGCGTCGCGCAACGCCCTGAGCGGCTGGTTCAGCACCGAGAGCTCCCACCAGAGCCGATACGCGGCGAGGTGCACCTTCGCGACGATCGGCCCGCGGATGCGCACAGCGAAGTCGAGCCTCGGCGCGACGAGCGCGCCGTGGTTCGGGTCGTAGTGATCGTCTAGCATGTTGATCCCGCCGACGAACGCGGTGCGCCCGTCGACCACAGCGATCTTGCGGTGCAGCCTGCGAAGGCGTTGGCGCGTGGGGAACCAGCGCCTGCTGTCGGGCCGGTAGAACTCGGCGCGGATTCCCGCTTCGCGCAGCGTCCGGCCGACTTCGCCCTCGAGCCGCGGCGTCCCGAACCCGTCGACCGCGAGGTGCACGGCGATCCCGCGGGCAGCGGCGGCGGCGAGCGCACTGGCCACCGCGCGACCAGAGGCGTCGTCTTCGAAAATGTAGGTTTCGACGAAGACCTCGTCGCGTGCCTGCCCGATCGCCTCGATCAACGCCGGGAAGAACTCGCGGCCGCCCTCGAGCAACACCACCTCGTGCCCGCCGGCCTCGATCGGGCGCAGGCTCTCGTACCAGGGTCGGGTGTCGAGCTGGCGCTGGCTCACGATCCCAGCGTGAGGTCGGCGAGCAGCGGACTGTGGTCCGAGAGCTGTGCCCAGCGCGGGCCGCGCAGAACCTGCGCCGATTCGACCACGAATCCACGCGTGTAGATCCGGTCCATCCGCAGCCAGGGCACCAGCGCCGGGTAGGTCCGCGCCGTGCGCACCATGCGCGGCAGCACTTGCGGCGCGAGCTCGCGCGCTTCGCCCTCGACGTGCAGCCGGGCGCGGACGAAATGCGCGACGCGCGCGGCCAGCCGGTCGCGGCGCCGCGCCATGTCGAACACCTCGGTCACTCCGAGCGCCTCGGACAGGCGTTCGTTGAGCTGGTTGCGCCAGTCGTTGAAGTCGCCCGCGATGATCATCGGCGCCTCTTGCGGCACTTCGCGTTCGATCCAGTCGATCAGCACCTGCAGCTGGCGCTCGCGGCTGCGCGCGAGCAGTCCCAGATGCACGACGAAACAGTGCACCCGCCGCGCCCCGAGATCGACTCTGCAATGGAGCACGCCTCGTTTCTCGAGCGCGTGATCCGATACGTCGCGATTCTCGAGCCCGATGATCGAGTAGCGCGAGAGCAGCGCGTTGCCGTGGTGTCCGTGCAGGTAGCTGGCGGCGCGCCCGTACGCCGTCTCGAAGGTGTGGCGCAGCGTGGGCGACTTGGCGAGGAACTGGTCCTGCGGTTCGGGCGGCCACTGCTCGAAGCGTCGCGCGTGGTGTTCGTTCTGCCCCTGTACCTCCTGCAGGAACACCAGATCGGCGTCGAGGTCGTGCAGCCGCGCGCGCAGCTCGTGGATCCTGGGCACGCGGCGCAGCCCGAAGAAGTCGCGGATCACACCCTTGTGGATGTTGTAAGTCGCGACGCGCAGCTTCATCGGCGAACGATCCGGATTCATCGTACGGCCGTCGCGATAGTCTTGGGCAGTGCAAAGGCTTTGCGGGGCGCACGGGGCCCTCGCTCAGCGGGCCGGCCCGAGTCGCTTCCCGATACACGCTTTGTCGGGCCGGCCCGCCGGGCGAGGGCGAGCGTGCCACGCGTGCGACCCGCGGCACGCGCGACGCCGCCGGCGAAGCCGATCGATCGCACACCCCCGGCTCGACTCGACGTCGAACGCCGATTCGACCAAGCGAGTATC
>JAHDXY010000406.1 GCA_023384005.1 Burkholderiaceae bacterium | reverse complement strand
AATTCAGGTGGATCGAGAAGGAACGTGTACTCGCGCACCACTCGACCGCTCGCCCAGTTCAGTTCGACCAGCAGGTCGACGAACGGCTCGTTGATCGGCTGTGTCGACGAGATCCGCACGAAGGCGCGACCGTCGTCGCGCCGCTCGATCGCGAAACGCAGCGCGCTCAGAGCGGGATTGAACTCCATCCCCGCCTGGCGGAATGCGTCCTGGGACCCGAGTTTCGCCGAAAGCGACGCCACTTCGTCGCGCGCGAGCGAGGTGACTTCGACCTCGGCACGCAAGGGCTGGCCCAGCGCCGATTGCACGGTGAGCCGCCCGAGCCCTGCGGCCCAGGCAGTACTCGCGCTCCCGGCCAGGACGGCCAGCGCGACTGCGGAAGCGATGCGCCTGGGAGAAAATGTTGTGGGTGTGGTCGGTTGAAACTTCTTCCCTGCAGCCACGCTTTTCCCCGGTGGAAGGTGATTCATTTCGAGCCTAGCATCAGCGATTTACCCGCGCAAGCTCAGGTCATGCGATAGCTTTTGTCGCCGGCGCCCCGATCAGACAATCGACGGGCGATCAGCGGCGCCGCAGGTCCGCCGGATGGCCGACTCCGAACGCCGAAAAGCGCGCGTCGCGGCGCTGCGAACGGGGCGATCCGGTTCAAGCGAGCAGGATGCGCAGCATTCGGCGCAACGGTTCCGCGGCCCCCCAGAGCAGCTGGTCGCCGACGGTGAACACGCTCAGGTACCCCGGGCCAACCGAAAGCTTGCGCAGCCTTCCCACCGCGATGTCCATCGTTCCCGTCACCGCCGTCGGAGTGAGGCCGCGCACGCTCGCCTCGCGCTCGTTGGGCACCAGCCTCACCCACTCGTTACCCGACGCGATCAGCGCTTCGACTTCGGCGAGCGCGATGTCGCGCCTGAGCTTGATCGTGAGCGCCTGGCTGTGGCAGCGCATCGCGCCCACGCGCACGCACAGGCTCTCCACGGGGATGTGGCCCGGGCCGGCCGGCGGCAAACCAAGGATCTTGTTGCACTCGGCGTCGCCCTTCCATTCTTCGCGCGACATCCCGTCGCCCAGATCCTTGTCGATCCAGGGAATCAGGCTTCCCGCGAGCGGCACGCCGAAGTTTGCGGTCGGAAAGCCCGGGGAGCGCATCGTCTGGGCGACGGTCCGGTCGATTTCCAGGATCGCCGAAGCGGGATCCTCGAGTTGGGCGGCGACCGCGCTATGCAGCGCGCCCATCTGCGCGACCAGCTCGCGCATGTTCTGCGCGCCGGCGCCGGAAGCCGCCTGGTAGGTCATAGCGGTGATCCACTCGACCAGCCCCTCGCGCAAGAGACCGCCAATCGCCATCATCATCAGGCTCACGGTGCAGTTGCCGCCGATGAAGTTCTTGCCTCCAGAGGCGAGCGCATCACCGATCACGTGCGCATTCAGCGGGTCGAGGATGATGACGGCGTCGTCCTTCATGCGCAGCGTGGAGGCCGCGTCGATCCAGTACCCCTTCCAGCCGCTCGCGCGCAGCGCCCCGAAGACCTCCGACGTGTAGTCGCCGCCCTGACAGGTGATGATCGTGTCCATCGCGCGCAGCGCGTCGATCGAACGCGCGTCGCCCAGCGGCGCGTCCCCCAGCGGCCCCTTGCCGCCCACGCTGGAGGTGCTGAAGAACACCGGCTCGATCAGCGCAAAGTCGTTCTCGGCATGCATGCGCTGCATCAGCACCGAGCCGACCATCCCGCGCCAGCCCACGATTCCAACTTTCATCATCGCTCTCTCCAGCCCTTCGTTCGCCCGCGCTCAAAGCGCGGCGATCACCGCTTCGCCCATCTCGGTGGTGCCCACCGTGCGCTTGCCCGCCTCGGCAATGTCGGCGGTTCGAAACCCCTGGGCGAGGACCTTGCGCACCGCCTGCTCGATCCGCGTCGCCGCTTCTTCCTGGTCGAGCGAGTAGCGCAGCAGCATCGCCGCCGAGAGGATCGTCGCCAACGGGTTCGCGATGTCCTTGCCGGCGATGTCGGGCGCAGACCCGTGGATCGGCTCGTACAGACCGTAACTGCTCTCGTTCAGCGACGCCGAAGGCAGCATTCCGATCGACCCGGTGAGCATCGACGCCTCGTCGGAGAGGATGTCGCCGAACATGTTGCCGGTGACGATTACGTCGAACTGCTTGGGATTTCGGATCAGCTGCATCGCGGCGTTGTCCACGTACATGTGGCTGAGCGCGACGTCTTCGTACTCGCGGTGCACCTCGGTGACCACGTCGCGCCAGAACTGCGTCGTTTCGAGCACGTTGGCCTTGTCCACCGAGCACACCCGCAACGAGCGCTTGCGCGCCGCGCGAAACGCCGTGTGCGCGATGCGCCGGATCTCGCGCTCGGTGTAGCGCATCGTGTCGAAGCCCTCTCGTTCGCCCGACTCCGTCGTGCGAACGCCGCGCGGCTGTCCGAAATAGATGTCGCCGGTGAGCTCTCGCAGGATCAGCAGGTCGAGCCCCGCGACCACCTCGGTCTTGAGCGTCGAAGCGTGCGCGAGTTCGGGGTAGACAATCGCGGGGCGCAGGTTCGCGTAGAGGTCGAAGTGCTTGCGCAGGCGCAGCAACCCCTGCTCGGGCCGTTGCGCGCGCGGCAGCGAGTCGTACTTCGGTCCGCCCACGGAACCGAACAGGATCGCGTCCGCGGCCTGGGCCACCTTCAGCGTCGATTCCGGCAGCGGATCGCCAGTCGCGTCGACGGCCGCGCCACCAACGGGAGCGGTCTCCATCTCGATGCGCAGGCCCTCGCGCGAGAGCGCTCGCAACACGCGCACCGCCTGTTCGGTGATCTCCGGTCCGATCCCGTCTCCGGGGAGCACTGCGATCTTCATCTCGGTCATCCTCGTCTTGCCAGTACACCGCCGATCCGACTCCGGCTCGACCCGGCGGATGCGGCAAGTCGCGCCCGGGCCGGATTCAGCTCGCCAGGGTCCTGGTGAGCCAGGGTTGTTCCAACAGGCGTTTCGTTTCGTAGTCCCGGATCTTGTCCGAGTGACGCAGCGTGAGGCCGATCTCGTCGAGGCCATTGACCAGGCAATACTTGCGGA
>JAHDXY010000405.1 GCA_023384005.1 Burkholderiaceae bacterium | reverse complement strand
TCGGTAGCCGCGATGGCCTGGATGGTCTTGCCCAGGCCCATCTCGTCGCCGATCAGTGCGCGGCCGGCGCGCACCGCGAACAGGGCGCCTTCGGCCTGATAGGGATACAGAAGTGCCTGCAGCAGCTTCTTGAGCTTCCGGTCGGACGCGCCGCGCGGGAACAGCCTGTCGAGCACCTCTGACCGCCGCGCCGCATCGCGCCGGCCGGCAACAAAGTCGAGCGCATCGTCGTAGGCGCGCAGTTCGTGGCCGATCTTCGCCGCCGTCGCGAGGAAACGCTCCAAGTCGCAAAAGCGGTCCTCCGGCAGGACGCCTCCGCGCGCGGCGTCGAAGAGCGTCGAAGCCGCTTTCGAAACGGCCGGCGGGCAATTCGATCCGGCGCGGAAGTACACCGCGCGCACCCCATCGTCGCGCAGGTAGATCTCAGAAAACGCCGGCCGCCACCCTCGTGCGAATGCGGCCTTCGCCCCGCGCTTCTTTTCGAGCCCGGCGAGGACGAACTCGATATGCTTGCAGGTGCCCAGTTCGTTGGTGGTGTAGTCCGGGCAGGAGCAATAGTTGTCGCCGACATTCAGACCACGTATCGCCACGCGGTAGCTGGCCTTCGATTGCGGGTTGCCAACACGGAACTCGGAAAAGAACTGGTGGTCGCCACGATTCTCCAGTACGAACGCCTGGTCGCGCCCGAACTGGCGGCGCAGTGCGCGTTGCCAGTCGGCGGGGGCGAGGTGGACCGGCGGATGGGCGCGAGAGAGCTTCGGTTCCTTGACGGACCGGTTGGAAGCAGGCTGCCGTTTCACCTTTGAACCCTTGTCAGAAGTTGATCGAGCGGAAGTTCGAGCTCAACGGGCCCGTCAGCGCTCGCGTTTGCGCGAATCGAGTAGCCCATCGCGCGGTAGCCGCGCTGGCGCTTGTCCCACATGCGAACCAAGGCCAGGTGCGCGGTGTCGACGAAGTCGATGATCCGCACATCGGTCTTGCCGGCGTGCTCTCGATGCAAACGGCCAGCGTACTGCTGCAACGTTCCCTTCCACGAGATGGGCATCGCCAATACCAGGGTATCGAGGGGCGGATGGTCGAATCCTTCGCCGACGAGCTTGCCGGTGGCCAGCAGAATGCGCGTCGCATCGGGTGGCAGCGCGTCGAGTTCTGCAATGAGCGTGGCGCGTTGCTTCCTGGACATCCGCCCGTGAAGAACGAAAAGTGACGGGTTCTCGGCACCGAGGGCCGCATGGATGGCGTCGAGGTGCTCTGTGCGCTCGGTCAGGACCAGCACCTTGCGACCCAGATCGAACGCCTTCCTGACTTCTACGGCGATTGCTGTCGTCCGTGATCGATCGTTGACGAGGTGCCGAAACACCTCCTGAATCCCCGATTCCGGCGGCAGGTCGATCCGAGCAAAGCATGATCGAGGCAGCACCTCCAGGTCATGAGGGGCGTCGACAGGTCTCGCCGCCGTGTGCCGGATCGGTCCACACTGCATGAAAATGATTGGCTGCTGCCCATCTCGGCGGATCGGCGTGGCGGTCAGGCCAAGCACGTACTTGGCCTTGCATCGCTTCAGGATGGCGTCGAACGACACCGCACCGACGTGATGGCACTCGTCCACGATGACGTGGCCGTAGTTCTCGACCAGGGCATTGACCTCCCCTTGGCGGGACAGCGACTGCATCACCGCGATGTCGATCTTGCCGGTGGGCTTCGCCTTACCGCCACCGATGGTACCGACCATGTTCCCGCCGACGCAGAGAAACGTCTGCAATCGCTCCTGCCACTGCTTGAGCAGTTCGGTCCGATGCACCAGCACCAGGGTGTTCACGCCCCGGCGGGCGATCATCGCGGCAGCGGTAACGGTCTTGCCGAATGCGGTCGGGGCACACAGCACGCCCAGGTCGTAATGGAGCATCGCGGCAGCGGCCGCCTCCTGATCACTTCGAAGTGTTCCGCCAAATCTCACATCAATCGGATCGCCGGCATTGCGCTCGTCCCTGAGATCACAGCGGATTGCGTTTTCGCGCAGCAAGTCTCGCGCGGCATCGAGGCAGCCGCGCGGCAGCGCAATGTGACGGGGATAGTTCTCGGCGCAGCCAATCACCCGGGGCTTATCCCACACCGACAGCCGCATTGCCTGTGCGCGGTAGAACTCGGGGTTCTGAAACGCCGCGAGGCGGATCACACGGTTGGCCAATGGCTGCGGAAGCTCCGCCTTCTCGAAGTAGATGAGGTTCGCCAATGTCACGGTGAGTGACTTCGGCGTCGCACCCGGAATCTTCGCAAGCGATCGCGTCTCGCGCTGCCACGGCGTCGCCAGATCCTCATCGTCGATAATGGTCACGTCGAGGGGATGCACGCCGCCCGTGGCCCGCACGATCGTCGGCTCGATGTCGTGCGGCGACATCGGCTGGATGGACGCCAGGAACTCCCACTGGTCCGGCTGCGGTCGCAGATCGGAGTCGACAAACACAGTGGAGCCGTTCTCCCGCGGCTTCTTCTGCAGCGGCAAAGCGATCAGATTGCCGAAGCCGCCCTTGGGCATGGTGTCCTGATTGGGAAACAGGCGGTCGTAGGACGAGAGCTCCAGTTGCCGCGCGCGCGCGCAGGTGTGACTGATGATGGCGGTGCCCAACCGACGGGCATCCCGGGCCGATATGCGGTTGGCGAAGAAGATCCAGGCGTGCGCCCCGTTTCCCGAGCGGGAAGTCTCGATCGCAACCGGGACGTCGAGATCCGTGCACGAACCGGCGAAGGCTCGAACATCCTCTCGCCACTCGGTTTCGTCGAAATCGACCGCGAGGAAGTAGCAGCTGTCGTCCTCCAGCAGCGGGTAGACACCGATCGTCTGGTCACCGGCCAGGTGGGCGTAGATCGCAGCGTCCGAAAGCGGGATCAACGAGCGATTCCGACAGTCTCCGCACTTGATTCGTGGCTTCTCGCACACTCCAGCGCGCCACTCGTTCGCACAGGCAGGTGCGTAACCCGACTTGCCGGTCGTCTTGCTCTCCCAGCGCACAGGGTAGATATCCGTGCGACCCCGAAACCGCCGGCGAAAGAGTGCCACTTTCGCCTCGGTGGAG
>JAHDXY010000404.1 GCA_023384005.1 Burkholderiaceae bacterium | reverse complement strand
GAGGTCGTCGTCTCGGACGACGGCCTGCAGCACCCGGGGCTGGAGCGCACGCTGGAGGTCGCTGTGTTCGACGAACGCGGCGCGGGCAACCGGCGGCTGCTTCCCGCCGGGCCGCTGCGCGAGCCGCTGTCGCGCGCCGGGGACTGCGACGCGATCCTGCTCAATGCCACCGACTCGCTGCCTGGCGTAGCGCCGTCGCGGGCGCGGTTTCGCTTCGACCTGCGCCCGGGCGTGGTGCGCGCGCTGCGCGGCGGCGAGACGCTCACGCCCGCCGCGTTCGTCGCGCGCTTCGCGCCGCGCAAGGTGGCGGCGCTCGCCGGGATCGGCCACCCGGAGCGCTTTTTCGCCGCGCTGCGCGAACTTGGGCTGCGCTTCGAGGGCCAGGCGCCGGGAGACCACGCCCGCATCGACGCCGGCACGCTCGCCGGGCTCGATGCCGAGGTGATCGTGATGACCGGGAAGGACGCCGTAAAATGCGCGCAGTTCGCCGACGAACGCTGCTGGGTCTTCGAAACGCAGACGCGGATCGACCCGGCGTTCATCAACTGGATCGAGGAGCGCCTGCGTGGATACCCGACTGCTTGACATTCTCGTCTGCCCTTTGTGCAAGGGCCCTCTCGAGTACGACAAGCCGGCGCAGGAACTCCTTTGCCGGCACGACGGGCTCGCGTTTCCAGTGCGCGACGGCATCCCCGTGATGCTCGAGGACGAGGCGCGAACGCTTCCACCCGAGTGAGCGCCGAGACTTTCGTCGCGCTGATCCCGGCGCGACTCGCTTCGACCCGCCTGCCGGACAAACCGCTGGCCGACATCGCTGGCCTGCCGATGGTCGTGCGGGTGGCGCAGCGGGCGCAGGCCTCGGGCGCCGCGCGGGTCGTGATCGCGACCGATTCGCACGAGGTCGCGCGGGTCGCGCGCGGGCACGGCGTCGAGACGCTGATGACGCGGTCCGACCATCGTTCGGGCACCGACCGCCTGGCGGAGGCGGCGCAGCAACTGGGGCTGGACGCAGACACCACCGTCGTCAACGTTCAGGGCGACGAACCGGAGATGCCGCCCGCGCTGATCGCAGCGGTCGCGCGCCGGTTGCGCGACGCGCCCGATTGCGCGATCGCCACCGCCGCGCACCCGATCGCGACGCTCGAAGACTACCTCGACCCGAACGTGGTGAAAGTCACGATCGATCGCGCGGGAAGGGCGATCGCCTTCTCGCGCGCGCCGCTTCCGTTTCACCGTGACGCGCTGCGCGGGTTTCCGGCCCGGCTCCCGGCGGCGATGCCCGCTGAACTGCGCGCCGCGCCCGCGTTGCGCCATATCGGGATCTATGCCTACCGCGTGTCGTTCCTGCTGCGTTTCCCCGAACTCGAAGAGGCGGCGATCGAACGGGCCGAGTCGCTCGAGCAGTTGCGCGCGATCTGGCACGGATTCCGGATCGCCGTCGTGCTCGCCGACGAAGCGCCAGCGGCAGGCGTGGACACGCCCGAGGATCTCGCGCGCGTGCGCGCCCGTTTCGTTTGACCGCCGCACAGCTAGACGGTACCTTTCGCCTTGCCGCAGTCAGGCACGTGCCCGATGTCGCACGCATCCGCTGCGCACCCCGGGGTTTGGCGAGGTCCGTCGCCGGGACAGCTCCCTGCTCTGCGTACGCTGCCGTCGTCCACCCACCCGATTCACTCTGGAAGGCTCGATGCGTCTGATTCTCCTCGGGCCACCCGGTGCCGGCAAGGGCACGCAGTCGGCCTTCATCAGCGAGCGGTTCGCGATTCCGCAGATCTCCACCGGCGACATGCTGCGCGCGGCGATCAAGGCCGGGACCCCCCTCGGGCTGGAGGCGAAGACGGCGATGGACGCGGGCAACCTGGTCGCCGACGACGTGATCGTCGCGCTGGTCAAGGAGCGGCTCAAGGCGCCTGATTGCGCGGGCGGCTACCTGTTCGACGGTTTTCCGCGCACGATCCCGCAGGCCGAGGCGATGAGGGCCGGGAACGTGCCGATCGACTTCGTCCTCGAAATCGACGTACCCGACGCTTCGATCATCGAGCGGATGGCGGGACGGCGCGTGCACCTGCCCAGCGGGCGCAGCTATCATGTTCGCTTCAACCCTCCCAGGACGCCGGGCAAGGACGACGTGACCGGCGAGGACCTGGTGCAGCGGCTGGACGACCACGAAGACACGGTACGACGGCGGCTTCGCGTCTACCACGATCAGACCCGGCAACTGGTCGACTACTATGACAAATGGGCTGCGAGCGGCGATCCGAAGGCGCCCCGGCACAGCACGATTTCGGGCCTGGGCAGCGTGGACCAGATCCGGGACCGGGTCTTCGAGGCGCTGAGCTAGCCGCTTTTCTCGGGGTCTTGCGCGGGTCCGGTGCCGGGCGGCCCGCCTCGCCCGATGTCCCTCGGCTTGCCAAGCCCCCCCCGGATTGGCGAGAATCGCGCGTTTTTCCTGGCTGAATAAGTCCAATCACGTTTCTGGAGGTTCTTCCAATGTCAGCTGCCTCGAACGCGGGCCTTTGGTTCGCGCTGATCTGCGGCGTGCTCGCACTGGTGTACGGCATCGTCACCAGTCGCTCGATTCTCGCGCTGCCCGCGGGCAACACCCGGATGCAGGAAATCGCCGCTGCCATCCAGACAGGAGCCAAGGCGTATCTGAACCGTCAATACCGCACGATCGGCATCGTCGGCATCGTGCTGTTCGTCGTGGTCTGGCTGGTGCCCGGACTGGGCATCTCGACTGCGGCGGGATTCGCCCTCGGCGCGATTCTCTCGGGCGTTGCAGGCTACATCGGCATGAACGTGTCGGTTCGCGCCAACGTGCGCACCGCGCAGGCCGCCACGCAGGGCCTCGGCCAGGCGCTCGACGTCGCCTTCAAGGGCGGCGCGGTCACCGGCATGCTGGTCGTGGGCCTGGGCCTGCTGGGCGTGGCCGGATACTTCGGAATCCTGATGGGTTCGGCGCCGCACGGCCTGGGCAAGACGGTCGACCTGCACACGGTGCTCAAGCCGCTGATCGGGCTGGCCTTCGGCTCGTCGCTGATCTCGATCTTCGCGCGACTGGGCGGCGGCATCTTCACC
>JAHDXY010000403.1 GCA_023384005.1 Burkholderiaceae bacterium | reverse complement strand
ACCTCTACGAGCTGTTCCCCTACGGCCCGGCCAAGCAGGCGTGCAAGATCGCCGGCCTGCCCAAGCCCACGGGCTGCGTCTGACGCCAGCCCGCGCGCGCCGGGGCCGCGCCGGCGCTGGCGCGGCCCCTGCCGCACCCGTCGGGGACGACAGGCGCCCGCGCAGGGGACGGAAATGCCAGCAAGCACCGTATGCTTCGCATTGTTGTTCTACTTCGCCGCGGTGGTTTGCCTGATCGGCGTCGCCGCGCGCGTCATCGACTACGCGCGCACCCCGGCGCCGCTGAAAATCCCGACCACACCGGCGCCCACCACCCGGGGCGGCGTGACGCTGCGGATGCTGCGCGAGGTGGTGCTGTTCGAAAGCCTGTTCCGGGGGAATCGCTGGACCTGGCTCTTCGGCTGGCTGTTTCACGCCAGCCTCGTTCTCGTTCTGGCGCGCCACCTGCGCTACTTCACCGAACCGGTCTGGGGCTGGGTCGCCTTCGTCCAGCCCTTCGGCCTGTACGCGGCCTTCACGATGGCGATCGGCCTCGCCGGCCTGTGGGCGCGGCGTTTCCTGGTCGACCGCGTGCGCTACATCTCCACCTGGTCCGATCACCTGATGCTCGCGATGCTGATCGCGATCGCGGTTTCCGGCCTCTCGATCAAGTACCTGTTCCCGACCGACATCGTCGCGGTCAAGGCGTTCTTCCTCGGGCTGATGGCGTTTCAGTGGCAGCGCCTGCCCACCGACACGGCGCTCTACCTGCACCTGCTGCTGGTGGCGGGACTGATGATCGTGTTCCCGTTCTCCAAGCTGCTGCACGCGCCGGGCCTGTTCTTCTCGCCATCGCGCAACCAGGTCGACGACCCGCGCGAAGCGCGCCACCTCGCGCCCTGGGCGGCACGGCTCGAGGAGCGCTGAACGATGGCTGCCCCGGGCAAGGGTCCCGCAGTCGTCGCGCCGGCGCTGCGCGAGTTCCCAGAGCGCGCGCCGCCGATCGCGCCGGCCGCGATGCAGGACTCGAAACCCTATGTGGCGAACGAGAGGATCCAGGAAGAGATCGGTTTTCCTCCCAGGCTCGACGAGAACTGGCAGGTCGTGCACGACAAGGCGATCGCCCACATGGGCATGCTGCTCGCGCGCTACCGCTCGCTCAAGGTCTACCTCGATGCGTGCGTGCACTGCGGCGCGTGCACCGACAAGTGTCATTACTACCTCGGCACCGGCGACCCGAAGAACATGCCGGTGGCACGCCAGGACCTGATGCGAAGCGTCTACCGGCGCTACTTCACGCTGCCGGGCAAGCTGGTCCCGAAGTTGGTCGGCGCGCGCGACCTCACGCCCGAAGTGCTCGACGAGTGGTACACCTACTACCACCAGTGTTCGGAGTGCCGGCGCTGCTCGGTGTACTGCCCCTACGGCATAGACACGGCCGAGATCACGATGGCCGGGCGCGAGATCCTCGACGCGGTCGGGTACGGCCAGAAGTACTCGAACGAGATCATCGGCAAGGTCCACCGCATCGGCAATAACCTCGGCCTGCCCGGCCCGGCGCTGGCCGACACACTCGAAGGGCTGGAAGAGGACACCAAAGAGGAAACCGGCGCCGACGTGCTCTTTCCTCTGGACGTCAAGGGCGCCGAGGTGCTGCTGATCACGCCCTCGGCCGACTTCTTCGCCGAGCCGCACGTGGAGAGCCTGATTGGTTACGCCAAGGTGTTCCACGCCGCCGGCGTGAGCTGGACGCTCTCATCGCACGCGTCGGAGGCGGGCAACTTCGGGATGTTCATCGGCAACTACGAGCAGCTGCGCAAGATCGCGCTGCGCATCCGCGAGGCGGCGCTCGAACTGGGCGTGAAACGCATCGTGGTCGGCGAGTGCGGCCACGCGTGGCGCGTCGCCTACAGCTTCTGGAACACGCTCGCCGGCATCGGCGCGGGCGGCAAGGATCCGTTCGCGGTGCAACTTCAAAGTCAGCTCGACCAGCGCTACCGCCAGCCGATGCACGTCTGCGAGTTCACCTGGGACCTGATCGAGCGCGGCGCGCTCACGCTCGACGCCGACGCCAACGACCACCGCATCGTCACCTTCCACGACAGCTGCAACGTCGCGCGCGCTTCGCGCATGGGAGACACCCCCGGCGGCCAGTTCGAGATCCCGCGCGCGATCATTCGCGCCGTGGCCAATCGCTATCACGAGATGGCGCCGGGCACGACGCACGACGAGACGTTTTGCTGCGGCGGCGGTGGCGGAGTGCTGACCGACGAACTGCTCGATCTGCGCGTCAAGGGCGCGCTGCCGCGGATGGAGTCGCTGCAGCGCGTGGTCGACGAGCACGGCGTGAACTTCATGGCGACGATCTGCGCGATCTGCAAGGCGCAGTTCTCGAAGGTCCTGCCCTACTACGGATTCAAGATGGGAATGGTCGGAGGCGTGCACCAGCTGGTGAGCACGGCCATCCGGCTCGGCGCGAAGTCCTGAGCGACGCGCGCACTACGCACAACGGAGACAGACACGATGTCGGCGAACCCCGAACAACCCGCGACCAGGCTCAGCTTCCGCCGTTTCAAGGATGGCGACAACGAGTGGTCCGACCTCCGAGCCAAGATCTTTGACGCCGACCACTCGCACAAGTGCCCGACCTACATCCAGTCGACCCCTCCGTGCCAGGGCAGCTGCCCTTCGGGCGAAGACATCCGCGGCTACCTGAACATCGTGCGCGGCATCGAGAAGCCGCCCGCCGAGGTCTCGTGGCAGGAGTACGCCTGGCGCCGGCTCACCCAGGCCAACCCCTTCCCCTCGGTCATGGGACGGGTCTGCCCCGCGCCGTGCGAGGCCGGCTGCAACCGCAACGAGGTCGAGGACCACGTCGGAATCAACTCGGTCGAGCACTTCCTCGGCGAGTGGGCCAACGCGAACGCCATGGCCTACCCGCGTCCTGAACACGCGAGCGGCAAGAAGGTCGCGGTGATCGGTGGCGGGCCGGCCGGGCTGTCGTGCGCCTACCAGCTCGCGCTCAGGGGCCACATGGTCACGGTGTTCGACGAGCACGAGTTCCTCGGCGGCATGATGCGCTACGGCATCCCCGGCTTC
>JAHDXY010000402.1 GCA_023384005.1 Burkholderiaceae bacterium | reverse complement strand
CCGCCGCGCCGAGCTTGAGTGCGAGCTCCGCCCTGAGCGCGTCGACCGGACGCGACGGCAGATCGATTCCGGTGACGAGCCGATCAGCGGATCGAAACGGCGTGGAAGTCGGACAGGCGCCCGCGCAAATCCCGCAACTCGCGCACAGATCGTCGCTCACGACCGCGATCTGGCCGCGCCCGCTCGGGTGCGGCGCCATGACGATCGCGGCGTAGGGGCAATCGGCAAAGCAGCGCGTGCACCCGTTGCAGTGATCCGGATCGACCTTGGCCGCTGGCGGCCGGGGTACGCGCACCAGCCACGGCGCCGCGGCCAGCAGCAGCGTCGCCCCCAGCACGACCGCCCACACGACCAGCGAGGACGCTTCGTAGATCGCGGGAAACGGGGCGAGGTAGAACCAGTCGATCTGCACGCGCGAGGGCACGCGCGCCAGGTTCGCCGGCGCCTGCGAGAGCGCGGGCCAGGCGAGCGAGAGCGCGAGCAGCGACGCGATCGTCCATCCGGTGAGCGCGCGGGTCGTCATCGTCGCCGCTTGGGTCAGCCGCTGTATGTGGGCCCACATCGCCAAAAGAAGCGCCAGCGGTACGCCGATGTGCAGGAACACGAGAAGGGAAAACATCCTGTCGGTCATCGCGCTGTCGGCGATGAAATTGCGAACCACCGCAGGGCCGAAGCCGGGCAGTGCGCCGAACCACTCGGTGACCGCGATGCCGATGAACTGCGCCAGTTCGTCCCAGACCAGCCAGTACCCGATCACGCCCGACGCGCCAGCGAGCCAGATCGTGGGGATCCCGCTGACCCATGAGACCCATCGAAACCCGTAGAACCTGCCCAGCATCAGCTCGCGCATCAGGTGCAGCCCGATCACGACGACGAAGGCGTCGGACGCATAGCGGTGCAGGCTGCGCATTACCCCGCCGGCCCACCACTGCCCGTGCGTGAGACGCTCGACCGAGGCGTGCGCGCCGTCCAGGTCGGTGTCGAAGAAGATGTACAGGTAGATGCCGCTCGCCGCGATCAGCCAGAACAGCAGGAACCCGAGCGCGCCGAGCTGGCGCAGCGGGTTGTCCCCCGCACCGCAGAGCCGGTCGGCGCCGCGCTCGAGCGCGCGCCACGCGCGCACGCTCGGCCCGGGCGCGTGCCCGCTGGCTGGGTCTTTCGGAGAGATCGAGGGGGTGTCCATCATGCGCGTCGCGACAACGAAGCGTCCCGACGCGTCGATGCTCGCCCGCGAGCGTACCGATCGCTTTGACGCGAGTCAACGAGACCCGCCCGTGCAGCTCGACGGTTCAGGTCGGGCGTCTTCGGCGCAGCTCGCGCACCATCAGCCAGCCGATTCCGCCCAGCGTCGTGATCCCGGCGAAGAGCTCGAAGAACAGCGAATAGTCGAGCCGGTAGCGGCCGCTGAACGGGTCGTACACTGTGCAATAGAGCTTGACCTTCTCCCAGACGTTCTCGAGCGTGAACGATTCGGACGCCTGGCCCGAGAGCAACTGCTTGAGCGGACCGACCAGCATCGGCAAGTCGAAACTCTCGCCGTAGACCTGGCGATAGATCGTGCCGCGCGCGTCGACGACCGACACCTGGGTGACATGGTCGAAGCCCTTCGGCGTGGCCTCGTAGGAAAACCCGAAGGCTTCGGACAACGCCTGCACCGAAGCGGCGTCGGGACTGAGGAAAGCCCATTGCGGATCGCGGATTCCGTTTTGCCGCGCGAACGCCGCCATCGCCTGCGGCGTGTCGAAGGGCTGGTTGAACCCGATCGAGACGACGCGAAAGCTGTCGGCACCCAAGGCCTGTTGCGCCGACGCGACCGCCTTGGCGAGAAACTGGGTCGCGACCGGGCAGGCCTGGAAGCACCCGGTGTAGATGAAACTGACGATCACCGGCTTGCCGCGGAACTCGTCGAGCGAAACCCTGCGCCCGAAACTGTCGGTGAAGCTGAACGCGGGAGGTGTGCGCCCGATCGCCGCCTGGCTCGCCGCCAGCGCCTTGCGATAGTCCGGTTCCACCGCGGTCGATGCGATCGCTTCGGACAAGAGCGATGCGAACACGAGCCCGGCCAGCACCAGCGAGTTGACGAACGCGCTCACGACGGCGCCCTGGAAACGAAGCCGCACGTCAGGCCGCGACGAGCGCAGCTCGCACCAGCGCGTCGCCGATGACGCCAAAGAGCAGCAACGCCAGCTGGATCAGCGAGGCGTGAAAACTCGCCATCGCACGCGCGCGACTCGGCTCGCGCACCAGTGCGAGAGTGTGCCGGATCAGCAACACGCCGCCCGCGGCGGCGCAGACGAAGTAGAGCCAGCCGGGCGAGAGCAGTGCCAGCCCGAGCGAAAGCGCGACCAGCACGATCGAGTGCCCGAAGATCGCATACGACGCACGCTGGTCGCCGACGACGACAGGAAGCATCGGCACCCCGGCGCGAGCGTAGTCCTCGCGAAATGCGATCGCGAGGCTCCAGAAATGCGGCGGCGTCCAGAGAAAGAGGATCAGAGCGAGCAGGATCGCTTCGCCCGAGAGCGAGGGCGTGACCGCGGACGCGCCGGCGAGCACTGCGAAGCTGCCCGCAAGCCCCCCGACCACGATGTTCCACTTGCTGCGGCGCTTGAGCCACACCGTGTAGACGATCGCGTAGAAGAACGCGCCGAGAAAAGTGTAGAGCGCCGCGCTCGCGTTGGCGGCGAACCACGCTGCGGCGACCGCGATCGTGGTAAGCGAGACGATCAGCGCAAGCCAGCCCCCGTGCGCGCGCACCTGCCCGGTCACGAAGGGGCGCGTGCGGGTGCGCCCCATCTTGGCGTCGAGGTCGACTTCCCAGTACTGATTGAACGCCCCCGCTGCCGCCGACGAAAGCATCACCGCCAGCGCGAGCACGACTGCCTTCCAGGGCTCGATCGAGGCCCCCGGGTCCACCATCAGGCCCGCGACCGCGGTGAGCGCGATCGCGAACCCGATGCGAACCTTGAACAGATTGAGGATCGTCTTCATGCCGGCCTCCTACCGAACCGTGGGGGGGCGCAACGCGGCGGGGCCCGGGGTCCGCCCCGGTGGCCCCCCCATCACAACAAACCCCACACCGCGG
>JAHDXY010000401.1 GCA_023384005.1 Burkholderiaceae bacterium | reverse complement strand
CTCTCACCCCGACCATCAGATCAAGTGCCAGCGTTGCGGTTGCGCGTTCAAGGATGCGCTGAACCTCGGCGCATGAAATGGGCACCGGTTTGGCCCTGATCAGCCGCACGCCTGCGTGCGCAGGGTTCTCTTGAACCCCTGGCTGCGAGATCGACACTTACCGCAGCGCGGCTTGGTCCGCGGCGTCGAGGCATCGTTGTCGTCATAGGCTCGTGATCGCCTTCGAAAGAGCGCCGCCGGTTTCGCCAGGTATGGGTTCATCCAACCAGGCATGCGGCCGATCGGCTGCATGAGCGCACGCCCACGGCACACCCAGGCGGCGTGCGATACCGCTGGACACGAGGTAGCTGCATGTGCGCGTGGATGACGGATGCTCCAGCAGCGCCAACAGGTCCGCCGGACGATCGATATCGAGGCTGAACCGCGGCAGCGTCAGCACTGTGGGCATCAGGCCGATGGCCAGTGCGGCACTGTGATGCTGGCGGAAGCTGTGCCGTCCAAAGCAGATCGGCATGGCGTCGGGTGGCGAGCAGGCCAGGGCATTTGTGCCGCCATCGCTGCTCGCCGCCACGAGCGTCACGCTCGGCGAAGCGCGGTGTTCCCGACCGATCAATTCGATGTCCGCGGGCTCGATCAGCGGCAAGTCCGCCGGAACGACGAGCATGCCGGGGCATCGCGCGGCAGCAAGGCTGCGTGCAGCATGACGCACGGCCGTCACCAGTCCGGCTTCGGGCGGGTCGCACAAGACACCGGCACCGACGTTGCGGGCGATCGCCGCGGCCCGGACATCGTCCGTCACAACGAGCACGCCGGCCAAGCAGGGACTCGACACCAGGACACGGAGCACGTCATCGAACATCGCGCACGCCAGCGCCGCTCGCTCGTCGGCATCCAGCATCGGCGCAAGGCGCTGTTTCGCGTGGGCGAACGGTTTGACGGGCATTACAGCCCAAAGCGTCGAAGCGCTCATAGCGCGCTCCCGGCGCAGCGTCGCGCCGCGGCCTCGTCCAGAGCGCAAGCGACGGGCAGTAGGGCCTGCGCGAAATTCTGCTCTTCCTCGGCGGTTCGCATCAGAGTGCGGGTAACGTGCGCCGGGACGGGCAGGCGTTGCGCACCGGCTGCGCCGCTGTCGTCGATCACGACGCCGTCGATCAAAGCGAGCTTCGTGCTCACCTCAGTCGCGCCCGAGACGGATATGCCGAAGACGGCGCGCGCGCAGCGCAGCTTGCCGAAGCAGCGCTAAAACGGCGGTGCGCCTTTCGCTGTGCGGCACCATCGTGCACACTGGCAGGCCGGTCACGGGCGGCAACTCGGCGCGCAGACTCAGGCGACGTGGCAGGTCGCCCATGACGGCGGCACTGAGCGTTTCGCCCACGCGCAGGCGGCGCGTGCGCTCCACCTGCAACGCAAGATCGCGGTCGCCCAGCGAGCACCGGTTCTCGCAGCCGGGTTGCTCCAATGCGATCATGCAGTCCGTGTCCAGGCCGGGTGAGATGCACAAGCCCGCGTATTTGAGGACAAGCCCAGGCACTCGAATTCGTCGCCGGTGTTCACCCCGATCGTCAGCTGTCCTCATGCGAGCACAGATTCGAAGACGAGCGCGAGTTTGGCGTTCTCGGCCTCGAGCACACGCAGCCGCTTGACATCCGCAGGGTTTATGGAGCCCGAGTTCTTGCGCCAGGCATAGACGCTCCGCTCGCTGGCCTCGTGCTTGCGAACGACCTCGGCGACCGGCGCACGATCGGCCTCGCGAAGCGTCGCGGCCGCCTGTTCTTCGATGAATCAATTTCTTTTCATGGGCTCCTCGCCGTTGAGCAGGAGCCATTCTCTCAAGTCGTCAGGTGGGGAAACAGCCCGGGGACGTCAGGTTGGATCGTCAGCCTTCCTGCCTCGCGCTTGAATCCGTGCGCGCGCCCTCTCTTCGTTTTCATCGTTTCCTCCAGGGCACGTGTTGTTCTGCGATGGGCCCGGAGATTTGACGGCGGACACAAGCGCGATTCCGCCGGATTGTCCTTGGAAGTGCCGCCTGTACTCCAGTGGACTCATCTTCGTCCATTCGCGAAACGCCCGGGTGAAGGCCCTTGTCTCGGAGTATCCCAGCAGATCTGAAATGCTGCTGACCGAAGTGGAACCATTCAAGAGTTTCTCGATGGCTATGTCGCGGCGGATATTCTCGATGATCGCGCGGTACGATGTCGACTCGAACTTGAGTTTTCGCCGCAGCGTCTGCGCGCCCATGTTGAAGTGGCGTGCCACCTTGTCAAGTTCGGGAAACTGCAGCGAAAACGCCCGATCCCTTAAGAGATAGCTTCGAACCTTACGTGTGTAGTTGATGACGTCGCGCGGCGTGGACATGAACCCCAGCGGCGCGACGGAGAGAAACAGTGCGAGTTCCTCCTTCGCTCTCACGATGGGCGAGCCGAGGTGGCGACGATCGAACACCATCGTCGCCCGCGACGCGTTGAACTTGTGCTCACAGGGAAACATGTACTTGAACTCTTCAGCGTATTCATCCGGCCTGGGGTACGGAAATGTAACGAGTAGAAGCGGTGCAGTGATGCCGCCCAGCCATCCGATCAATCGATACCATATCGAGAACCAGAACTCGAGGAAGTAGTGCTCGCCGTCGAGTTCCGGTCGGCGAAACACGACGTGGAAAACGACGTTCTCCTCGCCCAAATCCAGCCGCATGGAGATGTCGTCGGTGAACAGGTTGTAGAAGTGAATCCCTTTGGCAAATGCGGCCTCTAGCGAGGGCTCGCCGATGATGCACTCGCACATCATCGCGAACGTGCCGAACTTCGCCGGGCGCTCCATGAAGCCCATGAATTCGTCATTGGTGATGGTCCACACGCGCCGCACCATCATGGCGAGTAGTTCGGAGCGACCGCGCCAGTGCGGATCCATTACGTCTTCCCGACGCAGGTCAACATGTTCCATCAGCGCGACCGAATCCACACCGCAGCGCTCCGCGGCCCGAATTGTCTCGAGAAAGTAATGTGCGCAGGACGTCGCCATCTCGCGGTTCCGCGACTAGTGGACTGTAACGATTGAATCGGGAGTAATTCGACGCGATGTATCGAAGTA
>JAHDXY010000025.1:21513-27967 GCA_023384005.1 Burkholderiaceae bacterium | reverse complement strand
TCGTCGAGGAGGTCGACGATCGACACCATCCGCAAGGCGTGGTCGGCGTCGCGGAACTCGACCAGCCGGGTGTTGACCTTGCTTTGCAGCAGGAACTGCGCGTACTGCTCCCGGCTGTCGTGGTCCATCCCGCCGCCGGAGTGACGCGAAGCCTGGTAGTCAAGGTACAGCTCGTAGTGCTCGGCGGAGAACGCGAGCCGGGCGACGACGACCTTGAGCCCGGCGTGCGCCTTGAACGCGCGGCGCTGGCTCCTGTTCGGGGCGAAGCGCGCTACCGGCACCCGGATGGGCACGCAGGCGCGGCATCCGTCGCAGTGCGGACGATAGGTGAACACGCCGCTGCGCCGAAAGCCCGCGCGCACCAGTTCGCCGTAGATGTCGGCGTTGATCAGGTGGTTCGGGGTCGCCACCTGCGAGCGCGCCTGGCGGCCCGGCAGGTAACTGCACGGATAGGGAGCGGTCGCGTAGAACTGCAGCGCCGAGAACGGCAGCTCGTTGAGATGCGTCATGCGTCGTGCAGTTCGATTCCGTTCACACCTCGGGCCACTCGATGGCCAGCGCTTTCCAGTCAGGGGCCGGCATCGACGCGAGCTCGCAGACTTGCTGCAGGAACCACTCGCGGCGAACCTGCGTCGCGCCGAGCGACGCGAGATGGCCCGTGTTCTGCTGGCAGTCTATCATGCGAAAACCGCACGCCCGCAGGGTGTGAACGAGCGCGCACAGCGCCAGTTTCGAGGCGTCGGCGCGGCGCGTGAACATCGATTCGCCGTAGAACATCCTGCCGATCGAAACGCCGTACAGGCCGCCCACCAGCGCGCCGTCCTCGCGGACCTCGACCGAGTGCGCATTGCCCTGGCCGTGAAGCGCGCAATACGCGGCGACGATGTCGGCGGTGATCCAGGTGCCGTCCTGGTCGGCGCGCGGTTCGGCGCAGGCGCGCATCACGCCCGCGAAATCCTCGTTCAGCGTCACCGTCCAGCGGCCGTCGCGGCGCACCCGCCGCAGCGATTTCGCGAGCGACCGGGTGATGCGAAAGCTCTCGAGGCGCAGCACCATGCGCGGGTCGGGCGACCACCACAGCACCGGCTGGCCCTGCGAGTACCAGGGGAAGACGCCTTTGCGATACGCCTCGAGCAGGCGGCGCGCGTCGAGATCGCGTCCGGCGGCGAGCAGGCCGTCGGGATCGCGCATCGCCTTGCGCGGATCGGGAAGCGGCTGATCGGGCTCGATCCAGCGCAGCGCCGGCTGCGAGGGTTCCAACGCCGTGCTCAGCAGCGCACCTGCTGCCGGCAGTACTGGTCCATCGGCACCACCGTGCAGGTCTCGCCGACCCGATCTCGCGCGCGAGCGCCATACTCGAGCGAGAGCCTGACTTCGTACTTGGCGAAGAACGCGTCGAACAGCTCGCCCCCCTGCGTGGCGCCCGCGGGCAGCGTAGCGGGGGCGGGGTCGGGCGCGCGCACGCCCGCCGCCAGCGGCTGGGTCGCCGGACCCGCGACCACCCGCGCGCCGTCGGCCGGGTCGTACTGGCTGTGCTCCGCGCAGCAGTGGATCACCTCGGCGCGGCGGTGCTGCGGACCTGCCTGTTCGCGAAAACTGATGAAGCTGATGTCCCGCGTCGGGTACGCCATCTGGTGCGCACAGATCGCCGAAAACGCGACGATCGAGCGCGCCGCGCCCACGCCACCGCGCCACTGGTAGCGCGAGCGCTTCGCGGTCGACAACGCCGAGCTTGTCGCGGTCGGCCGGCCGAGGTTGAGCAGGAACGCCGGCGTGCCGACGTACGGATAGTGAAACAGCAGGTTCTGGCGCGGCGCGATCTCGCGCGCCAGCAGGCCTTCGCCACGCGCGTCGACCAGCAACGCGCGACGGTAGGGCCGCGCCGTGCCCGAGGGGCTTTGCGCGAGGGCGTCGGTGCTGCAGCCCAGGCCCGCAGCGCAACCGAGAATGAAATCGCGTCGCTGCATCGCGTGTCCTCCTGCCAGCGTCGTGCCCGGTAGCGCGTCGTGCCCGGTAGCGCGTCGTGCCTCAGGTCCTGCCACCCGCGCCCGATCGCGCGCCTGGAGCCGTTGTCCGGGTGTCCGTTCGAGCGCCGGCTTCCGCGTCCGCCTGCGACGCCCGCGCGTCGGTCTGCACGTCGGTCCGCGCGTCCGCTGGCGCCGGCGCGCGTTGCTCGTAGCGGATCGTCGCGGTGTGCAGGCTGTACGCGCCGCGCCGGCGATCCTCGAGGAACCAGCGCAGCGTCTGCGAAACGGTGCGAAACGCGATCGAGTCCCAGGGGATGTCGGCTTCGTTGAATAGCCTGGCTTCGAGGCTTTCGGGCCCGGGATCGAGTTGCGGACCGAGCATCGGAGCAAGAAAGAACATGTGCACCTGGTGCACGTGCGGCACGTCGAGTATCGAAAACGGCTCGCCCAACTCGATCCGCGCTCCCGCTTCCTCCACCGTCTCGCGCTCGGCTCCCTCGCCGGAGCTCTCGTCGTTTTCCATGAATCCCGCCGGAAGCGTCCAGTATCCGTAGCGCGGTTCGATCGCGCGCCGGCACAGCAGGATCCTGTTCTCCCAGGTGGGGATCGTCCCGAGCACGAGGCGCGGATTCTGATAGTGGATCGCGTTGCACGACGGGCAGCAGTGACGCAGGCGATTGTCGCCGGCCGGGATGCGCTGCTCGACCTGGTGGCCGCAGGTGGGGCAGTACCTCATGCGTCGTAGGGCGAAGCGCGGTGCATCGGGCGAGTTTAGCAGTGCGCCCGGCTCGCGTTGCGGCGATCCGCGCCGCCCGATGCCTTCGGACTCGCCCCGTCTCGACGACTTGGCGGGCGGCGCCCGTTCGGCTATACTTCGCAGTTCGGACGCGGGGTGGAGCAGTCTGGCAGCTCGTCGGGCTCATAACCCGAAGGTCGCAGGTTCAAATCCTGCCCCCGCAACCAAGAACTCCGAAAGACGTCGAACCCGGCACTGGAAACGACGTTTTTTTCGCCCGCAGGACAACGGTCACTCAGGCGGTGCCCTGGCTCAGGCGGTGCCCTGGCTCGGCCGCGCAAACCGGTCGATCGCGAACGGCGCGATCGGCAATCGCGACTCGCCATCGACAATCAATTCGGCCACGACGCGCCCGACCACCGGCCCGATCGCGAAACCGTGGCCGCAAAAGCCAAATGCGTGAATCGCGTTCGGTGCCGCGCGGCCAGGGCCCAGGTACGGCAACTGGTCGGGGGTCATCCCCTCGATGCCACACCAGGTGCGCGCGATCGGCACGTTTCGCATGATCGGAAAGACTTCGACCACGGTCTGCGCGCTCACCATCAGCTTGCGCGCGTCGGGGGTCGCCTGCTCACGGGCCTCGTCAATGAAACCGCGATGCCCTCCGCCGATCAGCACCGTTCCCGCATCGGTCTGCTTGAACGAGAGCTTGCGGCCAACGAGCCCGCATACCGGGCCAAGAAACTGCGGTATGCGCTGAGTGACCATCATCGTCGGAGCCTCGCGGGAGAGCGGAACGCGGTCGCCGATCATCGCGGCAATCGCGTCGCCCCAGGCGCCCGCGCAGTTGACGACGAAATCGCCCGCGTGGTTTTCGCCACCGGCCACGACGCGCCATCCGGCCGTGTCGCGCTCGACCCGAGACACCGCGTCACCGAGGCGAAAGTCGACGCCTTCACGGCGCGCCCGCTGGTAGAACGCCCAGGTGGCGTGATATGGGCTGGCCGATCCTTCATCAGTCGAGATCAGGCCGCCCACGCAGTGCGGCGCGACATGCGGAACGATCTCACGCAGTGCCTCCCGACCCAGAAGGCGCTCGTGGTCGTAGCCAAGCGACGCGAGCTCCGCCACGCGGCGCTCGAGCACCTCGACCTCGGCTTCGCTTTCGGCGATGCGCAGGCTGCCGTTGCTGTGGTACTGGCAGTCGGCGCCCAGGAAGCGCTCGATGTCGTGCCATATCTGCAGCGCGGCGCGCGCGAGCGGTATCTCGGCCGGGTGCCGCCACAGGCTGCGCACGCCCCCGGCGTTGACCCCCGACGCGTGACGCGCGGGCGCCGTCTTCTCGATCACCAGCACCCGCCGCCCGCGCAGTGCAAGGTTCAGCGCGCTCGCGAGGCCCTGAATCCCCGCGCCGATCACGATCACGTCGTAACGCATCTCGATCAGGTCACAACGAAAGCTTCGCTCGCGTGGCGGACCAACTTCTCGCTGTCGACCGTGACACCCAATCCAGGCGCGTCCGAGACGTGGGCGTAGCCGTCGTGCACGAGCGAGGCGAAGTCGGTGAAGTCGTCAGCGAGGCGCAGCGTGGACATGTAGGCGTGGCCCGACGGGATCAGCGTCTGCGTAACCGCACCGAGTTGCAGGAGCGCCGCCTGCGTCACGCCGCACTCGATCATCGAATTCATCCGGCACTGCATCCCGGCGGTTTCCGCCACCGCAATGACACGTAGCGACTTCGTGATGCCGCCGTTCTTCGACGCCTTGATGCTCAGGATGTCGACCGCATCGAGGCAGGCGAGTCGCAACGCATCCTGCGCCGTCACCACCGACTCGTCGGCCGAGATCGGAATCGCGCTGGCAGCCCGAATCCGGCGTAGCGCCTCGAACTGATTGGCGGGCACGGGCTGCTCGAGCATGCCCACGATCGAGCCCTTCGCACCGCGCACGAACTCGACGGCCTGTTCCTCGGTCCAACCCTGGTTCGCGTCGGCCACGATCTGGATCTTCCCGCTGTAGCGATCGCCAAGCGCGTGCACGCGCTCGATCTCGTCGGCGATCGGATTGCGGCCCATCTTCGCCATGAAGCTGCGAAAGCCGAGCGCATAGCGGGCGTCGATCACCTCGAAGTCTTCGCGCGCGGTGCCGCTGCCAAGCGGAAAACTGAGCAGGATCGTGTCGCGCTTGCGCCCCCCGATCAGCGCATGCACCGGTACGCCGTAGGCCTTGCCTGCGAGGTCGTACATCGCCATGTCGAGGGCACCCTTGGCCATCAGGCAACCCTCGGCGCACGCGTCCATCGTTTCCTCGTTCTTCTTGTGCTCGCGCGGATCGGCGCCGATCATCGCCGGCGCCAGCCGATCGCGCAGCGCCTCGATCGTTCCCTGCACGGTGTCGCTCGTGAACGGCGGCATCGGATCCGCCTCGCCGTAGCCGACGAGGCCGGTGTCGGTGGAAATCGCGACCACGATCGCGTTCGCGCCGGTTACGGTGCCATACACGCGTGAGAGCTTGTACGGGGTAATCAGCGGTATCGAGACCGAAAAGATCTCGACCTTCTCGATGCGCATCGGCGGCTTCCTCAGGTCGCCTGCGTCGCGCGCGCGCTGCGGGCGACCCGGTCAGGGCGAGGGGGCTTGTTCATCGGTTTGCATCGCGGCGAGAGCCGCGAGCGTGATCGGCTTGATCGGCGAGCGTATCCGGTAGTAGCCGACCTCGTCGACCGCAACACCGCGTTCGCTCGCGATGATCTCGGCAACCATGAGGCCGCACATGCGCCCCTGGCAAGGTCCCATGCCGCAGCGCGAATACGCCTTGAGCTGGTTCGGGCCGACGCTGCCGTCAGCCACGCAGGCGCGTATCTCGGCGACGACGACTTCCTCGCAGCGGCAGACCACGACCTGCGGGTCGGTCGGGCACGCGACCTCGGGCACCGGGCGGTAGAGGTGATCGAGGAACGGGCGGATCCGTGTTTCCACGCGCTTGCGCGCGAAAAGCGCGCCGGCGCGCTGGTCGCGCTCTTGGGTCGAGATCGCGCCCAGGGCCGCTCCGACGTGCAGCGCCGAGATCCTGCCGCTGGTCTGGGCAGCGGCTGCGCCGATGATCCCGCCGCCGTCGCCCGCCACGCTGATGCGCCCGTCGCTCGTTTCGCCCCACTTGCCGAGCTTCGGCTTCCAGTAGCGCTGCGGCTCGTGCCATTCGTGCTCGAGGCGGAGCATGCGAGTGATCTGGACGTTCGGGACGACGCCTTCGTGAAGCAGTACCAGGTCGGCGTCGATTCTGTGGCGAGTCGTGCCAGTGTAGAACTCGACGCCGGCGACGCGGTCGCTGCCGGCGCAGGCGAGCCTGGTTGCGCGCGAATGGGTCGTGATGCGGCTCGCTCTGATCGTGCGGCGCAGCGCGAGACCCTTGATCAGCATTGCCGGCGACGCGAGCGCGCGCGGGACATGTTCGATCGCGGCGCGCCAGTTCGACCCGGGCGTGGTCTCGACAAAGCCCACGATGTTGGCGCCTGCGGCGTGCAACTGGCATGCGACCAGCATCATCAGCGGACCGCTTCCGGCGAGGACGATCCGTCCTTCGGGAACCGCGCCCTGCGACTTCATCAGTACTTGCGCCGCGCCGGCAGTCATGACTCCGGGAAGCGTCCAGCCGGGGATTGGTACTGGGCGTTCGTATGCGCCTGTGGCGACGACGACGTGACGCGCCTCGCGCAGGAATGATTCTTCTCCGAGCACGTATCCCACCGCGA
>JAHDXY010000025.1:0-21490 GCA_023384005.1 Burkholderiaceae bacterium | reverse complement strand
CGGTTCCTTCTCCACCGTCCACACGGTGGCGCCGCGCACGTGCTCGACGCCGCTGGCCGCGAGCGCGTCGATCACGTCTCGCCCTCGCCAGTAGTCCTCGCCCAGGACGTCGACCCCGCCGGCTGGCGGCCGTACGTTGGTGGCGAGGTTGCGATAGATCTGCCCGCCCGGTCCGGGCTGCTCGTCGAGCAGCACAACCCGAAGCCCGAGTGCGGCTGCATCGGCCGCAGCGCGCATGCCTGCCGGCCCCGCGCCGATCACGATCAGGTCAGTCGGCGCCATGATCGCCCCCCGCGCGCGGGGCGCTGTTCGCACCGGGTTCGTCGGGCGATTCCCCGAGTTGACGGCGCACGACCATGCCCTCGCGTACCTGCACCATGCACGCCTGCTGATTCGCCACGCCGTCGATCTGCATCAGGCACTCGAAGCAGACACCCATCATGCAGTAGGGCGCGCGGCGCGCGCCGCTCACCGGCGTAGTGCGCGTGAAACCGGGGTTCGAAGACAGCACCGCGGCCGCGACCGTGTCGCCCTCCAGAGCCTCGATCGGCTGATCCTCGAAGCTCAGGCGTACGCGCCCGCCGCCGCGCCGTGTCCAGTCAGTTCGCCGCTTGAACATGAAACCTCTCGGGACCAAAGCTTGCGAAGGGCTCGGGAGCACGTCCCGCGAGTACCCAGTCGGGAAACAGCCGCGCGTGCGCGGCGGCGAGCGTGACGCCGCTATGGCAGGTCGCCACGTACGCGCCGGGGTGTGTGGCTGACTCGGCGTAGATCGGCCGCCCGTCGGGCGTGAGGACGCGAAGCGCCGCCCACGCGCGCACTAGCCGCAGCCGGGCGATGAGCGGAAACGAAGCGATCGCGCGTCGCGTGATCGAGCGCAATCCGGCGACGGTCGTGTCGTTGTTCAGTCCAACATCTTCCTGGGTGTATCCGATCAGCACCGAGCCCTCTTGCGTCTGCCGCACGCCGCTCATCGCATGATGGAACACCGGTTTCGCGCGCTCGGTGGCGATCTGTTGCCCGCGCTGCGCCCGCACCGGAACGTCCAGCCCGACCATCGCCGCCAGGCGCTGTGTGCCGAGCCCCGCCGCAACGACGACCTTGGGCGCGTGCCAGCGCGCGTCGGCCGTAACGACCGTGTAAGCCGATCCCGAACGGTCAATGCGCTCGACCGACTGCAACGGCGTGTAACGTCCCTCGGCGCGCCGGATTCCCGCGAGCAGCGCGCGCAGCAGGAACAGCGGGTTGGCGTGTCCGTCCATCGGGCTGAACGACGCTCCGGTCACGGTCGGGCCGAGCGCGGCGCGGGGAATGAGTTGCTGGAGTTCGTCGCGCTCGACGAAGCGGCAGTCGTAGCCGCCCTCCGCCTCCTGCACCCTGAAGCGCGCAATGAAGTCGCGCCGGTCGCTGGCCTCCTTCTCGCCCAGGCACACGGTCAGTCCGCCCGTGCGCTTGTAAGCGACATCGACGCCGGTGTGCTCTCTTAGCTCTTCGGCCAGTTCGGCCCAGGCGTCGACCGAGTTGCGACTGAGCAGGAAGTAGGGGTGGGCACCGAGCCCCTTCGACTGCACCCATGTGAGACCGAAGTTCCCGCGTGCAGCACGAAAGGCGCTATCGCCCTGGTCGAGCACGTTGACCTTCGCGCCGGCGCGAGCGAGGCCGTAGCCGATCGCGGCGCCGACCATTCCCCCGCCTACTACGATCACGTCGGAACTGTTTTCCAAGGTTCGTCCGGTTTGCTGCGCGACATCGCGGCGGGACGTGGCCGCAGTCGACACGCAGTCGACACAATGGGCGTGAGGATGCGACCGAAGGTGCATCAAGTCAAATAACAGATTATGCAAATAGAATAATCTAATTTTATGCTTGATCGAGCGTGTCGCAGTAGGCTTGGAGTTGCGCGCAGAATGCGGCAACGATCCTGCTCGGGGGTCGGTCGCGGGCGTTGAGCATCAGCGCCTTCGAGACGAAGGCCGGCTGGAACGGGCGTACTGTGACGCGTTCGGCCGGTGTGCCGGTCAACGCGAAGCGGGAAACGACGCCCACGCCTACACCGCGCTCGACGAGCTGCCACAGCGCCTGGTTCGTGCGGGTTTCGACGCGGCGCACGGGGCGCGCGCCGCTTTGCTCGAGCAACCGGTCGAGCTCCCGACGGGATCGCGTTTCGGCCGGCAGCGAAATGATGCGCTCGCCGTCCAGATCGGACGCCGTGACCTGAGGCTTGCGCGCGAGCCGGTGCCCGCGCGGCAGCACGCACACGGCCACGCCGATGGCGAGCGGCCGGCTCTGCACGCTGGGGTGGTCGGCGGGCTCGATCGAAATGCCCAGGTCGCAGCGGTGGGTAGCGACCCAGTTGAGGATCGTGAGTCGCGGCTGCACTTCATAGACGATCGACACGCCCGGATGCGCGTTGGCGAACCGGGCGATCACCTCCGACAGCGGCGGCCCGGCAAAGACCGGCATTGCGACCAGCCGCAGCACGCCCGCCTGCATGTGCCCGATCGCGACGGCGGCGAGCGATATCTCGTCCAGGCCGACGAAGGCACGTTCGACTTCGGGATACAGCGCTTCGGCTTCACCTGTGGGAACCAGGCGTCCTCGCTGGCGGCGAAACAGCTGGTATCCGAGCACGGTCTCCATGTTGGCGACGAGCACGCTGACCGCGGGCTGTGAGACATGAAGCAGCTCGGCTGCGCGCGTGATCGTTCCAGCCTGCATGACCGCGCGGAACGCCTCGATCTGTCGCAACGTCAGTTTCATCGTTCGCGCCTCCTTGACTTCGGTGGCGATCGCGCGCCATCGATAAAGTCCGGTTATGATCGGCAGAATAAATCAAATTTGACTTGATAAATCGGTTTCGCGACGATCCGCGTAGATGCCCCGCGTCGCAAGCCTGGACGCAAGCGCTTCGATTGACCACTGTTGGGGGGAATTCATGACAGAGTTTTGCTCGCGCGCACTCGCCGCGTTGGCTGCCGCGCTGCTCGTTTCGGTTGCCGCGGTCGCGCCCGCGGGTGCCCAGGATGTGATCCGGATCGGCCTGGCCGAACAGGACATCACCTCGCTCGACCCGCACATGTCGACGCGCACGGGCGACAAGCACGTGTTCTCGCTGCTGTTCAGCGGCCTCGTGCGATTCAAGCCCGGATCGATGGATCTGTCGCAGCTCGAAGCCGACCTGGCCACCGACTGGAAGGCCTCGGCCGACGGCAAGGTCTGGACCTTCAACCTGCGCAAGGGTGTGAAGTTCCACCTCGGGTACGGCGAGTTCACCGCCGAAGACGTCGTGTACTCGCTCGCGCGCGCGGCTGACCCGAAGCGCTCCGCGGTGTCGAGCGACTACGCGTCCTTCGACAAGGTGGAGGCGGTCGACAAGTACACGGTGCGCATCACGCTCAAGACGCCGGTACCGTCGCTTCTGGCGCTGGTGGCCAACTACCACGGCGGCAACATCGTCAGCAAGAAGGCGGCGGAGGCGCTGGGCGATGGGTTCAAGCAAAAAGCGGTCGGTACCGGTCCGTTCGCATTCCAGGAGCACAAGCCCAAGCAGTTCATCACGCTCGCGGCCAACAAGGAGTACTTCCGCGGCGTGCCCAAGCTGTCCTCGGTCGAGTTCAGGTTCGTGCCGTCGATCAGCAGCCGCGAACTGGCGTTCCAGAATGGCGAGCTCGAGCTGTTCTACGGCACGCGTGAAGACATCTGGGTGCGGCGCATGCTGCTGAACAAGGATGCGACCGTCGACGTCTACGACCCCGGCGAGATGCGCACGCTGCACCTGAACACGTCGATCAAGCCACTGGATGACCTGCGTGTGCGCCAGGCCATTGCGCACGCGATCAACCGTGACGACTTCATCGGACTCGCCGGCAAGATCGTTGCGCGCAAGAACTACTCGGTTGTTCCCAACGGGTACCTCGGCCAGACCGACGACGTGCCGAGGTTCGAGTACGACGTCAACAAGGCCAAGGCGCTGCTCGCGCAGGCGGGTTACCCGAACGGGTTCAAGCTCAACGTGATCATCACCAAGCTCGACCCGCTGCTCAAACCGATGCAGGTGATCCAGGAGCAGATGCGCAAAGTGGGCATCACGCTCGACCTGGCGGTGGTCGAGCACTCGGCATTTCACGCGCAGATCCGCAAGAACCTCAGCGCGCTCGTGCTGTACGGCGCCGCCAGGTTCCCGGTGGCCGATGTCTACCTGAGCCAGTTCTATCACTCGCGCAGCATCGTCGGCACGCCCACCGCCGTGGCGAACTTCAGCCACTGCAGCATGGCTGACGCCGAGATCGACGCCGCGCGCCAGGAGGTGAACGCCGCCAAGCAGCTCGAGCTGTGGGCCAGCGCGCAGCGCAAGCTGGTGGAAAACGTATGCGGCATACCGCTGTTCGAACAACTGCAGGTGTTCGCGCGTCGCAAGTCTATCGACTACGGCTACGTGCTCAAGGGTGCCGCGAGCCTGGGGCCCCCGATCACCGAACTCACCGCGGTGCGATGACGGCCGGCGCCCGCTGAAGGCGCGCGCCCGCGGGCGCGCCGCGGCGGGAACGGCCTCGCGCGGTCGCGTCGTGCGCCCGTTCGCGATGCGACTTCACTCGAACCGCCCGGAGATCACGTTGCAGGGAGCGCCGCTGTGCTGATGTACGTCGCGAGACGGCTCGCCGCAACGTTTCCAACGCTGCTGGCGGTGCTGACGGTGATCTTCGTCATCATCAGGATCGCGCCCGGTGACCCGGCGATCGCGATGCTGGGCGACAACGCGTCGCAGCAGGCGATCGACGCGCTTCGCGAGCGTCTCGGCCTGAACCAGCCACTGATCGAGCAGTACACGACCTTCCTGTTGAACGCGCTCACTGGCGACCTGGGTACCTCGCTGGTGAGCGGGCGCGCGGTCTTGTCCGAAATTCTCGACGTGTTGCCGCACACGCTCGATCTCACGATCGCAAGCATCGCGGTCGGTGTCGTGCTCGGCATTCCGGTGGGGATACTCGCCGCCGTGTACAGAAACGGCCCGATCGACTATGTTGCCCGGATCGGGTCGCTGATCGGACTGAGCTTCCCAGCGTTTTACACGGCCATCCTGCTGATCCTGGCGTTCTCGATCCACTACCCGTTGTTCCCGGTGATGAGCGGTGCCGATCTCGCCGATCCGGTCGATCGCATCTACAAGCTGATCCTGCCGGCGTTCAGTCTCGGGTTGATCATGGTGGCCTACGTCGCACGCACGACGCGTTCGGCGATGATCGAGGCGCTCTCGGGAGACTACATCCGCACGGCGCGTGCCAAGGGCGTGCCGCGCACCGTCGTGATCCTCAGGCACGGGTTGCGCAACGCGATCATTCCGGTGATCACGGTAATCGGCCTGTACCTGGGGCTTCTGATCGGCAATTCGGTGATCACCGAGATCGTGTTCGTCAGGCCGGGACTCGGGAAATTGATCGTCGGCGCGCTCGAGCAGCGCGACTACACCATGCTGCAGGGGCTGATGGTGGTCTACGCGTTCTTCATCGTGCTCACGAACCTGCTCACCGACCTCGCCTACGGCGCAAGCGACCCCAGGGTGAAGTACCAGTGAACACGATCGTCAACGTGGCCAGAGAGCGCGGCGCGTTCGCGGGAGCGATGGTCGAGGTCTATCACGCGTTCAACGTCAACAAGACCTCGTGGGTAGGACTTGCAATCTTCCTCGCGGTGTGCGCGCTTGCCGCGCTCGCGCCGGTGATCGCCCCGTACGACCCGATCGAACAGCACATTGTCGATGCGTTGCAGGCGCCGTCCGACAAGTACTTCCTCGGCACCGACAGCTTCGGCCGCGACATCTGGTCGCGCATCCTGTGGGGCGGGCGGATTTCGCTGTTCGTGAGCATTACGTCGATCCTGATCGCGATGGTGATCGGCGGGTCGCTCGGGGTGCTCGCGGGCTACAAGGGCGGGCGGATCGACCAGCTCATCATGCGCACGATGGACGTGCTGCTGTCGTTTCCGACGCTGGTCATGGGCTTGCTCGTGGTCGCGGTGCTGGGCGCCAACCTCACCAACCTGATCGTCGCGATCGCGCTGACCGTGGTACCCAAGTTCGCGCGCATCGCGCGCGCTCCGACCATCGCGGTCAAGGAGCGCGATTTCATCGAGGCGTGCCACGCGCTGGGCTATTCCGACGCGCGGATCATGTGCGTTCACATCCTGCCCAACGTGATCGGAGAGGTTCTCGTTCTCGGTTCGCTCTGGGCTGCGACCGCGGTGCGCATCGAGGCGTACCTCAGTTTCATCGGCCTTGGCGTGAAACCGCCTACCCCCACCTGGGGCGGGATCATCCGCGAGGGTTTCGAAACCATCCTCGATGCACCCTGGATCAGCGTCTACACTGGCCTCGCCGTGCTGATCCTGGTGTTCTCGCTCAACCTGCTGGGCGACGGGCTGCGCGACGCGATCGACCCCAAGCTGCGCTCAAGCTGACAGGTCCGACATGGCGCAAGCGGTTCTCTCGGTGCGCAACCTCAGCACCTCCTTCAGGCTCCGATCGGGCTGGTATGCGGCCGTGCGCGACATCTCGTTCAACGTGATGGAGAACGAGACACTGTGCCTGGTCGGCGAGTCGGGCTGCGGCAAGAGCATCACTGCGATCTCGGCCATGGGCTTGCTGGCCGGCCAGCCAGGGTGCCGCGTTTCGGGCGAGGTCTGGTTCGACGGCAAAGACCTCGCCACGCTCTCCGACCGCGAACTGCGACACGTGCGCGGCAATCGGCTGGCGATGATCTTCCAGGAGCCGATGACCTCGCTCAACCCGGTGCTCACGATCGGGCAGCAGGTGGGCGAGCCGCTGATCTATCACCGCGCGATGACCCGGCGCGAGGCCGATCGCGAGGCGGTGCGCCTGCTCGAACTGGTGAAGATCCCGGACGCCGGCAGGCGGCTGAACCAGTACCCGCACCAGTTCTCCGGCGGCATGCGCCAGCGCGTGATGATCGCGATGGCGCTCGCGTGCGGCCCCGACATCCTGTTCGCCGACGAACCCACCACCGCGCTCGACGTCACGATCCAGTCGCAGGTGCTCTCGCTGCTCGGCGAGTTGCGCGACGAGCAAGCGTTCTCGCTGGTACTCATCACCCACGACCTCGGAGTGGTCGCAACGATCGCCGACCGTGTCGCGGTGATGTACGCCGGCGAGATCGTGGAGCTCGCGCCAACGGCAGAGTTGTTCGCCGCGCCGCGCCATCCCTACACCGAGGCGCTGCTGAAGGCTATCCCGCGCTCGGACCGCGACACTGCCGAGTTGCGCGCGATCGACGGGCAGGTGCCGCCGATCTACGACATGCCGCCTGGGTGCCGGTTTGCGCCGCGCTGCGCGCTGCGCGAGGAGATCTGCGCGCGAGAGCTCCCGGAACTTCTCGACGGCCCGGGTCCGACGCAGCACCTGACGCGTTGCCACGTTCGCGCGCGCGTGTTCGCACCCAGCAAAGGCGCGCGATGACAGCCGCGACGATCCTCGAAGTGCAAGGCCTGAGAAAGGTCTTCACCATCAAGAGCGGATTCCCCAGAGCGAAAACCGTGCACGTCAGGGCCGTCGACAGCGTGAGCTTCACCGTCCGGGCCGGCGAGTCGTTCGGACTGGTCGGCGAATCGGGCTGCGGCAAGTCGACTGTGGGAAGGTGCCTGCTCCAGTTGATCAGACCGAGCGCAGGCGAGGTGCGTTTCAAGGGCGAGTCGATCACCGACGCGACACGCGCGCGGCTCAACGAACTGCGCCGAAAGCTGCAGATCATCTTCCAGGATCCATATTCGTCGTTGAACCCGCGCCTGTCGGTCGCGCACATGCTCACCGAACCTTTGCTCGTGCATGGCGTGTGCTCGCGTGAGGAGGCGCGCGATCGCGCACGCTCGATGCTCGACGACGTTGGGTTGCCCGCAGACGCCTTTCGCAAGTACCCACATGAGTTCTCCGGCGGCCAGCGCCAGCGCCTGGCGATCGCGCGCGCGCTGATGCTCGACCCCGAACTGGTCGTCGCCGACGAGCCGGTGTCGGCGCTCGACGTCTCGATCCAGGCGCAGATCATCCTGATGCTCGAGCAACTCAAGAGGCGGCGCGAGCTCGGTTTCGTGTTCATCAGCCACGACCTTGGGATCGTTCGTTACTTCTGCGAGCGGGTGGCCGTGATGTACCTGGGGCGCCTGGTAGAGCTGGCACCGAACCGGGATCTGTTCGATGAGCCATTGCACCCCTATACGCAGGCGCTCAAGCTGGCCTCGCCCGTGCCTGATCCGGCGCACAAGGTCGCGTTTCGCAAGCTCGAGGGCGAAGTCCCCTCGCCGATCGATCCCCCGTCGGGGTGTCACTTTCACCCGCGCTGCCCGCGCGCAACCGCCCGGTGCCGCGACGAAGACCCGCAATGGCGCGAGGTCGCGCCGCAGCGATTCGTCGCCTGTCACCACGTCTGACCGGGCCCGAGTGTTTTCCGCTGTGACCAAAAACGGATAGAATCCCCACTTGCAGTCCGGAACCTCAGCAGTGTCCGGGCAGACCGCAGGCGTTAGTCGCTAGCGAAGCGCGGCGTAGTCAGTCGCGCGGATCATCCGGCCGCGGGTCGGAGCCAACAGCAATGCAAACGCCCAGTACGGAACTCGTAGCCGGGTGCCGAGCGCACGTGTCGTGTTCGAGGCAGCCGCTTCAAATCATTCTCAGAGCCGGAGCCGCGGATTGAATACCGCGCAAGCGCGAACCATCATCGAAGCTGCATTACTCGCATCCCCGCAGCCGCTGTCGGTGTCCGAATTGCGTCGGCTGTTCGACGACGAGATCGGAGCCGACACCGTTCGTGGCGTGCTCGCCGACCTCGCGCAGGCGTGGAACGATCGCGGCCTGAGGCTGGTCGCGCTCGCCGGCGGATGGCGGTTCCAGACGTCCCCCGAGGCGTCGGCGCACATCGCCAAGCTCAATCCGGACAAGCCGGCGCGCTACTCTCGCGCGGCAATGGAGACGCTGGCGATCATCGCGTATCGCCAGCCGGCGACTCGCGGCGACATCGAGGAGATCCGCGGCGTGACGGTCTCGTCGAACGTGATCAAGACGCTCGAGGATCGGGGCTGGATCGAGACGATCGGACACAAGGACGTGATCGGGCGGCCCGCGCTTCTGGCGACGACGCGGCAGTTCCTCGACGACCTAGGGCTGAGGTCGCTGGAGGACTTGCCCCCGCTGGCCGGCGACGGCGCGGCCGAGGCGCAACCCGAGACGCAGCGCGACGCGCAGGCCGAGACGCAGAACGGCGCACAGGCCGAGGCGCAGGGCGAGACGCAGGGCGAGACGCAGGCCGACGCACCGCGCGAAGCGAATGACGATCCGCCGGAAGAGGGCGCGAAGGAGCCGTCGACGACCGATGGAGGTAGCTGAGTTGAACGACGAACAGGGGCGGGACGACCAGGCGAAAGACGGTGCCGGGGATGCGGCGAACGCGGCGAGCGGCGACGAGGCGAACAAGCCCCGCGGCGGACCGCGGCGCAGGCGCGGGCCGCGCGGCGGGCGCCGGCGCGGCAAGGGGAAACCGGACGGCGCGCAGGACGCGGCACCGGATTGCGCGCAGGGCGGTGCGCACGATGCCGGGCGCGCCGAGCGAGCCGACGAGGGGCCGCACGCGGGCGCGCCCGATCCGCGGCAGGACGACGACGGCGATCCGCTGCCGGTGTTCGCGCGGGACGCCGCGGTGGTCGGCGTCGAAATCGGTCGTGACGGCGATCGCGCGGTTTCGGTTGACGATGACGAGACGGCTCCCAAGCTCCACAAGCTGCTGGCCGACGCCGGGCTGGGATCGCGTCGCGACATGGAGGAGTTGATCGTCGCCGGCCGCGTGTCGGTCAACGGCCAGCCCGCGCACGTCGGACAGCGGATCGGCGCGGGCGACCAGATTCGCGTCAACGGCAAGCCGATCAGGCGCCCGGCGCTGCCGCCGCCGACGCGGGTGCTGCTCTATCACAAGCCCGCGGGCGAGATCACCAGCCGTGACGATCCGGACAATCGCGCGAGCGTGTTCGATCGCCTGCCGCGCCTCAAGGGCGCGCGCTGGGTTTCGGTGGGCCGGCTCGACTTCAATACCGAAGGCCTGCTGGTCTTCACCACCTCGGGCGACCTCGCGAACCGGCTGATGCACCCCCGATACGGTTGGGAGCGCGAGTACGCCGCCCGTATCCTGGGAAGAATCGACGACGAAGCCCGCGACAAGCTGCTCGCCGGTGTCGAACTCGAAGACGGCATGGCCGTGTTCAGCCGAATCGAGGACGTCGGCGGCGACGGGGCGAACCATTGGTACCGCGTCGTGATCGCCGAAGGGCGCAACCGGGAAGTGCGCAGGATGTTCGAGGCGGTCGGTCTGACGGTGAGTCGGCTGGTGCGGATCCGGTTCGGACCGGTCGGGCTGCCGCGCGAGGTGTCGCGCGGACGCTGGATCGAGCTTCCGCGCGGCGACGTGGCCATGCTGTTGCAGGCCGTGCGCAGGGGATCGCCCGGCACGGGCGAGGACGACGACGAACTGGTGCTCGACGACGACGATACGCAGCCCGCGTTTCCCGAGTTGCCGCGCGAAGAGCACTTGCCCGCGCATCACCACGACGACGAATGGCAGCCGCAGTCGGCCGACGCGCATCTCGAGGGGATCACGCGCATGGTGCGCCGCGGCGACCCTGGCAATGCGGCGGCGGCCGGGCGGCGCGGTCGACGCGGCGCTCCGCAGCGTGCGGGCGCAGGTTTCGCGACCGGGCAGGACAACCCGGCGCAGGGCGGGTTTCCCTCGGGCACCGGGCGCGGCGGGGCGCGCGCCGGCGGACGCGGGCCGCGCACCGCGCGTGGCGCGGCTGGCGGCGGTGCGACTGGCGGGGGTGCGATCGGCGGAGCGGCCGGGCAGGGGAAAAGCGGCGGAAAAACCGGTGGAAAACACGGTGCGAAAGCCGGTGGAAAGCCCCCCGGCGGATCGCGCCGGCGGCGCAAGCGCTCGCCAAGCGGGCATTAGCACGCTATAATTCACCGATTACAAGCGCCCGGCCGGCGGAGTACCGTCGGGCGTGCTCAAAGAAGTGGGCTGGCTCAGCCCATTTTTTATTGGTGCGCGCTCCGGGCCGGGATGTTTCGACTATTGGGGGGCGTGCGCAGGTGCATTCTGTCGAGGCCATCGTCGAGCGCAGTCTCGCTGGTCTTGGTTACGAGCTCGTCGATCTCGAGTTCGCCGCCAGCGGGTTGTTGCGCGTGTTCATCGACGCATCGGCCGGGATCCGGATGGAAGACTGCGAGCGGGTGAGCCACCAGCTCAGTCGGGTGTTCGAGGTGGAGGCGGTCGATTACCGGCGCCTGGAGGTTTCGTCGCCAGGGCTCGACCGCCCGCTCAGGAAGGCGGCCGATTTCGAGCGTTTCGCCGGAGCGCTCGCGACGGTGAAGCTGCGCAAGCCGCACGAAGGGCGACGCAACTTCGAAGGCGTGCTCAGCGTCGAAGGCGACGGTCGTTATGGCTTGACGCTGGTCGAGCGCACGCCGCAGGCGTCGAAGGCTGGCCGCAAGGCGGCGCCGCGCAAGGCGGGGGCGAAGCCGCCGGTTGCGGGCTCGCGCGGCGCGCGCGCGGCGCCGGCGAAGGCCGGCGATGAGGGAAGCGCCGCAGGAAGTGCCGCAGGAAGTGTCGAAAGTGCGGCGGGAAGGAAATTGGTGTTCGCGCTCGATGAAGTCGATCGGGCGCGGCTTGTGCCGGAAGTGCAGTTTTAGGAGAACGGACGATGAGCCGGGAGGTCTTGCTGTTGGTCGATGCGCTGGCGCGTGAGAAGAACGTGCCGCGCGAGGTCGTGTTCCAGGCTCTGGAGAGCGCGCTGGCGTCGGCCACCAAGAAGCGCTTCAAGGAGGAAGTCGACGCGCGCGTGTCGATCGACCGCAGCTCGGGCGACTACGAGTCGTTCCGGCGCTGGCAGGTCGTGCCCGACGGCGAACTCGAGGATCACGATCTGCAGATCATCCTCGCCGAGGCGCAAAAGCAGATTCCCGATATCCAGGTGGGCGATTTCGTCGAGGAAGAGCTCGAACCGGTCGAGCTGGGGCGCATCGGCGCGCAAGCTGCCAAGCAGGTGATCCTGCAGCGCATTCGCGATGCCGAGCGCGAACAGATCATCGCCGACTTCCTGCAGCGCGGGGAGTCGATCCTCTCGGGCACGGTGAAGCGGCTCGACCGCGACGGCGCGGTCATCGAGTCGGGGAAAGTCGAGGCGCGCCTGCCGCGCGACCAGATGATCCCGAAGGAGAACCTGCGCGTGGGCGATCGGATTCGCGCCTACGTCCTTGAGGTCAATCGCGAAGGGCGCGGTCCGCAACTGATGCTCTCGCGCACTTCGCCGGAGTTCATCAAGCACCTGTTCGCGATGGAAGTTCCCGAGATCGAGCAGGGACTGCTCGAGATCAAGGCCGCCGCGCGCGACGCAGGGGTGCGTGCGAAGATCGGCGTGTTCACGCGCGATCGGCGCATCGACCCGATCGGCACTTGCGTGGGCGTACGCGGTTCGCGCGTGCAGGCTGTCACCGGCGAGCTCGCCGGCGAACGCGTCGACATCGTGCTCTGGTCCGAAGACCCGGCGCAGTTCGTGATCGGCGCGCTCGCGCCGGCGAACGTGGCCTCGATCGTGGTCGACGAGGACAAGCACAGCATGGACGTGGTGGTCGACGAGGACAACCTCGCGCTCGCGATCGGCACTGGCGGGCGCAACGTGCGCCTCGCCTCCGATCTCACGGGCTGGCAGATCAACATCATGTCGGCCGAAGAGTCGGCGCAGAAGTCCGAAGGCGAGCGCGGCGCGGTACGCGAGCTGTTCATGGGCAAGCTCGACGTCGACGCCGAGGTCGCGGACATCCTGATCGAGGAGGGTTTCACCAGCATGGAGGAGATCGCCTACGTGCCGATCACCGAGATGCTCGAGATCGAATCCTTCGACGAGGACACGGTCAACGAACTGCGCAACAGGGCGCGCAACGTGCTGCTCACCGAAGCGATCGCGACCGAGGAGAAGATCGAGAAGACCTCGGGCGACCTCCTCACGCTCGAGGGAATGGACCACGATCTGGCCGGGCGGCTTGCCGACGCCGGCGTGCGCACGCGCGACGAGCTCGGCGAGCTCGCGGTCGACGAACTGATCGAAGCCACCGGAATAGAGGACGCGCGCGCCCGGGAGTTGATCATGAAGGCACGAGCCCACTGGTTCGCCGGCGAGGACGACGCGTCCGCGCCGGTCGAGGATGCACCTGCCGCCAGCGAATCGGTTTGAGCCGATCGGCGCTGGCCCCGGGGGAAGGATGACGATGACGACTAGCAATACGGTTGAGGGTTTCGCCAGCGAGCTGAAAGTGCCGGCGGAAGTTCTGCTCGAGCAACTGCGCGATGCCGGCGTGAGGAAGAAGCTGCCGAGCGATGCGTTGAGCGAGACCGACAAGGAGCAGCTCTTGGCCGCCCTGCGCCGCTCGCACGGAGGCGAGGAAAGCGCCAAGCGCAAGATCACGCTGACCCGCAAGCAGACCTCGGAAATCAAGCAGGCCGACGGCACCGGCAAGGCGCGCACGATCCACGTCGAGGTGCGCAAGAAGCGCGTTTTCGTGAAACGCGAAACCGCCGACACCGCCGGCGTGCCCGCGCCGGTCGAGTTCGAGGCCGCGCCGGTAGTCGACGAGGCGCAGCAGCGGCTGCGAGAGGAAGAGGAGCGTCGCCAGCACGAACTCCTCGAGCGCCAGGCGGCAGACCTGCGCGAGAAGCAGGAGCGCCTCGAACAGGAACGCCGGCGCGAGAGCGAAGCGGCCGCCGAAGCGAGCCTGCGCGAACAGCAGGCGCGCCGCGAGCAGGAAAAGGCGGCGTCGCTGCAGGACGACACCGAAGGTGGCGACGCGCGGCGCAAGGCGCAGGAAGAGGCGAAAGCCGCGGCCGAAGTCGCGCGCAAGGCACAGGAAGGCGCCGACGCGCAGGCCAAGGCCCGTCGCCAGGTGGAACGCGAGGTCGCGGAGATCAATCGCGTGATGACCGCGCAGCGCAAGCCGGTGCCCAAGCCGGCCGAGGCCGAGGCCGCCAAGGCGGCGGGCCCGACCGGCACCCTTCACAAGCCCACCGGACCGGGTGCCGCCAAGCCCGGCGCTACCGCCGCGGAGTCGCCCGAGAAGAAGCACGTCAAGTCGGAGAAGCTCTCGTCGAGCTGGCACGAAGAAGGTGCCAAGCGACGCGCGCTCAAGACGCGCGGCCCGAGCGGCGGGACCGGCTGGCGCGGACCGCGCGCCGGCGGGCGCCATCGCGGCCGCGGCGGCGACGATCACGCGCCGGCGCCACTGCCGGCCGAGCATGTCGTGCGAGAGGTGCACGTTCCCGAGACGATCTCGGTGGGCGAGCTCGCGCACAAGATGTCGGTCAAGGCGGCCGAGCTGATCAAGCGGCTGATGCAGCTCGGGCAGATGGTCACGATCAACCAGGTGCTCGACCAGGAGACGGCGATGATCGTCGTCGAAGAGATGGGTCACCAGGCGGTTGCCGCGAAGCTCGACGACCCCGATGCCTTCCTCGAAGACGTGGTCACGACCAACGACTTCGAGGAGTTGCCCCGCCCGCCGGTGGTGACGGTGATGGGTCACGTCGATCACGGCAAGACTTCGCTGCTCGACTACATCCGGCGCGCCAAGGTCGCCGCGGGAGAGGCTGGCGGCATCACCCAGCACATCGGCGCGTATCACGTCGAGACGCCGCGCGGCGTCGTCACCTTTCTCGACACGCCAGGTCACGAGGCGTTCACGGCGATGCGCGCGCGCGGCGCGGCGGCCACCGACATCGTCATCCTCGTTGTTGCGGCCGACGACGGCGTGATGCCGCAGACGGTCGAGGCGATCCACCACGCCAAGGCCGGCAACGTGCCGATCGTCGTGGCGATGAACAAGATCGACAAGCCCGAAGCCAACCCGCAAAAGGTCAAGCAGGACCTGGTCGCGCGCGAGGTCGTCCCCGAGGAGTTCGGCGGCGACGTTCCGATCGTGCCGGTGTCGGCCAAGACCGGCCAGGGCATCGACGAGCTGCTCGAGAACGTGCTGTTGCAGGCCGAGGTGCTCGAACTGAAAGCGCCCAGCGAAGGCGCCGCGAAGGGTCTGGTGATCGAAGCGAGGTTGGACAAGGGGCGCGGCCCGGTGGCCACCGTCCTGGTGCAGTCGGGCAGGCTGAAGAAGGGCGACATCGTCCTCGCCGGGTCGGTGTTCGGCCGGGTGCGCGCGATGCTCGACGAGCGCGGCAAGCCGGTCAGCGAAGCCGGTCCGTCGATCCCGGTGGAGATCCAGGGTCTGTCCGAAGTGCCGGCCGCAGGCGAGGAGATGATCGTCCTGGGCGACGAGCGCAAGGCGCGCGAGATCGCGAACTTCCGCCAGGGCAAGTTCCGCGACGTCAAGCTCGCCAAGCAACAGGCCGCCAAGCTCGAGAACATGTTCGAGCACATGGCCGAGGGCGAGGTGCAGACGCTGTCGATGATCATCAAGGCCGACGTCCAGGGCTCGCAGGAGGCGCTCACGCACGCGCTGCAAAAGCTGAGCACCGACGAGGTCAAGGTGCAGGTGGTGCACGCGGCGGTCGGCGGGATCACCGAGTCGGACATCAACCTGGCGACGGCATCGAAGGCCGTGGTGGTTGGCTTCAACGTGCGTGCCGACCAGCAGGCAAAGCGCCTGGCCGAAACCAACGGCATCGACATCCGCTACTACAACATCATCTACGACGCGGTCGACGAAGTACGGGCGGCGATGACCGGAATGCTCTCGCCCGAGCAAAAGGAAGAGACGCTGGGCCTGGTCGAGATCCGCCAGATCTTCCGCGTCTCGAAGGTCGGAACGATCGCCGGTTGCATGGTGCTCGAGGGCCTCGTTCGTCGTGGCGCGAAGGTGCGCCTGCTGCGCGACCAGACGGTGATCTGGACCGGCGAGCTCGATTCGCTCAAGCGCTTCAAGGACGATGCTCGCGAGGTCAAGGAAGGTTTCGAGTGCGGTCTGTCGCTGAAGAATTACGACGACATCAAGGAAGGCGACCAGCTCGAGGTGTTCGAAGTGAAGGAGGTCGCGCGCACGCTTTGAGCGGGTGCGCCGCACGCCGTGTTTGCACCCGTTTCGAGCATTCGCTGATGCGCCGTTCGCGCTCGCCCGCGGGCGGCCGCGCGCCGCGCGTGACGCAACAGGTCCACCACGAACTGGCGGAACTCGTTCGCACCGAAGTGAAGGATCCGCGGGTCGGGATGGTGACGATCACCGCAGTCGAGATGACGCCCGACTATGCCTACGCCACCGTCCACTTCTCGGTCCTGCCCGACGATCAGGACACGGTGGCGCACACGCTTGCCGGGCTGCAGCATGCGGCCGGGTTCCTGCGCACGCAACTCGCGCGCAGGGTGCGAATCCACACGACGCCGGAACTCCGCTTCCGGCACGACCGATCGAGCGAGCACGGCATGTCGATGTCGCGCCTGATCGATCAAGCCAACGAACGGCACGCCGACGACTGACCGTCGGGTGCGACGCACCGGGTCGGCCCGGTGGGACTTTCTGGAACGGACGATGAATACCCAAAGCCCCCGGCGAGCGCAGGTCGACGGCGTGCTGCTGCTCGACAAACCGCGGGGCCTGACGTCGAACGACGCTCTGATGCGCGCGAGGCGCCTGCTCAACGCGCGCAAGGCCGGACACGGCGGGACGCTCGACCCGATGGCCAGCGGACTGCTTCCGGTCGCTTTCGGAGAGGCGACGAAGTTCGCCTCGCACGCGCTCGATGCCGACAAGTGCTACCTGGCGCAGCTGTGCTTCGGGTTGCGCACCGCCACCGGCGACGCCGAGGGCGAGGTGATCGAGCGGCGCCCGGTCTCGCTCGACGAGGCGCGCCTGCGCGCGGTGCTGCGCGAGTTCACCGGTCCGATCGACCAGGTCCCGCCGATGCACTCGGCGCTCAAGCGCAACGGCAAGCCGCTGTACGCCTACGCGCGAGAAGGAGTCGAACTCGAACGCGCCGCGCGAAGGGTGCGGATCCACCGCCTCGAGTTGACCTCGCTCGACCCGTGCGGGGGCGTCGAGCCGGGCCAGCCCGGGTCGATGCGCGCGCGCGTTCGGGTGACCTGCAGCAAGGGCACCTACGTGCGCACGCTCGCAGAGGACATCGGCGAGACGCTCGGATGCGGAGCCTATCTCTCGGAGCTGCGTCGCGAGCGGGTAGGCGGTCTGTGCGTCGACGACGCGCTCACGCTCGAGCAACTCGAGGCGATCGAACCCGACGCGCGCAGGGCGCGGCTCGCCCCGACCGATTTCCTCGTTTCAAACCTCCCGCTGGTGCGAATCGCGCCGGAACAGGCCGAACGGATCCTGCAGGGCCAGCGCCTGCGGCTCGATCCGTTGTCCGCGCCGGCCAACGGATCGCCCGACGCCGCGGGCGTGCTGGTACGCGTTTACTGCGGCGACCGGCTTCTGGGCCTAGCGACGCTGTCAGACGGACTGCTGGTCGCGCAGCGACTCGTGTCGGCGATCGCCGACGCGGATGTCGGCGCGACGCCGCCCACCTCAACCGACGAACCCATCCAATGAATTCATCACAGATCCGCAACATCGCCATCATCGCGCATGTCGATCACGGCAAGACCACGCTGGTCGATCAGCTCCTGCGCCAATCGGGCACCTTCCGTGCCAACCAGCAGATGACCGAACGCGTGATGGACAGCAACGACCTCGAGCGCGAGCGTGGGATCACGATCCTCGCGAAGAACTGCGCGGTCGAGTATCGCGGCACGCGAATCAACATCGTCGATACCCCCGGGCACGCCGACTTCGGCGGCGAAGTCGAGCGCGCGCTGTCGATGGTCGACGGCGTGCTGTTGCTGGTCGACGCCGTCGAGGGGCCGATGCCGCAGACGCGATTCGTCACTCGCAAGGCGCTCGCACTGGGCCTCAAGCCGATCGTCGTCGTCAACAAAATCGATCGCCCCGGCGCGCGTCCGGACTGGGTCGTGAGCCAGACCTTCGATCTGTTCGACAAGCTCGCAGCGACCGAGGAGCAGCTCGACTTCCCTGTCATCTTCGCGTCGGCGATCAGCGGCCTCGCGTTGCGCAAGCTCTCCGAACTGCCCGCGGGCGGCGTCGACGGTCCGGCCGCCGCCGCCGCGGCGGGATTGTCGATGGCGCCGCTGTTCGAGTCGATTCTCGATCATGTCGCGGCGCGCGAAGACGACGTCGACGCGCCGCTTCAGATGCAGATCTCCGCGCTCGATTACTCGAGCTATGTCGGCAAGATCGGCATCGGGCGCATCAATCGGGGGCGAATCCGGTCCGGGCAGACGGTGACGGTGCTCTATGGCGACCCGGCGCAGACCGGTGTCGCCCCCCAGTCGGCCAAGGTCAACCAGGTGTTGCGTTTCAAGGGACTCGAGCGCGTCGTGGTCGACGAGGCGCAAGCCGGCGACATCGTCGCGCTCAACGGCATCGAGGTGCTCGACATCGGGTCGACCATCTGCGAGCCGACCGCTCCCGAGGCGATCACGCCGATCAGCATCGACGAGCCGACGATGACGATGGAGTTCATGGTCAACACCTCGCCGATGGCCGGGCGCGAGGGCAAGTTCGTGACCAGCCGCCAGATCCGCGAGCGACTCGAGCGCGAGCTCAAGGCCAACGTGGCGTTGCGCGTCGACTTCACCTCCGACTCGGATACCTTCGTCGTCTCGGGGCGCGGCGAGCTGCACCTGACGATCCTGATCGAGAACATGCGCCGCGAAGGCTACGAAGTCGCGGTGTCCAGGCCGAAGCCGAAGCTGCGACAGGCCGCGGACGGATCGCGCGAGGAGCCCTACGAAGTGCTCGCGATCGATCTCGAGGACGCGCACCAGGGCGCTGTCATGGAGCTGCTCGGACGCCGTCGCGGCGAGTTGCTGCTGATGGATCCCGACGGCAAGGGCCGCGTGCGGCTCGAGTACCGGGTGCCGGCGCGCGGACTGATCGGGTTTCACAACGAGTTCCTCAATCTGACCCGCGGCACCGGGATGGCGAGCCATGTGTTCGACGGCTACGGACCCTGGGCGGGCGAGATAGAGGACCGCCGCAGCGGCGTGCTCATTTCCCAGGACGACGGCGGCGCGGTAGCGTACGCCCTGTGGAAGCTCCAGGACAGGGGGCGGATGTTCGTCAAGCCGGGCGACGCGCTGTACGAAGGGATGATCATCGGAATCCACACCCGGGACAACGACCTGGTCGTCAATCCGGTGCGCGAGAAGAAGCTGACCAACGTCCGCTCCGCTGGCAAGGACGAGGCGATCGCGCTCACGCCCCCGATCCAGCTCACGCTCGAAAAGGCGGTCGAGTTCATCGCCGAGGACGAACTGGTCGAGATCACGCCGCGCAGCATCCGGTTGCGCAAGCGCCACCTGAAGGACCACGAGCGAAAACGCGCGCAGCGCGAGCAGGAGGCCGCCGAACCGGCGGCGTGACGGTGGCAAGGCTTGCGGCTCGAAAAACAACAGCCGTGCACGGGCCACGTTTTTTTTGATTTCCCCTATTGTTGCGAGAGCAAAGAAGGGTCATTCTTGCGCTTGCGAAAATCGGGTGCGAGAGCGCGGGTTTTCCGGTCGACCGATCGAGCATTGATCTACCCACTGACGGAGGGATGAAGATGGCAACAGCAAAGGGCGGCGCGAAGAAGGCGGCGGCCAAGAAGGCGCCGGCGAAGAAAGCGGCTGCCAAGAAGCCGGCGGCCAAGAAGGCCCCTGCGAAGAAGGCCCCTGCGAAGAAGGCTGCCGCGAAGAAGCCGGCGGCGAAGAAACCGGCGGCGAAGAAGGCTCGCACGCCGAACGCGGCGTTCATGAAGGCGCTCACTCCCAGCGCTGCGCTTGCGGCGATCGTTGGCAACAAGCCGTTGCCGCGCACTGAAGTCGTGAAGAAGATCTGGGAATACATCAAGAAGGGCAAGCTGCAGGATGAGGTGAACCGCCGGATGATCAACGCCGACAAGGCGCTCAGGGAGGTCTTCGGCAAGGCGCAGGTCTCGATGTTCGAGATGACCAAGCTGGTCAACAAGCACCTGAAGTAGAGCACCCCAGCGGGCGCGGCGGCCCAGGTCGCCGGTGCTCCAAACCGGCCACCGCGCTGTGGCCGGAGTCGCGGGGCGCCCCCCGCGGGGGCGGGGGCGGGGGGGCCCCCCCGGGGGGGCCGGCCCCCCCCGCCCCCCCCCCGCGGGGCGCGGGGGGGCGGCGGTGCTCCAACCCGGCCACCGCGCTGTGGCCGGAGTCGCGGCCGCCTCCTGGCGGCCGCTTCGCTTGGCGCGCGCGCCGTTCGTCGCAGGCCAGCAGAGGCCGCGCCGTGCGGCGCTCGCGCGAGCGGCTGCAACCGCGGAGACGCGATGAGTCTTGCACGGGATGTCTCGGCTTCGGCGATCGTCGCGGGGTTCATCGCGGTGCTCGTGGGTTTCACCAGCTCCGCGGTGATCGTGCTGCAGGCCGGACAGGCGCTCGGTGCCGACGCCGCGCAGCTCGCGTCGTGGCTCTGGGCGCTGGGGTTGGGAATGGGGCTGACCAGCATCGCGCTGTCGTTGCGCTACCGCGCGCCGGTGCTCACCGCGTGGTCGACGCCCGGCGCCGCGATGCTGATCACCAGCGCCGCGGGAGTGTCGCTCGCCGAGGCGACCGGCGCGTTCATCGTCACCGGAATCCTGATCGCTGCAAGCGGTTTTTCGGGCTGGTTCGAGCGTGCGATGGCGCGGATACCGTTGCCGATCGCCTCTGCAATGCTCGCCGGGGTTCTGCTGCGCTTCGGGCTGGATGTGTTCTCGGCGATGCAGGCACAGTTCGCGCTCGTGTTCACGATGTTCGCGGTCTACCTGGTCGCACGCCGGCTGCTGCCGCGCTACGCAGTGCTCGCCGCGCTCGCGGCGGGAATCGCGATCGCCGCGCATCTCGGGCTGTTGCGCGTCGACGCGTTCGCGTTCGAGGTCGCGCTGCCGGTGGCGGTCGTGCCGCGGTTCACGCTTTCGACGCTGATCGGCGTCGCGCTTCCGCTGTACGTCGTGACGATGGCCTCGCAGAACGTGCCCGGGGTAGCGGTGCTTCGCGCGGCCGGCTACGGCACGCCCGTCTCGCCGGTCGTCGGCTGGACCGGTGTCGCGACCGCGGTGCTCGCGCCCTTCGGCGCCTTCGCGCTGAACTACGCGGCGATCACCGCGGCGATCTGCATGGGACGCGAGGCCCACGAGGACCCGGCGCGTCGCTACGTCGCGGCCGTCGCGGCCGGGGTGTTCTATCTTCTGATCGGGATCTTCGGCGCGACGGTCGGAGCCGCGTTCGCGGCGTTTCCGCGAGAGCTCGTCCTGGCGATCGCGGGGCTCGCGCTGCTCTCGACGATTGGCGGCGGGCTCGCGATCGCGCACACTGCCGAGCGCGATCGCGAGCCGGCGCTGATCACTTTCCTGGTCACTGCCTCGGGCCTGAGCCTGGCGGGCATCGGCTCCGCGTT
>JAHDXY010000400.1 GCA_023384005.1 Burkholderiaceae bacterium | reverse complement strand
GCGCCGAGTGGCACTGCATGTTCACCGCCACCGGGTTCATCGTGATGTGCGTCGCGGCGATCTCCACGTGCACGGCGAACGCGGTCGAATCGCCCCCCCGCCCCTGCGGTCCGACGCCGAGCTGGTTCACCGCTTCGGAGAGTTGCGTCTCGAGCGCGTGGCCGTGGTCGTCCGTGCATCGCGACCCGAGTTCGCGGGTCGCCGCGCGCTTGGCGAGCGCGACGCACAGGTCGGAGGTGCCGCCCACGCCCACGCCCACGATCGTCGGCGGGCAGGTTTTTCCGCCCGCGGCGAGCACGCAGTCGACGACGAAGCGGCGGATCGCATCGCTGCCCTCGGCGGGGATCGCCATGCGCAGGAACGAGTTGTTCTCCGAGCCGCTGCCCTTTGGGATCATCTCGATCCTGACTTCGTCGGGCGCGGCGACGAAGTCGAAGTGGATCACGGGAACGCCCTCGCCGCACGAGGTGTGCGCGTTCTCGCGCGTGATCGGGTGCACCACCGACGAGCGCAGCGGGTGCTCGCGCGTGGCGCGCTCGCAGCCGCGGCGGATCGCCGCCTTGATCGCGGCGCCGTCGAACTGCACGCCGGCGCCGATCGCGACGTTGTAGGTCGGAATGCCGGTGTCCTGGCACAGCAGGTTCTCGTCGCGCTCGGCCACCGCGATGTTGAGCAGCATCGTGTCGAGCACGCCGCGCGCGGTGTCGCCCGATTCCTCCGCGCGCAAGCGTGCGAACCCCGCCTTGATGTCGGGCGGGAGGATCTTGAGCGCGCGAACGTAGAGCTCGCGCGCCGCTTCCTCGACGATTGCGGGGTCGAGTTTCAACGCGTGCCCGCGAGCTTGCGCTCGTTGACGACCTTGCCCCAGGTCTCGTACTCGCGATCGATCGACGCGGAGAACTCGGCCGGTGTGTTGCCCACCGGCGTCATCCCGACGACGAACAGCCGTGCCTTGACCGCGGTCTCGGACAGCGCTTTCGCGGTGTCGCCGTGCACCTTGTCGATCACCGACCTGGGCGTTCCGGCCGGCGCCATCAGGCCGAACCAGCCGACGTTGGAGAAGCCCTTCAGGCCGCTCTCGGAAACCGTCGGCACGTTCGGTAGTGTCGGGCTGCGTTCCAGGCTGGTGACGCCGAGTGCGCGGACCTTGCCCGACTGCACGAAGGGCAGCGACGCGGTCAGGTTCGCGGCGATCAGATGGATCTGCCCGCCGGCGAGATCGGCAAGCGCGGCCGACTCGCCGCGGTAGGGCACGTGCAGGATGTCGATCCCGGCCACGTAGGCGAAATTCTCGCCCGCCATGTGCACCTGCGTGCCGACCCCGGCCGATCCGAAGTTCAACGTTCCCGGCTTGCTCTTGGCGAGCTTGACCAGGTCGGCGACGTTCTTCACCGGCAGCTCGGCGTTGACCGACAGCAGCATCGGCCCTTGCGCGACGCTGGTGATCGCGACCAGGTCCTTCTTCGCGTCGAACGGCATCTTCTTGTAGACGTGCGGATTGACCGTGACGATGCTGCCCGAGGTCATCAGCAGCGTGTAGCCGTCGGGCGCGGCCTTCGCGACCATTTCCGCGCCGATGTTCCCGCCGGCGCCGGCCCGGTTGTCGATCACGACGCTCTGGTTCCACAACTCGCCAAGGCGCGCGCCGAGCATGCGCGCCACGACGTCGGTGGTGCCGCCGGCCGAGAACGGCACGACGATGCGCACCGGCCTGTCGGGCCAGGCTTGCGCCGCGGCCGGCGCCGCGGCGAACGCGCCGACGGCGAAGGCCGCGGCGAGGGCGGAACCGATCAGGGTCTTGCGGCGGATCTTGTCGATGTTCACTTGGGGTCTCCTCTGGTGGTTTGCGTGATCATGACGAGCGCCGGGACCCGGCGCAATCGATTGCGGTGCGTCGCACTGCCGGCGCGGCCTCGCCGGCGATGCGCACGTTCACGCACGCCGCGCGGGCGCTGGCGAATGCGCGCTCGATCGCGCCGTCGAGTTCGCCGGCGTGTCGCACGTACTCGCCGTGTCCGCCGAGCGCCTCGACGACGCGCTCGTAACGCGTCGCCTTCGCGAGTTCGCAGCCCTGCGCCCGCGCCGCGCCGTACTCGCGCAGCTGGATCTGGTATTCGGCGTTCCAGCGATCGTCGTTGCCGATGACCGCGACGAAGGGCAGCGCGTGTCGCAGCGCGGTGTCGAACTCGGCCATGTGAAAGCCGAAGCTTCCGTCGCCCGTCACCGCGAGTACCGGCGCGTCGGGGCACGCCGCGCGCGCCGCGATCGCGAATGGAACCGCCGTGCCGATCGCGCCGGCGACGCCGTTGATCAGCCGTTCGCCGGCACGCACCGAGGCCTGGGCCCACTGTTCGACTTCGCCGCCGTCGCTGACGAACACGGTTCGCGGATTGCGGTCGATCCAGCGTTGCAGCGCGCGTCCGAGCTGCGCCGGATGCACCGGCGCGGAGTCGCCCGCATCGAGCGTTGCCCAGTTCGGCGGGCGAAACGAAACCGCAGCGGCGACCGCGTCGGCCCAGCCGGCGCGGGCACGCGACGCGGTACCGGGTTGCAGCGCGGGCCCCAGCGCATCGAGCACCGCGTGCGGCGACGCGCAGGCTCGCAGCGCGAGCCTGCGCGTCGCGACGTCGACGCTGCGCTGCAGCCGGGATTCGTCGCCGTCGATCAGGATGAAGCTCGCGCCGGCGGCGATCGTGGCCGGATCGCCGAAGCGCAACGTGAAATCCAGCGGCTTGCCCAGAAGAACCAGAAGGTCGGCCTCGGCGAGCACCTCGGACAGCGCGCCCAGCGCCGGATCGGCCACGCCTCGCGGGCTCTCCATCACCAGCGCCGGAACCGCGCTGATCGCGGTGAATCGCGCGAGGCGCGTGCGCGCGCGTGCCGAGGAAAACGAAGACCCCGCGATCACGAGCGCCCGGGCGGCGCCCGCGATCGTCTCGGCGCAGTTCGCGAGCGCGCGCGGGTCGAGATCGGAAGATGGTCGCCCGGACGCGGCTGCGTGGTCGAACGCGGCTCCGTGCCCGAGCGCGGCTGCGTCCCCGGGTTCGGCTGCGTGGCCGCGCATCGCGCCCGCGTCGTCCGGCTCGACCCGCGCTTCGAGCAGGTCGA
>JAHDXY010000399.1 GCA_023384005.1 Burkholderiaceae bacterium | reverse complement strand
CCGCGGCCGACTCCACCCGGCGCGCGCCCAGCCTGATCCGTTGGGGGCACCCCTTGCTCAGCGGGGAGTGAATCGACCCCGGAATCGCGAAGACGTCGCGTCCGAACTCGCCCGCCTGGCGCGCCGTGCCCAGCGACCCGCTGCGCAGCGCCGCTTCGACCACCAGCACTCCTCGCGCCAGGCCCGCGATCAGCCGGTTGCGCCGCGGGAAATGGTCGCGGCGCACGCCCGTGCCGAGCGCGAGTTCGGACACCAGCGCACCGCCGCGCGCGACGATCGCGCGGGCGAGGTCGCGGTTGTGCGCGGGATAGACCCTGTCGGCGCCAGTGCCCAGCAGCGCGATGGTCGCGCCGCCGGCCTGCAGCGCGCCGCGGTGCGCCGCCGCGTCGATTCCGATCGCGAGCCCGCTGACAATTGCCAGCCCCTCGGCGGCGAGAGCGGCGGAAAACGCCTCCGCCGTCTCGGTACCGGCGGCGGTGGCCGAGCGGCTGCCGACAATCGCGAGTGCCGGCAGCGACATCGCCTCGGGGCTGCCGACCAGGTACAGCAGTGGCGGCGGATCGCCGATTTGGAGCAGCAGCGGCGGATAACACGGGTCGGCCAGGGTAAGGAGGTGATGCTCGTCGGCGCGCGCCCATTCGAGCGAGGCCTCGATCGCCAGTTCGCGCTGCGGATCGGATGCGCCGATCGCCCGGGCCAGCGGCTCGCCAACCACCTTCGCGCGCGCCTGCGTACTCGCTGCGAGGACGTCCTCGGGCAAACCGAAGGCCGCGAGAAGGTCGCGCGCACTCGCCGGCCCCGCGCCGGGCGTGAGGACGACACGCAGCCAGGCCGCGCACTCGGCGCGCCCGCCCTCGGGCAATGGCATCGAAGGGCGCTTCTTGCTCTTGCTACGGGTTGGTGACCTCGTCGCCGACAGCGGCGTCGCGCGACGAGCGCATGATCAAGCCGTAGGAGATCTTATCGAAGACGCGAAACACGAGCAGGTGTCCAACCGGCTCACCCGGAAGTCTGACATCGCGGTCCTTCTTGTCTTTCGCTTCGCGGTCCTGCGCGGTGCGCGAGCGCTCCTTGATCGCGAGGACGTTGCCCACCGCCAACCCGGCGCCCGATCCGACGTTGAGCGCGACGATGCTGTTGCGCCCGGCCTGCGCGACCCCACGGTGCACCGAGACGATTCGCCCGCTCACGGGCCCCTCGGGCGGGCGCGGCACGTAGTTCACCGGCGACACCCGCTCGGCCGGCAGCAGCCGGTCGCCGGTGCCGATCTCTTCGTTGGCGCTCACGACTCGAAATGCGGCCGGATCGCCGCCGCGCTCGAGGCGCGCAAGCCCGATGAACTGCGCCTCCCAGGCGATCGGCAGGCGGGTGTCCGGGTCGAGCAGCGCGCGCACGTTGCGATAGACCTGCCAGTCGCGGATCGACTCGTCCTTCAGGCCGCGTACGTAGGCCAGATCGCCGCGGGCCAGGTAAACCCTGCCGTCCTGCGTCGCGACGATGCGCGGATTCGATTCGAGCGCCTTCTCGTCGACGACCAGCGAACGGCTCAGAAATGGCTCGATCGCCTGCGCGTCGATCGTCTGCACGGCGAGCGCTTCGATCGCGTCGCGGCGAACACGCGGCGACGCGCGCTCGACCCGCTCGGCCGTTTGCGTCGCAGCGGGCTGCGCGGCCGAGGCCGACGACGTCGGGGCCGGCACGGGCCTACCGGAGTCGACCGCTCTCGCGAGCCGCAGCCTCGGGCTGCTGCCGCTTTTGTCCAGGTAGACGATGTCGCCCGGATAGATCAGGTGGGGATCGCGGATCTGCTCGCGGTTGAGCTGCCAGATCTCGGGCCAGCGCCAGGGCTTTTGCAGGAAGCGCCCGGCAATGTCCCACAGAGTGTCGCCCTTGACGACGACATACTTGTCCGGTGCGTCCTTTTGCAGCTCGATTGGCTGCGCCTGGACTTGGGCCGCCATCGCCCACAGAGCGAGCGCAAGGACCTGCGTGATAAACTTTGTCATACCGAGTCCGCCGCGCCTTGATTGAAGTGCGCCTGAAAAGCCCCGTCGAATCAAGGGTTTGAAATCACAGGCATCGGCTCGGATTCTGCCGATCATCGCCCGATGCCGCAAGGATCATTCTGAATCAACGGTAGCTCTACGCCGATGGCCGTCCTGAACATCCTTCGTTACCCCGACCCTCGCCTGCACCGGGTCGCCCGGCCCGTCGAGTCCTTCGACGATCGTTTGCGCGCTCTGGTGAGCGACCTGGCCGAGACGATGTACCAGGCGCCGGGCGTCGGGCTCGCGGCCACCCAGGTCGACGTGCACGAGCGGGTGATCGTGATCGACGTGTCCGATGCGCGCGACCAGCTGCAGGTGTTCGTCAATCCGCAGATCATCGAATCGAGCGACGATCGCAAGGTGTACGAGGAAGGCTGCCTGTCGGTGCCGGGCATCTACGAAGAGGTCGAGCGTCCCGACAGGGTGAAGGTGCGCGCGTGCGACGCGAGCGGCGCGACCTTCGAAATCGACGCCGACGGGCTGTTGGCGGTGTGCCTGCAGCACGAGATCGACCACCTCGACGGCCGTGTCTTCGTCCAGTACCTCTCGCGACTGAAGCAGGGCCGGATTCGCGCGAAGATGCTCAAGGTCGAGCGCGAACCTGCCTGAAGCGGGCTTCGCCCCCGAAGCGCTCGCGCCGGCCCGATGCGACTGATCTTCGCCGGAACGCCGGAGTTCGCGCGCGTCGCGCTCGAGGCGCTTGTCGCCGCTGGCCACGAGGTGGTGCTGGTGCTCACTCGCCCCGACCGCCCGGCCGGACGCGGGCAGCGAACGCGAGAGAGTCCGGTCAAGCGTTTCGCGCTTGGCGCCGGCCTTGCGCTCGCGCAGCCGGCGACCTTGCGATCGGACGAGGCGCGCGCACTGCTCGAGCGGGCGCGGGCCGACGCGATCGTCGTCGCCGCCTACGGCCTGATCCTGCCCGCCGCGGTTCTCGGGCTGGCGCGACTGGGTTGCATCAACATCCACGCCTCGCTGCTGCCGCGCTGGCGCGGCGCTGCGCCGATCCAGCGCGCGGTCGAGGCCGGCGACACTCGCACCGGCATCACGATCATGCAGATGG
>JAHDXY010000398.1 GCA_023384005.1 Burkholderiaceae bacterium | reverse complement strand
GAGGCGCGCATCGCGTCGGTCACCTGAAAGTACAGCACGCCGTCGACCGTGAGCTGCGTGTTGTCCTTCGTGATGCAGATCTGGCTGGGAACGTCGAGCGGGATCTCCTTGAGGGAATGCCGGTAGGCGACGCGATCGATGAACGGGATCAGGATGTTCAGCCCCGGAGCGAGCGTGCGATCGTACTTGCCGAAACGCTCGACGATCCACGCATTCTGTTGCGGGACGACCTTCAGCGCGCGCGCGACGAAGACGACCGCGACGATCAGAATGATCAGGGCGAGGATGATGCTTCCGGTCATTGCGGGCTCCATGGGATGTTTAGTTGCTGCGTTCCACGATCAGTCGGTTGCCGTCGATTCGCCGGATGACGAAATCCCCGGGTTCGGGCGGCGACGCCTGCCCCTGCGCGAGCTCCACGGCCCAGGACGCGCCGCGATAGACGACCTTGGTGCGGCGCGGTCCGTCCCAGCGATCGACGTGCACCTGCTCGCCGATGTCCAGGATCAGGTTGCGATCGGCCTGCGGCTGGTCGGCAGCGCGGCTACGGGTGCCCCATCGGCGCACTGCCGCCCAGCCGACCACCGACAGCCCGGCAGCCGCGGTCAGCTGGATCGCCAGACTGCCGCCCGCGAGCGCGACGAATCCGGCGGCGCCGAACCCGATCGCGACGACCAGCAGATAGAATGTCGTGGTGAACATCTCGAGCAGACCGAGCACCACGGCTACGCCCCACCACCACCAGTAGTAGTCCTGCATTCGGACCTCCTCGGGCGAATGCTAGCAGTTCGCGTCAACCCGACCAACGCCCGCAGCGTTGGTACCGGGGACGGCGAGACGCGTAACTGTTTGCCGGGGCCCGGGATTCGGGCTAGGATTCGCGCCGTTGAGGCGTGTCGCAGCCCAAGCTGGCGCGACCGTCGTCCAACCCTATCCCCACACCAATGAGGAGATCAATATGCAAGTGAAACTGCTATCGCTCGCGGTCGCCGCAGCCTTCGCGTCTACCGCAGGGCTGGCGTCGGCCCAGACCATCGTCAAGATCGGTCACGTAGCCCCGACCACCGGTGGGATCGCGCACCTCGGCAAAGACAACGAAATGGGCGCCAAGCTCGCGATCGAGGACCTGAACGCGAAGAAGCTCAAGATCGGCGGCAAGGAAGTCAAGTTCGAACTGCTGCCCGAAGACGATGCCGCCGATCCGAAGCAAGGCACCGCCGCGGCGACCAAACTGGTCGACGCGAAGGTCAACGGCGTGATCGGCCACCTGAACTCGGGTACGACGATTCCGGCGTCGAAGATCTACAACGACGCGGGCATCCCGCAGATCTCGCCCTCGGCCACCAATCCGAAGTACACCCAGCAGGGCTTCAAGACGGCGTTTCGCGTCGTCGCCAATGACGGCCAGCTCGGCGGCACGCTCGGCAGGTACGCGGTCAACACGCTCAAGGTGAAGAACGTCGCGATCATCGACGACCGCACCGCTTACGGTCAGGGACTCGCGGACGAGTTCGAGAAGTCGGCCAAGGGGGCTGGCGCCAAGATCATCGGGCGCGAGTACACGAATGACAAGGCCACGGACTTCAACGCGATTCTCACCAAGCTCAAAGGGGCAAAGCCGGACCTGGTGTTCTTCGGCGGGATGGACGCGGTCGCCGGCCCGATGCTTCGCCAGATGAAGCAGCTCGGGATCGATGCCAAGTTCATGGGCGGCGACGGGATATGCACCTCCGAACTGGAAAAACTGGGCGGTGACGCGCTGGGCGACGGCCGCGTGATCTGCGCCGAGGCCGGTGGTGTCGAAGGGGCCCAGGTCAAGGTCTACAACGACTTCAAGGTGCGCTTCAAGGAGAAGATGGGCGCCGAAGTCCAGCTCTACGCACCGTACACCTACGACGCGGTGATGACGATGGCCGCGGCCATGCAAAAAGCCAACTCGACCGATCCGAAGAAGTATCTCCCCGAACTCGCCAAGATCAGCTACGACGGCGTGACCGGCAAGATCGCGTTCGACAACAAGGGCGACATCAAGAACGGTTCGCTCACCCTGTTCACATACAAGGGCGGCAAGAAGGAACAGATGATGGTCGTTCGCTGAGCACTCGGGGCGTACTCTGAGCAGCTGGGGCGCGGCGCGAGCCGCGCCCCTTTTCGTTTCCGCGACCGGCGCGAAGGTCCCGGGCGGACGTTGCCGGATCAGCCCGCGCGGTCTGGTTCCGGCGGTGCCGCGGCGAGACGCTTCCAGGTCGCGACCACCGTGTCCGGGCTGAGCGAGATCGACGCGATGCCGCGTTGCATCAGCCACTCGGCCAGATCCGGATGATCCGAGGGGCCCTGCCCGCAGATCCCGACGTACTTGCCCGCGCGGGTACACGCGTCGATCGCCAGTTCGAGCAACGCCAGCACCGCCGGATCGCGTTCGTCGAAACCTGCCGCGACCAGACCCGAATCGCGATCCAGCCCGAGGGTGAGCTGCGTGAGGTCGTTCGACCCGATCGAGAAACCGTCGAAATGCTCGAGGAAGTCCGCCGCGAGCAGCGCGTTCGAGGGCAGCTCGCACATCATGATGATCCTCAACGCGCCGCTTCCATCGGGCGCTGCGCCTTCGCCGCGACGCAGTCCGTTGGCGGCGAGCAGCTCGATGACCGCGCGCGCTTCGCTCACGGTGCGCACGAACGGGACCATCAGTTCGACGTTGGTCAGGCCCATGTCGTTGCGCACCCGCTTCATCGCCTGGCACTCCAGCTCGAAGCACTCCCTGAAGTCGGGCGATATGTAGCGCGAGGCGCCACGAAACCCGAGCATCGGGTTCTCCTCGAGCGGCTCGTAGCGCGCGCCTCCGATCAGCTTGCGGTACTCGTTGGACTTGAAATCGGACAGGCGCACGATCACCGGCTTGGGCCAGAACGCCGCGGCGATCGTCGCCACGCCTTCGGCGACGCGTTCGACATAGAACGCCCGCGGCGTGGCATGTCCGCGCGCGACGCTCTCGACCGCCGTGCGCAGCTCGGCGTCGACGTTCGGGTAGTCCAGGATCGCCTTGGGGTGCACGCCGATGTTGTTGTTGATGATGAACTCGAGCCGCGCGAGCCCGACTCCGTCGTTGGGTAGCTGGGCGAACTC
>JAHDXY010000397.1 GCA_023384005.1 Burkholderiaceae bacterium | reverse complement strand
CTGACGGTTACAAGATCGAACTGGTCGAACGCCGCGGTTGAGCGCTAGGGTACGCGCGGCCCGGCGCAGCGCGCCCGGGCTGGTCGCGAATCGGCTGGTCGCGAAACGGCGCGGCGCGACTCAGCGATCGTCGCGCCGCGCGAGCCGCGAAGCGATTCGCTTGTACACCGCGACCGGCACGTCCTGCGCACGGTCGCTGGGGGCGATCTCCGGCGCTTCGACACCGAGTTGCGCGAGCCATGGCAGCAGCGTGTTGCGCAGCATCTTGCGGCGCTGGCCGAAGGCGACCGCGAGCAACGGCGACAGCGAGTGCGGCTCGGGCGCCGACGGATCGGCTCGGGGCAGCATCCGGATCACCGCCGATTCGACCCGCGGCGCAGGTTCGAACGACCGCGCTGCGACGTCGAACAACGACTCGACGTCGTAGTAGGACTGCAGCAGTACGCTGAGCCGTCCGTAGTTCGCGCCCGAGAGCGGCGCGACGATTCGGTCGACCACCTCCTTTTGAAGCATGAAGTGCTGGTCGACGATCACCTCGCGCGACGCGAGCAGTCGCACGAGCAACGGCGTCGAGATGTTGTACGGCAGATTGCCGGCGACGCGGATCGGCCCTTCGACGCCGAGCGCGTCGAAATCGACCGTGAGCACGTCGGCTTCGATCAGCCGAATGCGCTCGCCGAAGCGCGCCGCAAGCCGCGGCACGAGGTCGCGATCGATCTCGATCGCGGTCAGCCGGTCGACGCGCGCCAGAAGCGCCGCGGTGAGGGCCGCAGTGCCCGGACCGATCTCGACCAGGCGATCGCCGGCCCGCGGGGAGATCGCCTGCACGATGCGCTCGACGACGCTCGCGTCGACGAGGAAATGCTGGCCGAAGCGCTTGCGCGCTACGTGCTTCACTTCTCTCGATACTCGACGTACGCCCGATCGCGCACCTGACGGATCCAGTCCTGCACGCCTTCCTCTATTCGTCGCTCGCGCAGCGCCTGGCGCGCGGCGGCGCGCACGCGCTCCGGGGACGCGGTATCGGTGCGCCGCTCGATCACCTGGATCAGGTGGTACCCGAACTCGGTGCGCACCGGTTCGCTGACCGCGCCGGGTGCGAGCGCATCCATCGCGCGCTCGAAGGCCCCGACGGTGTCGCCCGGATAGATCCACCCGAGGTCGCCGCCGCGGCTCGCGCTGCCGTCGACCGAGTACTGACGCGCCATGTCTGCGAATTCCACCTCGCGATTCTCGACCCGCTGCTTGACCAGCACGAGGCGTCGCAGAACCTCTGCTTCGGGAAGGATCTCGCTCGGGCGAATCAGGATGTGACGCGCGTGGGTCTGCGTCACCGGATCGGTGGCGAGTCCTGCCAACCCGCCCTTGTTGCGCTCGAGCAGCTTGAGAACATGAAAGCCGTTGGCGCTGCGAACGATCGGCGCGATTTGCCCGGGTTGCAGGTCCGCGACCGCCTGCACGAACAGCTGCGGCAGGCGATCGGCGTCGCGCATACCGATCGCTCCGCCATTGAGCGCGTCGGTGGCGTCGGAGAACGCCGCGGCCAGACGCGCGAAATCGGCGCCGCGCTCGAGCTGACGGAGGATCTCCTCGGCGCGAAGACGCTCGCGCTCGATACGCTCGGACGACGCACCCTCGGGGATGCGCAACAGGATCTGGGCGATGTTGTACTGCCCGGGAGAGGAGTCGCTCGCGCGCTGCTCGGCGATGAACGCGTCGACGTCGGCCTCGCTGATGAAGATCCGCGAGTCGACCTCGCGTTCGCGCAGCCGCGCGATCGCGAGGTCGTCGCGCAGCTCGTCGCGAAAGCGCTGGTAACTCACTCCGTCGGCTTCGATCCGGGCGCGAAGTTCGGCTGGTGTGATGCTGTTGCTCTCGGCCATCCTGCCGAAGGCGCGATCGATCTGCGCGTCGTCTATCCGCACGCCCTGTTCGCGCGCGGCCTGCACCAGCGCGCGATCGACGACCATGCGCTCGAGCACCTGGCGCGAGAGGACGTCCGCGGCGGGCAGCTCGATGCGCTGGCGGCGCAACTGCCGTTCGGTGGCGCGTTCGCGCGCCGCGAGTTCGCTCGCGGTGATCACGTCGCTATTGACGACCGCGACGACGCGATCGAGTTCGATGATCGCGGGGCCGCGGGCGGACGAGCCTGGGGCTGCGGGGCCGGCGGCGGGGGCGGCTTGGGCCGCGGGCCCCGGGGCAGGCGCCTGCGCCCACGCGGGCGAGATCGCCAGTGCAAGTGCGAGTACCGCGACAGATCGATCCATGCGTCTTACTCGTATCCGTAGAACCGCGACGGGAGCTGGGGCCGTTCGCTGGGTGGGCGGTAGCCGGGAATGTTCCTGCGCAATATATCAAAGGGGTCGGAGCCGATGCGCGCCAGCCCGTTGAGCTCGAGCTGGAAGAACACCGCCGAGGTGGTCCGCCCCGCTGCGGTCACGAAGCGCTGGATCACGAAACGCGTCGCCCAGCAGTCCGCCGTGTACTCGAAGCCCGCCAGCCCCTCGACGATCCCCGGACGCGCTTCGGTCATCACGCCGCTGGTCGGGTCGACCCGCTCCTTCAGCCACGAGTAGTTGATCCGCCCCAGCGCCACCCAGTTGGAGGTGATCGGCCAGCGCCACGACGCGTCGACCTGGCCGAGGTCGTCGCGCAGGTGGCGCAGGCCGACGTTGAGGATGCGCCCGTCGGCCGGGAGATAGCGCCAGAGCATCGAGAAGCGCGGAATCCTGGCGTCGCGAACGCCGTACTGCAGGCCGGCGTCGATGCTGGTCGACGCGGTCACCTGGGCCGACGCGGCGAACAGGAAATCGGAACGCCCGTCGTTGAGGTTCGCGATCGCGGGCAGCGCGACACGCTCGCCGGAAAAATAGCGCCGCTGGCCGAACGCGAGTCGAAGCGTCTGTACCCCGTTGGCGGGTTCGATCAGGCGCGTCACCACTGCCGCGGTCAACCGGTTCACGTCGGCGATGCGATCGTTTCCGATGAAGGTGTTCTCCGAGAACAGCTGCGCGAAATTGAAGTCGGCCACGCCGCTGTCGAACACCGGGATCGCACTCTGGTCGCGGTACGGCACGCGCGCGTAGAACAGGCGCGGCTCGAGCGTCTGCGTCACCTCGCGCCCGAACAGCGTCGTA
>JAHDXY010000396.1 GCA_023384005.1 Burkholderiaceae bacterium | reverse complement strand
TGAATCAAGGAAATGCACGGCAGGGGCTTCAATGGCAAGCAACTGCTCGAGGGTGCCAACCAGTTGATCAGGAAGCACTCGAAGCAGTAGCGAAGCGATCGCGGATCGCCCGCGCGCGCGGGCGATCCGAATACCGGGCCGCGCCCAGCGTCACCGGTCCCGCGAGGAAGAACGCCACCAGCAGCCCCACGCGCAGGATCAGCGGGTTCGGGAAGCGCTCGTAGGCCGCGGTGACACCCAGGAAGAACAGGAACAGGCCCATGAACATCGCCGGGCGATGCGCGAACGCCACGAATGAAGGTCACCAGCGCGGCATTGACGAACACCGCGAGTGCCGCGCGCCAGCCGAAGGTCATGATCATGAACGCAAAGGTGAACTCCCACGTCGCCGGCCGTGTACAGGATCGACTTGCTCGCGGCCACCACCATGATCGTGATCGCGAACAGAATCGCGGCGGTGATCTCGATCGCGGACGGTTGCGTGCCTGTCATGCGCGTAGCCTCGCTTGCCGGGCGCGCGACGCGCGGCGCCCTCTACTTCGTCTGATATCGTCGCGCCACTTGCCCTTCCAACCGGCGGGCGGAATTCGACGATCTGGCGCTGCCGCCATGCCACCTCAGCGCGTCGGCGTGCCACGAGTCGGCAGGTGAAAGACCGCGCCAGATGAGAATCGCGATCCTCGACGACTATCAGGACTGCGTCCGCACGCTTTCGTGTTTCGGTCGCCTCGAAGGCCACGACGTGGTGGTGCTGAACGAGTCCGTCGCCGATCCGGCCGTGCTCGCGGCCCGTCTGGAGGGTGTCGAGGCGCTGGTGCTGATCCGCGAACGCACGCGCGTGACGCGCGAGCTGGTCGCGCTGCTGCCGCGGCTGAGGATCGTCAGCCAGACCGCGAGGGTGGGTACGCATATCGACGTGGCGGCGTGCACCGAACGTGCGGTCGCGGTCGCGGCCGGCACCGGATCGCCGTACGCGCCGGCCGAACTCGCGTTCGCGCTGATCCTGGCGGCGATGCGCGGAATCGTGGCCGAGAACGCGGCGCTGCGCGCCGGGCGCTGGCAGACCCTGCTCGGGCGCAGCGTGCGCGGCAGGACGCTCGGCGTGCTGGGTTACGGCAACATCGGGCGGCTGGTCGCCGGCTATGCGAGCGCGCTGGGAATGCGTGTGCTCGCGCACGGCCGCGAGGGCTCGACCGAGCGCGCGCGCGTCGACGGCGTCGAGACCGCAGCGTCGCATCGCGCGCTGTTCGCCGCGAGCGACGTGCTCAGCGTGCATCTGCGCCTGACACCCGAGACGCGCTTCGCGATCGTCGCAGCGGACTTTGCCGCGATGCCCGATGCGGCGGTATTCGTGAACACGAGCCGCTCGCAGCTGGTCGCTCCCGGCGCGCTCGCGGCGGCGCTCGACGCGGGCCGCCCGGCGATCGCCGCGCTGGACGTGTTCGATTCGGAACCGGCGACCGGCGATCCGTTGATCTCGCATCCGCGCGTGCTCGCCACTCCGCACATCGGCTACGTCGAACGCGACAGCTACGAGCTCTATCTGGGCACAGCGATCGACAACGTTCTCGCATTCGCGTCGGGGGCGCCGAGCGGGATCGTGAACCCCGAGGTGCTGCCGGGCTGAACCCGGATGTCGCCGACCGCGCTCGCGCTGGTGCTGGTCGCAGCGGTCGTACACGCGAGCTGGAACCTCGTTCTCAAGCGCGCGCAGTCCGACGCGGTGTGCACCGCGTGGGCGGTGGCCGCGGGCGGGGCGCTGCTGCTCACCCCGCTCGCGCTCGTCCTTCACGGTTCGGCGATCTCCGGGCTGGGCGGGCTGCAGTGGACGGCGGTCGCGGTGAGCGGCGTGCTCCACGTCGTGTACTTCCTCGTGCTGCAGGCCGGGTATCGCGCGGGCGACCTGTCGATCGTCTACCCGGTGGCACGAGGCGTGGGGCCGCTGGTCTCGGCGCTGGCGGCGATTGTGCTGCTCGAAGAGGCCGCCACGACCGCTTCGATCGCCGGCCTGTGCCTGATCGTTGCCGGCACGTTCACGATCGCGGGCGGCGCGTCGATCCTGCGCGGGCAGTGGTCCGGGCGCACCGGAGCGGGACTCGGGTGGGGCGCACTTACCGGAGTGTTCATCGCCGCCTACACCGTCACCGACGGCTGGGCGGTGAAGGCGCTCGGCGTCGCGCCGCTTCTGTTCTACTGGTTGTCCGACGCGAGCCGTGCGGTCATCCTCGCGCCCTGGGCGGTTCGCCGGCGCGCGGCGATGCGCGCGATGCTCGGGCGAGACTGGCGCCCGGTGCTGGCGGTCGCGGTGCTCTCGCCGATCAGCTACATCCTCGTGCTCGAAGCAATGACGCTCGCACCGATCAGCCACGTCGCGCCGGCGCGCGAGGTGTCGATGCTGATCGCCGCGTTCCTGGGCGCGCGCGTGCTGAGCGAGGGGGAGCTATGGCGCCGGCTGGCCGGCGCCTCGCTGATCGCCGCCGGAGTCGCCTGCCTGGCGCTCTCGGGCTGATCGCATCGAGCGCTCGCCTGCGGGCCGCGCGCCGACGGGGCGTGCCGGCGAGTCGTGCCGCCTTCAGCTCGCGGGCTCGGCAAGCTTCGCGATCGCGGCGGCCACGCGATCGCCGCGTGCCAGGCCCAGCGCGCGCGCCGAGTCGTTCAGGTGGCTCAGCACTCCGCTGTTCGCGCCGTCGGCCGCGTCGCCGATGCGCGCGCTGTCGTGCCGGTACGCCGCCGCCGCGATTCCCCGGGCTTCGAGCATCGCCAGCGCGACGATGCCGGCATCGTCCTTGCCGACGCCGGCATCGTTGAACAGCACCGCGCGTGGCGCGACCGGCGCGTCGAGCACGAACGCGGCAGCCGAGCGCCCTCCGTGCGAACCGGTGACGACGACACGGCCCGCGCCGCGCGCGCCGAGCGCGGAGATCGAGTCGAGCAGAAGGACGTCGTGCACGTAGCGTTCCCGGCGGGTGGTCGAGCGAGACATCGCGGCGGGCCGCTACCCGCCGGGTGTCGCGCCGACGATATTACCGCCGGCTCGACGACATGCGGGCACGCCGGATTCCGCTCGCGAGCGATGCCTTCGTGCTAGCCTGCCCGGGCCATGGATGCGCCGCGAACAACGGCCGAGTCGCCGCCGACGCAGGAGGTCGCCGGAG
>JAHDXY010000395.1 GCA_023384005.1 Burkholderiaceae bacterium | reverse complement strand
CGACCGCGCGACCGCCAGGTGGATGAGCCGCGCGCGCGACGCAACGGGAAAGGGTAAGCGTCCGGCGACGGCCGACTTGACGTTCAGACCTTGATGCGCCTCAGGCGCGTATTGATCGCGGCGAGATCGAAGCGCAACGGATCGAAGTCGCCGCCGCTCCAGATCTTGTAGTTCTCGTGCTCTGGGTGCTTGGGATCGGCGAGCGCCTCGAGGAAATCGGCGTATCCATGTGACCTGCCTGCGCATTTCAGCGATCGCGGACGCTGATTTCAGCGTGATCGCGGACGGCGTTTCAGTGTGATCGCGGACGATCGACGAGCCGTGCAAGTGAGGGGTTCTATCGTATCGCAGTCGTCCACGATCGGGCTGAAGCGAGGAGTGTAGTCGATGCGCCGAAGGCGGTATTCATGTTGTGTTGCGGGCGGCAGGCTTGTCCACGGCGGCGGGCGGGCGTCGCCTGCCGACGAACGCACGGCCGCCGCGGTGGGCAAGCCGTGTGCGAGGCCGCGGTCTTGGCAGTCATGTGGGTGCGCGAAGCGATCATGGTTTGGCCTGACGCTTTCGCATCGACTCGCCCTTGAGTGCGATCTTGTGGGCGGCGTGCACGATGCGATCGAGGATCGCGTCGGCCAGCGTGGGGTCGTCGAGCCAATCGTGCCAGGACGACACGGGCAATTGGCTGGTGATCAGCGTGGCGCGCGAGCCGACGCGATCGTCGAGCAACTCGAGCAGGTCGTTGCGCTCGGTGGGGGCGATCGGGGCGATGGCGAAGTCGTCCAGGGCGAGCAGGTCGATGCGTGCGAGCTGCGCCAGGCGCCGGGTGAAGGTGCCATCGCCGTGGGCCACGCGCAACTCCTCGAGCAGGCGCGGTGCGCGCATGTACAGGACCGTGAAGCCCAGCCGCGCGGCCTGCTGGGCCAGCGCGCACGCGAGCCAGGTCTTACCGACGCCGGTGGCCCCGGTGATGAGCACGTTGTGACCGTGGCGCAGCCAATCGCCACCGGCCAGCGCAGTGATGAGGGCGCGCTCCAGGCCGCGCGAGGCTCGCCAGTCGATGTCCTCGACGCAAGCACTGGAGACCTTCAGGCGGGCGGCCTTCAGAAGCCGCGCCAAGCGTTTGCCGTCGCGCCAGTCGATCTCACGCTGCACGAGCATTGCCAGGCGTTCGTCGAACGCCAGCGTGGCCGCCGAACTCGTCGTGGCTTGATCCTGCAGCGCGTGGACCATGCCCTCCAGGCGCAGGCCGCGCAGTTGGTCCAGGGTGTGTTCGTTGAGCAAGGTGATTCTCCTTCTTCAGTGGTAGTACTTGGAGCCGCGCACGTTCTCGTGCAGCGGCAGGCTCGTCTGAACGGATGGGTCGGCCGTCGCCGGCTGCCGATCCAGACCGACGGCCAGGATCGAAGCGACGCTGCGGTAGGTAGGCGAGCGGATTGCCAGCGCGCGCGCGCAGGCGGCCTCCAGGCGCGACTCGCCGAACTGGCGCGCCAGCCGGCGCAGGCCCAGACAGGCGCGGTAACCCTGCTCGGGGTGCGGGCGGTGCTCCATTTGCCAGCGCACCAGTGCGCCGCAGCTCGGGCCGATACGCTCGCCCCAGGCCAGGAGCTTGGCCGGGGTCCATTCCCGGTGCGCACGGTGCGCGGCCGGCATGTGTTCGGCCGTCGTGGTGTGCGCACCCTTGCGGGTGCTGTAGGGGTGCATGGCCACGCGCTGCTGTGCGGCCATCGCCTCCACCGTCGTGGCGGTGATGCGCAACTCCACCTCGGTGCGCACCAGTCGGTACGGCACGCTGTAGTAGTGGCCATCGAGTTCGACGTGGTAGTCGATGTTCACGCGGGCGCGCTTGAAGCGCGCGATCGGCATGCGCGAGATCGGCAACGGGCGCAGTACCGGGCGGTCCAGAGCTGCGAAGGCGCTCGCCCGGCAGCCGGGCAGCTTCTTGAACGCCCGGGCGTTCAACTCGACCAGCAATTCGGCGATCGCCGCGTTGGCCTCGGCCAGGCTGAACAGCCGCCGGTGGCGCAGCCGCGCGAGGATCCAGCGCTCGACCACCTGCACGCCGACCTCCACCTTCGGTTTGTCGCGCGGGTGGGCCGGGCGCGCGGGGAGCACCGCCACGTCGTAGTGCGCGCACAGTTCCTCGACCAGGCGCCCCGGGCTCGGCTCGTAGCGGTCGGGCCGCGCGATCAGGGCCCGTGTCTGATCGGGAACGATCAGCCGCGGCACCCCGCCGATGAACTCCAGCGCGTTGATGATCGCCCCGACCCAGTCGGGCGCGGTCTGCGTTGCGCTCGCGCACGCATAGGTGTAGTTCGACGCGCCCAGCACCGCGACGAACACCTGCCCTGGGCGGATCTCGCCGGTCGCGGCGTCGATGATCGGCAGCGTCTGGCCGGCATAGTCGACGAACAGCCGCTCGCCCGCGATATGGGTCTGGCGCATCGAACGCTTCAGGCCCGCTGCGAAGGCGCGATACTTCACGCAGAAACTCGTGTACTTGTACGCCGGCTCGCCCGCCGCGGCGTGGGCGCGCTGGTATTCCTCCCAGAGCAATTGCAGCGTCACCCCGGGGTACCCGTGGTCCACCGACTCGGAGATGCTGCCCGATCAGTTCCGCTCTGTGCGGACGGTGCAGACCGGACGGTTACAAACAACGGGAGCGAACAAGCGGAAGAAAAAACAAAAGGCCAGCTTGCGCTGGCCTTTTGCACTACAGACTTGCCTGACGATGTCCTACTTTCACAAGCGTATGCTCACTATCATCGGCGCAGAGGCGTTTCACGGTCCTGTTCGGGATGGGAAGGGGTGGTTCCACCTCGCTATTGTCATCAGGCATAACTTTTCGCCCGCCTGCCCATCGGGCAAACAAGCCAATCGGGAAGAAGAATATCGAACCGGTCTTTCTGACCGCCGGTCGATCGCGGGTAACGACCGACCGGTATGTGCGATGCGTGACGCACCGCGCGTGGGTTGTGAGGTTGCATCTACAACATTGCGACAGCGCTAGCTATCAGGTAGCCGACCAGGGCTACCGAGCAAAGTTATAGGGTCAAGCCTCACGGGCAATTAGTATCAGTTAGCTTAACGTGTTGCCACGCTTCCACACCTGACCTATCAACGTCCTGGTCTCGGACGACCCTTCAGGGGGATCGAGTCCCCAGGGA
>JAHDXY010000394.1 GCA_023384005.1 Burkholderiaceae bacterium | reverse complement strand
CCGAGTATAGGCGAAATTCGTCATGTGTAAGCTTATTTCTGAGACGCTACACTAGGTTTGGCGCGGGTTACAGGCCCACCACCATCTACAAGGGCCCGGAGGCAACTCCGGGCCCTTTCTCTTGTACCTTTGTCGAGGCGACTTCTCTTGCTGACTGACGCGGGTCGAGCTGCGCCCGGTTGTAGCTGACAACTGCTGTAGCAGCGACGACAGAATGCCCTGGCCTGTCTTGCCGCCCGACATTAGCGGGGGCATCGAGCACGCGAATTGACAACCAGTTGCCTAGTATGTAAACTGGTTGTCATGAACCGTATGAACCCATCTTCTACGAATGCCGCTGCCGGTGCTGAAGCCGTCACGTTGACAGTGTTTCGCCTCAATGGCGTGCTGTTGCACTGGGGCGACCGGTTGGTCGAACCCTTGGGCCTGACCAGTGCTCGCTGGCAGATGCTCGGCGCCATCGTGCTCGCCGGCACCCCGCTAACGGCGCCGCAGGTGGGCGAGGCGATGGGCGTCACGCGCCAGGGTGCGCAAAAACAACTGAATCTGTTGCTCGATCAAGGGCTGGTTGAATCGCGTCCGAACCCTGCGCACCGGCGCTCACCGCTCTATGTGCTCACGCCGCAAGGCAGCGAGCTTTATCGACAGGCCGATGCGCTGTGGATGAGCCAGGCTGCCAAGTTCGCCATTCAGATCCCGGCGGCTCAGGCTTGCACTGCCGCGCGAACGCTCGAAGCGATGCTGCGCGAGCTGCAGGCCGTCGACGCTTCATCGGAGACGGAATCATGAAATCGAAACTGCATGGCTTGTTCGGGGCCGTCGCGCTGCTGTGCATTGCCACGTTCTGGACATCGACCGTCGTATCCGAACTGTTCTTGAGCTTGGCCAGCGTCGTCGCCGTCAAGAACACGGTGCTGATCGGCATGTGGGTGCTGATTCCGGCGATGGCCGCGACAGGCGGCAGCGGCTTTTCGTTGGCGCGCTCGCGCAGCGGGCGCCTCGTCGAAGTCAAGGGTCGGCGAATGAAGGTCGTCGCGGCCAACGGGCTGGTGGTGCTGCTGCCCAGCGCCTATGTGTTGGCGTCGTGGGCGAACGCAGGTCGGTTCGACAGCACGTTCTACGTGTTGCAGGGCGTGGAACTGGTGGCTGGCGCGATCAACATCACGCTGCTCGTGCTGAATATGCGCGACGGGTTGCGGCTCACGGGACGGCTGTCTCCGAAGCGGTCCGAGCCGGTGCCGGTGTCGCGCAGTTGATCACGTATGCCTCGTGTCGCTCGTGCCATTGCGCCACATCGGGTTTGAATGGGTCCATTCCTGCTCGGGCTGGAGCAGGCAGATTGCGGCCCTTGATTGAAATCCTCAACATCGTAAGGATTTTGCCATAAGAGACTTCGTCTACAAGAAATCCGTACGATCAAAAGGATTTGTTGCCAAATGCCCTACTTGGCGTAAAATCCTCACAAACGTGAGGATTACACATGAAAATACACATCAAAACCGCGACTGCCATCGGCAAGGTGGTGCGCGCCAGCCGCAAGGCACAGAAGATCCGCCAGGACGATGCGGCGGGCAGCATCGGCGTCAGCGAGAACTTCCTGGGCAAGGTCGAACGCGGCAGCGAATCCGTGCAGTGGGGCAAGCTCTTTCAAGTGCTTGAAGGACTGGGCGTGCGGGTCATGGTGGATGTGCCGCAAAGCGTGGCCGCCTACTTGAACGAGCCGGCGAACGGCAAGGACAAGCCATGAACGCCCGGTCGCTACGCGCTTCGATCGATCAGACGGAAGTCGGCACCCTTCAGGAGGTGAGCGGCCTCTGGAGTTTTCAATACGCAGCAGACTGGCTGGGCAACCCTCAGTCCTTCGCGCTCAGTCCGCATCTTCCACTGACGGCGGAATCCTTGCTCGACGGCGCAAGCAAGCGCCCCGTGCAATGGTATTTCGACAACCTGCTGCCAGAAGAAGGCCAACGTGTTCTGCTGGCCGGTGATGCCAAGCTGGATGCGGCAGACGCCTTCGGTTTGTTGGCCTGGTACGGTGCGGAATCAGCAGGGTCGGTGACCTTGCTGCCGCCGGATGCCGCGGCGCAAACAGCCGAGCCCCTGCGACCATTGCTTGACGATGCCCTGGATAGCCGCATTCGTCAGTTGCCCAAGGCACCGCTGACGCATGCCGCCATCAAGCGCATGTCGCTGGCCGGCGCGCAGCACAAGCTCGCGGTCGTCCTGCAAGATCGCGCGCTGTTTGAACCTGCTGGCGCTACACCATCGACCCATATTCTGAAGCCTGATCATCTGGATGAGGACTACCCCCATTCCGTGATCAATGAATGGTTCGTGATGCGACTGGCCAGGCGGCTAGGGCTTGATGTGCCCGATGTGCATCGTCGTTACGTGCCATCACCCGTATACCTGATTGATCGCTTTGACCGGATTTCGCAGGGGCGGGGCTGGCAACGCCGACACGTGATTGATGCTTGCCAACTGCTGGGGCTGGATCGCAGCTTCAAATACAGCCAGGGCAGCATGGAAAACCTCGCAGCGCTGGCCAATGCCTGTCGCAGCCCGGCGGTAGCGCGTTCCCGGCTCTTTGGCTGGCTGGTGTTCAATGTGCTCGTCGGCAATAGCGATGCCCACCTGAAAAACCTGAGCTTCCTGGTCTCGCATGAGGGCGTTCAGTTGGCACCACTCTACGACCTGCTCAGCGTCGCGACGTATGACACGCCCGCCTTCGACAAAAAAGGATGGCCCGCACGAACTCAGCTGGCTTGGCCGATTCTGGGCGTGCGGCACTTCTCGGACATCAACCGTGACCTGCTGCTGGAGGCAGGTGCATCGTTGAGTCTGGCCAAAGGCACGGCCGAGCGCCTGCTTGAAAACCTGCGCAGTCGCGCCGTGTCGAAGGCTGAAGCGCTGTATGCCGAGGTCGAAGCCGAAAATGCCCAGATCGCCGATGCGCGCCCCGAGTTGTCCGCCACGATGGCAGGTGAATCTCGCTGCCTCAGGGCCATTTTGCGCACCGTCCTCAACGAGATGTCCAAGCAACTCGCCTGAGCAATGGGGCGCCGGTTCGATTCCGGATCCTGGAATTGAACTCCGGTGAGGCGGCCAGTTTGAACTAGGGCGCGTTAACACTAATGGACATGATTCGAGTACAATTCGGGGATGGAAATCACCGAAGC
>JAHDXY010000393.1 GCA_023384005.1 Burkholderiaceae bacterium | reverse complement strand
GGGTTTCTTCGGCGCGGCCTTCTTCGACGCGGCCTTCTTCGACGGAGCCTTGTTCGGTGCAACCTTCTTCGGTGCGACCTTCTTCGGCGCGCCTTTGCTCGCCGCCGCTTTCTTCGCCGCTGCTCCCTTCGCAACAAACTTCTTCGCCGCGACCGCAGGCGCGGCGTCGTCCTTTGACGCGGCCTTCTTGCCCTTGGCGGCGCGCGCGGGCCTCGGCTCGAACTCGAAGCCCACCTTGCCCTTGGCGTCGCGAACCAGGAAGGCCTTGAACTTGCGCCGCGTGCGCGACGAGACGAAATCGGTCAGCAGGTCGGTGCGGCCCGAGTCGAGCAGCTTGCGCACCTGCGCGGGCTCGACCTCCTGTTGCAGGATGATCTTGCCGGTTCGGAAATCGCAGGTCTTGTTCGGCCCGACCGACTTCTCGCAGACATAGGACATGCCGTGTTCGAACACGCGCGCTGCGCACTTGGGGCAGGCGCCGAGCGAGGGTTGCGACGAGAAGTCGACCGCCTCGGCATTCGCGTCGTCGCCCTCGCGCTGGCCGAAATCGAACTCCAGCTTGTTCTCGTCGTTGAGCTTGAGGATCGCCGCGAAGGGGCGGCCCATCTTGCTGCGAAAACCCTGCAGCGGACCGATCGTGCGTTCGCGAACGAGCTGTTCGACTTCCGCGACCTCGAACTCGCGCGAACCCGGATGCTTGGACAGAGAGAACTCGCAGCTGGTGCAGGCGAAGCGCTTGTAGTTCTCCTGCACCTCGGAGCCGCAATTCGGGCATGGAGTGCGAAGCGTCGCGTAGTCGCCGGGCACGGTGTCGGATTGATAGTTCTTCGCCCGCTCGACGATGCGACGCGTGACCTCGCCGATCTCGCCCATGAACGTGTCGCGAGCGAGTTGGCCGTGCTCGATCTGCGAGAGCTTGAACTCCCACTCGCCGGTGAGCTCGGGACGCGTGAGCTCTTCCACGCCGAGTCCGCGCAGCAGCCGAAGCAGCTGGAACGCCTTCGTCGTCGGAATCAGTTCGCGGCCTTCGCGGATCAGGTAGTTCTCCGAGATCAGTCCCTCGATCGTCGCGGCGCGTGTCGCCGGCGTGCCCAGGCCCTTGCCCGCCATCGCCTCGCGCAACTCGTCGTCCTCGATCAGCTTTCCGGCACCCTCCATCGCCGAGAGCAGCGTCGCTTCGTTGTAGCGTGGCGGCGGGCGCGTGGCGAGCGCCAGCGCCGCGACCTCGAGCGCGCGCACCAGCTCGCCCGGCTCGACCGCGATCAGGTCGGCGCCATCCTTGCCTTCGGAGTTGCCCTGCGCCGAGGAGCGCTCCGGCGCGCCGGCCGCCTCGCCCTTGCCGTAGATGGCGAGCCAGCCCGGGTCGACCAGGATCTTGCCTTCGGTCTTGAACGGGTGGTGCTCCACCGTCGTGATGCGCGTCGTGACCAGGTACTCGGCTGGCGGGAAGAACACCGCGAGGAAACGGCGCACGATCAGGTCATAGATGCGCTGCTCGGCGTCGCTCAGGTTGCGTGGCGGCTGCACCGTGGGAATGATCGCGAAGTGGTCGCTTACTTTCGTGTTGTCGAAGACACGCTTGTTCAGCTTCGCCCAGCCGGCGCCGAGAATTCGCGCGGCGAACGCGCCGTAGGCCTTGTCGGCCTTGAGCCGGCCGAGCGTGTCGCTGACCGTGGGCAGGTAGTCCTCGGGCAGCGCGCGCGAGTCGGTGCGAGGGTACGTTATCGCCTTGTGCTTCTCGTACAGCGCCTGCGCGATCGACAGCGTGGTCTTGGCCGAATAGCCGAAGCGGCCGTTTCCTTCGCGCTGCAGGCTGGTGAGGTCGAACAGCAGCGGCGAGATCTGGGTCGAGGTCCTCGATTCCTCCTCGACCGTACCGACGCGACCTTCGCACTGCGCGACGATCGCGTCGGCGCGGGCGCGCTCCCACAGGCGCTCGGCGCGCGCGTCTGCATCGTCACCCTTGCGAAATGCCGGGTCGAACCAGCGGCCCTCGTAGGCGCCCGCCTTGGCCCGGAAGGTCGCGCGCACCTCGAAGTAGTCGCGCGACCGGAATTGCCTGATGCGTTCCTCGCGGTCGACGACGATCGCGAGCGTCGGCGTCTGGACGCGCCCGACGGTCGTGAGGTAGAAGCCGCCGTCGCGCGAATTGAACGCCGTCATTGCGCGCGTGCCGTTGATCCCGACCAGCCAGTCGGCCTCGGAGCGGCAGCGCGCCGCGTCGGCGAGCGGGACGACCTCGTCGTCGGGGCGAAGCGCATCGAAGGCGTCGCGGATCGACTTCTGCGTCATCGACTGCAGCCAGAGACGCTCGATCGGCTGACGTCCCTTGGCGTGCTGGACGATCAGGCGAAAGATCAGCTCGCCCTCGCGGCCCGCATCGCAGGCGTTGATCAGCCGGTCGATGTCCTTGCGCCGGATCAGGCGCGCGAGCAGTTTCAGGCGTTCCTGGTTCTTCGCGATCGGGTGCAGGTCGAAATGCGGCGGGATCACCGGCAGGTTCGCGAACGACCACTTGCCGCGCTTGACCTCGTACTCCTGCGGCGCGGCGATCTCGACGAGGTGGCCCACCGCCGAGCACAGGACGTACTTGTCGCTTTCGAAGTAATCGCCTTGACGTGCGAAACCGCCCAGGGCGCGCGCGATGTCCGCCGCGACCGAGGGTTTCTCGGCGATGATCAGTGACTTAGCCATGACAAAGGGCGCCAATCATAAGAGCGCGAACCCTGGCTGCGCAACCCTGTCCGCATGGATTAGTCTCGCGCGCGCGCCCCGGCGGCGTCCGCGCGCGCGCGAACGCCATCAGGCGCGCGAGCGCGGGCTGCGCCGGTAGCGACCGTCGTCGAGCCGCTCGACGCGGCCTTCGAGTTCCAGTTCCAGCAGGCGCGCCGATATCGCCGCCACGCCGCCCGGCAGTTCGGGCAGTCGGCGAGCGAGCAGTTCGGCGCTCGCCGGATCCCAGCCGAGCGCCGCCTCGACCGGGTCGGCGCGTCCTCGCGCGCCCGCCCCCGCCCGCCGCGACGTGCTCGCGGCGGACCGGGCAGGCAGCCTGCCGGCAGCCGCCGGCGCTCCGGGAGCCGAGACGCGGGCGCCCGCGCCGGACCCGCGAGCCAGGCTCGCCGCCGTGCCGGGAACGATCTCGCCGAGTTCGTCGAGAACGTCCGCGGCCGACTCGACCAG
>JAHDXY010000392.1 GCA_023384005.1 Burkholderiaceae bacterium | reverse complement strand
ACGGACCCTCGTCCATCAGCTCGTTCGGGTCGATCCAGCCCTCGGCGATGATCTCCGCGTTCGCGGGTAGCGTCAGGCCGGTGAGATCGGACTTGAACACCTCGATCGGCCGCTGGCGCAGCGAGCCGCCGATGTCGTACTCGTCGAGCTGCGCGCTCACAAGGGTGGATGCGGCGAGAAACAGCACCGGATCGCAGCCAACGACCGCGGCGGCGGGCATCAGCTCGCCGCGCTCCTGGTACTTCTTCATGTGCATGTCGCCGTGCTTGCCCTTGATGATCTGCGAGCCGAGCAGATTCTTTCCGAGCACCTGCGAGCGATAGGTTCCGAGGTTGGTCCATCCGGTATCCGGGTCCTGAGTCACCAGGTACCCGGCGGTGACGAAGAAGCGCCCGCCGTCGTCAGGGTAGAACCAGGGCACCGGGAATTTCTCGAGGTCGACGTCGTCGCCTTCGACGATGTTCTCCTTCACGACCGGGTTGTCGATGAACTTCGGCTTGACCAGCTGCTTGGTCGTGAGTTCCATCCACTTCTTCGACAGATTGCTCATCGACAGCGAGGGGTCCTGCTCGAGCGCGATCGCCAGGCGCCGCGGCGTGGTGAACGCGCTGGTGAACACCGGGATCGAGTGGCCCTTCACGTTCTCGTACAGAAGCGCGGGACCCTTGTTCTCCTCGTTCACTTTCGAGACGTGACACAGCTCCCACTTCCAGTCGACTTCGGTCTTGACGCGGTGCAGCTCGCCGTGCGCCTCGCAGGCGCTGATGAAGCTGCGAAGATCGTTGATCGGTTGTGTCTCGATTCCCTTGCTCATGGGTTCTCCACTTGGTTTACGCGACTCCGCGGCGACGCTTTTCGCGTCGCCGCGCACTAATTCACTTTTCTTCCGCGCAGCATGCTGTCGAGGATGTAGTCGACCGCCGAACGTTCGCCGGCCTGCGCGCTGCTCGCACGCGCCTTTCGGCTCCAGACTGTCTCGGGACGGGCCTGCAGGATGTACAGGTTGCCTCCGGCGGGAAGGTCCTTGTCGACCGCCCACTCGATGTCCATCGGACAGCCGTAGTGCTTTTCGATCTGCTTGCCCATCCACGCGAGCTGCGTGATCTCGTCGTCGATCAGCGACTGCACGCGCCGTCGCTCGTGGGGGACCTCGATCCGGACGGAGCGCTGCGACTTGGCGTCGACCGTGTAGCAGATCTCCTTGGTCGAGATCGTGCGTTCGAGGATGTCGAGCGTCACCTTGTTCACGACGAACTGGTCGGGAGTGACCTCTCCCGAGACCACCGATTCCCCGAAGCCGAAGTTCGAGTCGATCACGATGACCGAACGGTCGCCGTTGCCCGGGTGCAGCGTGAACATCACCCCGGCGGTGAACGAATTCGCCATCTTCTGCACGCCCACGCTCAACGCGAGATCGGTCTGGCTGAAGCCCTTCTGGGCCCGATACCCGATCGCCCGTGCGCTGAACAGGCTCGAGATGCAGCGTCGCGCGTGATCGAGCACTTCGTTGGCGCCGCGAATCCACAGGAACGTGTCCTGCTGGCCCGCGAAACTCGCGTCCGGCAGGTCTTCCGCGGTCGCGCTCGAGCGCACGGCGACCGGCGCCGCCGGCACGCAACAGCGAACCGACAGCTTCCGGTACGACTCCGCGATCGCGTCCTCGATCTCGTTCGAGAACGGGTGCTCGTGAATAGCCGCACGGATCGACGCGCTCGCGGCTTCGAGTGCCCCGAGGTCGCCCACGTCGAGCCGCGCGAGCTGCTCGCCGATGGTGCGCTGCAATCCGGCCTCGGCGATGAACCTGCGATAGGTCTCGGTGGTCACGGCGAACCCCGGCGGCACGCGCACGCCCGCGTTGGTGAGTTCACCGAGCGAGGCGCACTTCCCTCCCACTAACGGCACCGATTCGCGCGAGCACTCCTCGAACCAGCAAACGAGCGGCGGGCTCGCGCCAGCCGCGCGCGCCCGCGCCGACGCCGCCCCCGTCGTCGGCAGATGCGGGGTACTGATCATCATCGCCGTCTCACCGGGCGATCGACACCGCGCCGCTCGAGCCGTCGACCTGCAGCATCATTCCGGTCTTGATGATCCTGGTGGCGTGCCCGGTGCCCACGACCGCCGGCATCCCGTACTCGCGACAGACGATCGCCGCGTGGCTCATCACGCCGCCCACGTCGGTCACGCAGGCGCCGATCCTCGCGAACGCCGGCGCCCACGATGGCGAAGTCGTCGGAGCCACCAGGATCTCGCCGTCCTGCAGCTGACGGATCTCGTCGACGGTCTTGCACACGCGCGCCCTGCCGGTCCACTTCCCGGGGCTGCCGGCGAATCCCTTGAGTTCGTTCACGCTGGCCGGATCCGTGGCGTCCTGCACCGCTGCCCAGTCGGCGAGCGACTTGTTCGTCACACCCCAGAGAACGATCGTGAACGGCTCCTGGATCACCTCCGGCGCAGTGCCGATCGCCGGCGGCGCGTTCCACTCGCGGAACTTCTGCATCACGCCCTTGCGCCACTCGACCTCCTTGGGCCAGGTCTTCGTGCCGCGCGGCGTCACGCCGGTCGCCCATGCCGTGACCACGTCCCACAGCGCCTGCTTGATCTCGTCGCGACGCAGGTACCAGACATCCTCGACGTCGGCGATCACGCCGTGCTCCTTGAGTATCGCGCCCACTTCGCGCACCTTGTTCCAGAAGATCGAATGGAACCAGTGCTCGACGTAGAACAGGTGGTTCTCCACGTACGGGAACACCGTCTTCGCGCAGCCGAGCAGCTCGTCGAACTGCTTCAGGTCGTCGGGCGACTCGATCAGCGCGCGATACTCGGCGGTGATCCGGTCGCGCTCGACGCGCACCTGATCCATCGGGCGTTCTATGCTCGCGCCCGCCCGCAGTTTCTCGACGTAGGTCTGGATCCCGGAGAGCGGGACGTTCATGTTGTCGTTCCACGAACGGTCGTGGTGATACCAGCCTGTCCCGGTGGAAATGAAAAACCACGGGTCGCGCACCGCCTCGAGCGCCGCGAGCCACTCGACGCCCCTGGGAAGCTTCTTCAGTGCCGGCTCGACCTCGCTCCACTCGCGGCTGAAGTTCACCGCGTCGGCGATTCCAAGTTCGATCGCCTTGCGCGCGAGCTTCTTGAGCTCCTCGTCGGACTGGTACATGATCACGTCGATGCCCGAGATCATCTGCGTCACGCGCT
>JAHDXY010000024.1:24767-29558 GCA_023384005.1 Burkholderiaceae bacterium | reverse complement strand
TGGACTTCAACGACACCTGGCTCGCCGCCGAGTGGGGCCATCCCTCGGACAACCTCGGCGGCATCCTCGCGGTGGCCGACTGGATGAGCCGCAACGCGATCGCGGCGGGCAGGAAGCCGCTGTCGATGCGAGACGTGCTCACCGCGATGATCAAGGCCCATGAGATCCAGGGATGCATCGCGCTGGAGAACTCGTTCAACAAGGTCGGGCTCGATCACGTCGTGCTGGTCAAGGTCGCGTCGACTGCCGTCGTGGCGCAACTTCTCGGACTCGCGCGCGACGAGATCATCAACGCGGTTTCTCTCGCCTGGGTCGACGGGCAGTCGTTGCGCACCTATCGCCACGCGCCGAACACCGGTTCGCGCAAGAGCTGGGCGGCGGGCGACGCCACCAGTCGTGCCGTGCGCCTGGCGCTGATCGCGAGGACCGGCGAGATGGGCTACCCCTCGGTTCTCAGCGCGAAGACCTGGGGCTTCTACGACGTTCTGTTCGGTGGCAACGCGTTCCGGTTCCAGCGACCCTACGGCAGCTACGTGATGGAGAACGTGCTGTTCAAGATCTCGTATCCGGCGGAGTTCCACTCGCAGACTGCCGTCGAGTGCGCGATGGAGCTCCACGGCCAGCTCGCCAAGCTCGGCAGGAGCGCCGCCGACATCAAGCGGATCACGATCCGCACGCACGAGGCGTGCATCCGGATCATCGACAAGAAGGGGCCGCTGAGCAATCCGGCCGATCGCGATCACTGCATCCAGTACATGGTCGCCGTGCCGATCATCCACGGACGCCTCACCGCCGAGGACTACGAGGACAAGATCGCCAGCGATCCGCGCATCGATACGCTGCGCGATCGGATCGTCTGCGTCGAGGACCCGAAGTTCACCAAGGACTACCACGACCCGAAGAAACGTTCGATCGCGAACGCCCTCACGGTGGAGTTCAACGACGGCAAGAAGCTCAAGGAAGTCGTGTGCGAGTACCCGATCGGGCACAAGCGCCGCCGCAAGGACGGCATCCCGCTTCTCGAGGAGAAGTTCCGGATCAACCTCGCCCGCAGGTTCCCCCCCAGGCAGCAGGCGGCGATCCTCGAGGTCTCGCTCGACCAGAAGCGCCTCGAGGCGATGAGCGTCCACGAATACGTCGATCTGTACGTGATCTGAACGCGATGAGCGGCGAACGCAGTCCGACGCCGCGCGCCGCACCGCGCGCCGGGCAGTCGGCCACGCCGCGCACCCGCGCGCGTGCCCGCGGCGTCGCCGCCGCCGCGCTCGCGCTCGCGCTTGGCTTTGCGCTCGCTTGCGCCGGCGCTCGCGCCGAGCAGGACCACCCGAAGCGCAAGGCGGGGCTGTGGGAAGTGCGAGGCGCCTCCGCGCAGGCGTCGGGCCTTCCGCCGACCCGCTTTTGCGTAGGCGAGAGGACCGACACGCGCACTTCGCACCTCGATCGCAGCGTCGGCGAGCGCGGAGCCTGCTCGCTGGGCGCCTTCCGGCGCGCGGGGCAGTCCTGGCTCGCCGAATCGGTCTGTCGCGAATCGCGCAGCGTCGTCGTCAGCCGCGCGATCGCGTCGGGCGACTTCGAGACCGAGTACCGGATCGATACGCTGGTCACCTACGACCCGCCGCTCGGTGGGGTGCGTCGCGAGGACAGGGAAGCTATCGTCGCACGCTTTCTGGGCCCCTGCGCGAACGGACAGAAGGCGGGCGACGTCGTCGTCCCCGGAATGGGCACGCTGAACATGGTCGACGGGACGTTTCGCGCCGAGCCCGTGCCCGGACCACAGAGCCGCTCGCGCGCCAAGAGCGACGCGCGCAAACCCTGACACGAAATCCCCAAACCCATGATCCAGAGAGGCAGGAAATGAGCAACGATCCGTTCAAGACACTGAAGCCGTTCAAGCTTCGCTCGGGAAAGGAGGCGACGATGCAGTCGCTGCCCGCGCTGGCGAGCAAGTTCCCCGCGATCAGGCGCATGCCAGTGTCGCTTCGAATAGTGCTCGAGTCGGTGCTGCGCAATTGCGATGGCCTCAGGGTCACGCGCGAGCACGTCGAGCAGCTCGCCAACTGGAAGCCCAACGCCGATCGGGTGGAAGAAATCCCGTTCGTTGTCGCCCGCGTCGTGCTGCAAGACTTCACGGGCGTGCCGCTGCTCGCCGATCTCGCTGCGATGCGAAGCGTCGCAAAGCGCATGAACCGCAACCCCAAGGCGATCGAGCCGCTCGTTCCGGTCGATCTCGTTGTGGACCACTCGGTGATGATCGATCACTTCGGCACCAGGCAGTCGCTCGACCTGAACATGAAGCTGGAGTTCTCTCGCAACAAGGAGCGCTATCAGTTCATGAAGTGGGGCATGCAGGCCTTCGACACCTTCGGGGTCGTGCCGCCCGGGTTCGGAATCGTGCACCAGGTGAATCTCGAGTATCTGGCTCGCGGAGTGCACAAGGGCCGCGACGGGGTCTTCTACCCTGACACCCTGGTGGGCACCGACAGCCACACGACGATGATCAACGGGATCGGGGTCGTCGGGTGGGGGGTCGGCGGAATCGAGGCAGAAGCGGCGATGCTGGGCCAGCCGGTGTACTTCCTCACCCCCGATGTCGTCGGCGTCGAGCTGAAGGGTCGTTTGCGTGAAGGCGTCACCGCGACCGACCTCGTGCTGCGCGTCACCGAGATGATGCGCGCGCACAAGGTGGTCGGGAAGTTCGTCGAGTTCTTTGGCGAGGGAACCTCCAGTCTCGCGCTGACGGACCGCGCGACGATCGCGAACATGGCGCCCGAGTATGGCGCGACGATGGGGTTCTTCCCGGTCGACGAGCGTACGATCGACTACTTCGAAGGCACGGGCCGCACCGGGGCCGAGATCGATGCCTTCGAATCGTACTTTCGCGCGCAGGGCCTGTTCGGGGTCCCCAAGGCGGGCGAACTGGACTACTCCGATGTCGTGTCGCTGGACCTCGCGAGCGTCGCCCCCTCTCTCGCCGGTCCGAAGCGCCCGCAGGACCGGATCGAGCTCGGCAGCATGAAGCGAACTTTTGCCGAGCTGTTCTCCAAACCGAATGCGGACAATGGTTTCAACCAGCCCGCCGACAAGCTCGACAAGGTCTTTCGTGGCGCCGACGGCACCGAGATCCGCAACGGCGACGTCCTGATCGCGGCGATCACCTCGTGCACCAACACCTCGAACCCCGGCGTGCTGCTCGCCGCCGGCTTGCTCGCCAAGCGCGCAGTCGAAGCCGGACTGAAGGTCGGCAAGAACGTGAAGACCTCGCTCGCCCCAGGCTCGCGCGTCGTCACCGAGTACCTCGAAAAGGCGGGGCTGCTGCCTTATCTGGAGAAGCTTGGTTTCGACGTCGCGGCGTACGGCTGCACGACGTGCATCGGCAACGCCGGCGACCTCAAGCCGGAGATCAACGACCTGATCCTGAAGAACGAGCTCGTTTGCGCCGCCGTTCTCTCGGGCAATCGCAACTTCGAGGCTCGCATCCACCCGAACCTGAAGGCGAACTTCCTCGCCTCGCCTCCACTCGTGGTGGCGTACGCGCTCGCGGGCAACGTCAACGTCGACCTGATGACCGAGCCCGTCGGCAAGGGCAAGGGCGGAAAGGACATCTGGCTGGGCGACATCTGGCCGAGCGGCGAAGAGGTGCAATCGCTGATGAAACACGCGATGAATCCAAAGGTGTTCAAGGAGAACTACGCGCAGGTCGAGAGCAAGCCGGGCAAGCTCTGGGAGCGCATCGAAGGCGTCAAGGGCCAGGTCTACGATTGGCCCGAATCGACCTACATCGCCGAGCCGCCATTTTTCGAGGGCTTCGAACTCACGCCCTCGACGGCCAGCGCTGCGGTTCGCGGCGCGCGCGCACTCGGCGTGTTCGGCGACTCGATCACCACCGATCACATCTCTCCGGCCGGGTCGATCAAGGAGTCGTCGCCGGCCGGGAGGTGGCTGATCGACAACGCGGTGGCAAAGGCCGATTTCAACAGCTACGGATCGCGGCGCGGCAACCACCAGGTCATGATGCGCGGCACCTTCGCCAACGTGCGCATCAAGAACTTGATGATCGCACCCGCGGCCGACGGTTCACGCGTCGAGGGTGGGGTCACGATTCACCAGCCTAGCGGCGAGCAGATGTCGATATACGACGCGGCGATGCGTTACATTGCCGACGGCGTGCCGACGATGGTGTTCGGCGGCGAGGAGTATGGCACCGGATCGTCGCGCGACTGGGCAGCGAAGGGAACGCAATTGCTCGGCGTGAAGGCCGTGATCGCGCGCAGCTTCGAGCGCATCCACCGCTCCAACCTGATCGGGATGGGGGTGCTCGCGCTTCAGTTCAGAGGGGACGACAGCGTCGAGTCGCTCGGCATCACCGGAAACGAGACCTTCGATCTCGAGGCGCCCGATGCGGACTTGCGCCCGCAGCAGGAGCTCACCCTCGTGATCCGTCGCGCCGATGGCTCGACCCGCCGCGTTGCGCTGCTGCTGCGAATCGACACCGCGATCGAGGTCGACTACTTCCGCCACGGCGGAATCCTTCCGTTCGTCCTGCGCCAGCTGATCGCCGCCTGATCAGCTTCGCCCCCGCCGGCGTACCGGGTTCGCGCCCGTGCCGGCGGGGCCGCAGCGCGCTGTCTCGCGGGCCCTCTTTCGGATTACACTGCGCGTTGAACTTCGCCCGTGCGGCCGAGCTCACGCGCCCGCCAGGCACGATCGATCAGCCCACCCTTCGCATCCACGACCAGGCCTTGCTTCCAGCCCACACGAAGACCCGCTCGCGGATAGGCCCGGTGCCGCGCC
>JAHDXY010000024.1:20739-24757 GCA_023384005.1 Burkholderiaceae bacterium | reverse complement strand
ATGCTCGCGTTCGACAGTCCGTCGCTACTCGTCCTCTGGCCCGCGGCGGCGATCGCGCTCGCATTCGGCTGGCGCTACGGTACGCAATGGGTGCTGGTCGCGGCGAGCGGCGCCGGCATCTGGGCCCTTAGCGAATTCGGCAACGCGGCACTCGCGTTGGCGGCGTTCTTCGGTACTGCGGCGGGGCCGGCGGCGGCGATCACGGTGATCCGCAAGCTCGGCACGTGGAAGCCGGCCGACTATCGCCTCGACGACGTGCTCAGATTCATGATCGTCGTCGCGCTGATCGCGGCTCCGCTAGACGCGCTGCTCGCGGTGCTCGGAATACGCGCGACCGATATGCTCGCCGACGTACACGCGGTACACCTGTTCATGGGATGGTGGCTGTTCGACGCGCTTGGGATGCTGCTCGTCGCGCCGGCGCTGCTCGCGTGGGCGCGCGACGTCGATTCGCCTTCCGAGGCGTTGGCCGAACGCGTGAGGTTGTTCGACGGCTCCGCGATCCTGCTCACGCTGGCGGTGATCGCCGCGAGCCTTCTCCTTTCCGGGTTCGAACAGCGCTTCTACGCGAGCGCCCTGCTCTTCTTCTACTTCCCGATCGTCGCCTGGACCTCGGTACGACTGGCCGAACGAGCGACCGCACTTACCTTGTTCGCCACCGCAGTCGTGTTGCTCGCGGCGCGCGCGTACGCGACGCACCCGGGCGGCGACTCGCTCGTGGCGCTCGAAGGCGCGGTTCTCGTGTTGTGCGCGGTCGTCGTCGCGCTGCTGCTGCAGTCAGTTGCGGCCGATCGCAGGCAAGCGCTCGCGCGCGCCGCCGAGCAGGCGCGCCAGGATCTCACAACCGGACTTCTGAACGACCGCGGCCTGCTCTGCGAACTTGGAGAGCGGCTCGTCGCCGCGCAACGGCCGAACTACGGTCTGGTCGGCATCCACATCGGCAACTTCGACACGATCCACGATCTGTGTGGCCCGATCCAGGCGCTGCAACTAGAGCAAAGCGTCGCGCTGCTGCTCGCGCGCCAGCCCGGCGGCGTGCAGGCGGCGCGCCTGTCCTCCGGGCGCTTCGCGATCCTGCTCACTGCCGATACCGTCGCGCAGGTGCGCGCATTGTCGCGCGAGGTCTACTCGCAGCTCAACGGTCAGGTCTACAAGGCCGACCATGGCAGCATCCGCATTCAGGCGAGCGTCGGCGGGTTGTTGATCGACCGCCACGTGCTGATCAACGGCGAGGACTGCCTGTTGTCGCTTTCGGACGCCATGGCGATCGCGGCGAGCGTGCGCGACCCGCAGTTGTTCGTCGAGCCGCTCTCGCAGACGATGATCGACGCACGGCGCTCCCACCAGGGGAAGATCGAGCACGTGCGCGAGGCAATTCGCGAGCAGCGCCTCGAGGTGTACGCCCAACCGATGGTAGACCCCGAGGCGCCGCCGGGAATGCTCTCGTACGAAGTGCTCACCCGGCTGCGCGATCGCGACGGCGCGTTGATCCGCCCGCCCGAGTTCCTGCCGCTTGCCGTGCAGGCGCAGATGACCGTCACGCTCGATCGCGGCGTGATCCAGAAGGTGTTCGGCTGGCTCGCAACCAACCAGGATGCGCTCGCGCGCACCCACAAGTGCTCGATCAACCTCTCGGGACTCACGATGAGCGACGGCTCGATCGCCGCGTTCGTCCGCGAACAGCGCGCGCTCTACGCGATTCCCGCCGACAAGGTCGTATTCGAGATCACCGAAAGCGAGGCGATCCGCAATCCCGGTGCCGCGTCACGCCTGGTCGACGACCTGAAGGCCGAGGGGTTCGGCATCGCGCTGGACGATTTCGGCACCGGACTGGCCACCTTCGAGTACCTGAAGCGCTTTCCTCTCGATTACCTGAAGATCGACGGCTCGTTCATCCGCAACCTGGTGACGAACCCGATCGACGAGGAGATCGTTCTCTCGACGGTGCGCGTCGCGCGTCGCCTGAACGTGCGCACGATCGCCGAGCACGTCCACAGCCAGGACATCTACGATCGCCTCAAGATGCTGGGCGTCGAATACGTTCAGGGAGAGCTGATCGGCGTGCCGATTCCGATCGAGGCGCTGTTCGCGACTGCGAAGCTCGACGAGCCTGTCGCACTGCGCGCCTGAACCCTGCGCGATGCGCGAACGCGGGCGGGTCGACGACGCGACCGGCCCGCGCTCGGACTGCGGGCGTGCGGATGCCTCCACCAGAGGCGCGCCTACGCCCCCGCGACCGCGACGTCGCCGAATCTCGCCTGGACGCGCGCGCCGCTCTGATCGGTGTCGCTAGCCACGACGATCGCGCGAATCGGCGCGACGCCAGGACCGTGCTCGGCGCCGAACGCGCGTGCGAAGTCCTGGGCAACGTCGCGCTCCTCGCTCCACCAGCGACCGAGTTCGCGCGTCGAGCGCACGACGATCATCCTGACGCGCTCGGTATAGGGAGATGCGAACATCGTTCCCGTTGGCGCCCTCGGGTCGAGGACGTAACAGATCGACGCGGCGGGAACCTCGTCGCCGTGAAGCACGTTGGCAAGACGCAGCAACCATCGCTGCGCGGTTGGAACTCTCTCGAGCGGATAGTCGAACAGCAGGTAGACGCGCGCGGCGAAATCGTCGCCACGCTTCTCCCCGAGCGCGTCGCGCGCCGGATAGGCGTCGACCCACCAGCTCCATCGAACCCGTCGTGCCCGCGCCGCGACGCCCGAAACCGGATGGATCAGGCTCGATGCGCTCGATTGCGAATCGATCCTGAGCACCGTGACGCCGCCGTCGGAGACCAGCGAGAAGCGGTTGCGCGCGATTCCGCCGAGTTCGCGTTCGGACCACCCTCCGGGAACCGGGGCTCCGGGCAAGGCAGAGGAGAACGCGGCGAGCGCACCGTCGTGCCAGGCGGCCTGCGGCTCGCGTGTTCGCGCCAGTGGCTGGGCCCGTGCGACGCTCCCCGGCAGCGTCACTGACACGCTGCCCGAGAGGATCGCGCAGGCGGCGCAGGCGCATCGCAACAGGCGGCGGCGATCAGCGCGGTGCATCGAGCGAGCGCCATCGGCGGTAGTCGTCGAACTGGTCCAGATCCCAGAGCGTTCGCAGTTCGCGCCAGCCGATACCTGCGTCGCCGAGTCGTTCGCGCGTCGCCCGCATCACGTCCGGCCCGCCCCAGGCAATCCGCTCGAAGGCCGGCGCGATTTCGCGCCGCGCGCCGACCAGCGCGTATCCGCCATCCTCGGTGGGCGCGAACACCGCATCGAACTGCTCGAGCGCCTCGAAGGCATCGTGGAGATCCCGTGCAGTCAGCTCCGGGCAGTCCGATCCGACCAGAACCGGTCGAAGCCCCTCGGCCAGCGCGCCAGAGAGCGAAGCGCGCATCCTCTGGCCGAGGTCTGCGCCCTGCTGCGATGCGAGCTGCGCGCCACACACGGCGGCGAGCGCCGTGCATTCGCCATTGCGATCCTCGCCGGCGATGCACAACCGCACCCGCGCGCCTTCGACTCGAGCCGCGACCCGCACCGTGCGCCCCAGCAAGCTGCGGTGCACCCGAAGCGCCTCCTCGTCGCCGACCGAACGCGCGAGTCGTGTCTTGACCTGTCCGAGCTGCGGAACCCGAGCGAAGACGATCACTATGCGCTCGCGCGCGACGCTTCGGCTCGTCACGGCTGCTTCGAACGCCCGTAGTACCAGCGATGCAGCAACGAGGGCCGCGCGCCGAGGAAGTACATCGTCCGCATCAGGGTCATAAGTGCGATCGTGCGCCACGCTCCGTGACGGTTCCATCGCCGGGCCGATACCGCCACGCGCAGGCGCAAGGCCGCCGGCATCCCGCAGCGGCGACGCAGTCGTCGCGAGAGTGCGATGTCTTCCATCAATGGCTGGTTCGGATATCCGCCGCAGAGCAACCAGGCATCTCGGGCGACGAAGATCGCCTGGTCGCCGGTACATATCCCGCGCAGGCGCGAGCGCATGTTCATCATCGTCGCGACGATCCGAAGAACGGTCCGATCGCTGTCCAGGCGAACGT
>JAHDXY010000024.1:0-20729 GCA_023384005.1 Burkholderiaceae bacterium | reverse complement strand
CGAAGCGCCCCCAGTCGCGGCCACCCGCCAGCGCCCGCGCGATGGCCGCCGCCCAACCTGGCGGCAGTCGCGTGTCGGCGTGCACGAACACCACGGCATCGAAGCTGCCGGCGTGCCCGACCCCGGCATTCATCTGCGACGCGCGCCCGGGCGGGGCCGACACGACGAGCGCCCCGGCGTTGCTCGCGAGCGCGCAGGTTTGATCGCGGCTCGCGGCGTCGACGACGATCACCTGCGCGGCCTCGGCCAGCAACGGCTCGAGACAGGCTTCGATCGACGCCTGTTCGTCGAGCACCGGAACGACCGCGACGATTCGCATCTGCGTGCTGGGACGTTGTTCGCACCGGCTCTCAGCGTCGGTCGCCCGGCGCTATCAGGCGCGCTGCCATCGATGAAACCGCTCGACCCAGCGCAACAGACGCTGCGGCGCGTGTGCTTTCTTCCATTGGCCTGCGACGAACTTGTTCGCCTCCGCGAGCGTGGGATAGATGTGGATCGTGCCGAGTATCTTGTTCAGCCCGAGACCGTGCCTCATCGCGCTGACGTACTCGGCGATCAGATCGCCTGCGTGTTCGCCGACGATCGTCACGCCCAGGATCCGATCGCTGCCCTTGCGCGTGATCACCTTGACGAAGCCGTGCGCCGCTTCGTCGACGATCGCCCGATCGAGGTCGTCGATGCCGTAGCAGGTCACCTCGTGCGCGATTTCCTTCTGAACGGCCTCCTGCTCGTTGATGCCGACCCGCGCGACTTCAGGATCGGTGAACGTAGCCCAGGGAATGACCGAGTAGTCGACCCTGAAGCGCCTGAAACGGCCAAAGAGCGCGTTGACCGATGCATACCAGGCCATGTGCGCCGCAGTGTGCGTGAACTGGTACGGACCGGCGACGTCGCCGCAGGCGAAGATGTTCGGGTAGTTCGTCTGCAGGAACTCGTTGACCTCCACGGTGCGCGGGCGCGCGAGCGCGACTCCGAGCTCCTCGAGTCCGTAGCCCGTGACGTTGGCCACCCTGCCCAGCGCACAGAGCATCGTGTCGAACTCCACCTCGACCGCGTGACCGCCGGCCTCGGCCACCATCACGCGGCGGCCGTCGCGCAACTCGAAGCGCTGCGCCTTGTGTCCGACCCTGACGTCGATGCCCTCGGCGCGAAACGTCTCGGTCACGGCACGCGAGACATCCTCGTCCTCGCGCACCATCAGTCGCGGAAGCATCTCCACCAGCATGACCTTCGACCCGAGCCGGGCGAAAGCCTGCGCCAGCTCGCATCCGATCGGTCCGCCGCCAAGAACCAGAAAGCGCCGCGGCAATTCGCGGATGTCCCACAGCGTGTCCGACGTCAGGTAACCGACGTCGTCGATCCCCGGAATCGGTGGCACCATCGGACGCGCCCCCGTGGCGAGCACGATGCTGCGTGTCGTGAGCCTTCGCGTCTCGCCCGCGGGCTGCACCACCTCGACTTCCCAGGGCGAAACGATCTTCGCGTCGCCGATCAGGCACTCGACACCCAGCCCGGTATAGCGCTCGACCGAATCATGCGGTTCGATCGCACGGATCACGCGCTGCACGCGTTCCATCACGCTGGAAAAATCGAACTCGGCGTCGAGCGATCGAATCCCGTAGGCCTGGCTGTTGCGCGCCTGGTGGAGCAACTTCGCGCTGCGGATCAGTGCCTTCGACGGAACGCAGCCGGTGTTCAGGCAATCGCCCCCCATGCGGTGACGCTCGACCAGCGTGACCTTTGCCTTGACCGCCGCGGCGATGTAAGAGCTCACGAGTCCCGCGCTTCCCGCTCCGATCACGACCAGGTTGCGATCGAAAGAGGCCGGCCGCGTCCATCGCGCGTAGACCCGGCGCGACTTCACGAGATCGACGACTCTCTTGGTCACGAGCGGCAGCAGCCCCAGCGCGACGAACGATCCCAGCACGGCCGGCGAGAGAATTCCGCCGAGCGAATCGAGCTGCGCGAGCTGTGTGCCTACGTTCACGTAGACGATCGTCCCGAGCAACATCCCGCCCTGACTCACCCAGAAGAACGTTCGTGCCGTGATCGTGGTCAACCCCATGACGAGGTTGACCAGGAAGAACGGGAATACCGGCACCAGGCGCAAGGTGAACAGGTAGAAAGCCCCTTCCTTCTCGACCCCCCTGTTGATCGCGGCGAGCTTGTCGCCGAAACGCGACTGGACCGAATCGCGAAACAGGAAGCGCGACGAAAGAAACGCCAATGTCGCGCCGATCGTCGAGGCGAAGGACACGATCACCACGCCCAGGAGCAGGTCGAACACCGCCCCGGCGAGCAAGGTCATCAACGCCGCGCCGGGAAGCGACAGCGCAGTGACCGCGACATAGGCCAGGAAGAACGCGCCGGATACCGTCCAGGGACGTTCGGCGAACAGTTGCGTGACCTGGGCTTGCCGGGACTTGACCTCGGCGAGCGTGAAATAGCGATCGAGCCCCAGCGAGAAGAACGCCAGCACCGCGGCGGCGATGACGAGCAACAACAGGACCTTTCGACGGTTCATTCTTCTTCTCCCTGCGCAGCGGACTGCACCAGTCGAGGATCGCACCGGCAACGTCCCCACGATGCGTCGCGCGCGCCTGCAGCCACAACGGTGCACTCGGGGTGGCGACGCGCGTCAGGAGCCCTCAGGGCAGTTCCGCCCCGGGCGCACTGCTTCAGCCGCCCACCGCCGCCAGCGCGCCGCCGCAGGAACTCCCCTGGCCCGCGGTGCAGCCGTAGCAGTGATTGCGGACCACGATCGGGTTGTCGTTCAGCGATTCGTCGAGCAGGTCTCGCAGATGGCTGCGCGCGCGATCGGCACGCCGCAGCGGCAAACCGAGCATCTGGTTGAAGTCGCAGTCGTAGATGAAGCCCTGCCAGTCGACGCTGATCAGCTCACGACACATCACGGAGTCGAGGTTCTCGTCGCGATGCGCTTCGCGCAACAACGCCATGTAACCGTCGAACTTCCCCTTCGAGACAAGCGTGGAACCAAAACGCTGGATCGGCATGTTCGCGAGCGTGTACAACTGCGTGAACTGGATGCCGAACTTCTCACCCAGCATGCGCCGGTAGTCGGCCTGCAGGCCGGCTTGCGCCGGCGGCAGATCCGCTCCCTGCGGGTTGTAGACCAGATTCAGCCGCAGTTCGTCGTCCGGATTTCCATAGCCCAGGCGGTTGAGCAGTTGCAGCGCGCGAACGCTGGCGTCGAACACGCCCTTGCCGCGCTGTGCGTCGACGTTGCTCTCGAGGTAACACGGCAGCGACGCGGTGATCTCGACCCGGTTGCCCGCAAGGAATTCCGCGAGCCCTTCCTGGCCCGGCTCGAACAGCACGGTGAGGTTGCAGCGGTCGATCACCTGCACGCCGGCGCCGCGCGCGCGCGACACCATGTCCCGGAAATTCGGGTTCAACTCGGGCGCTCCGCCGGTGAGGTCGAGCGCGCCAACCCGCTGGCGCAGCGCGAATGCCAGGACCAGGTCGATCGTATCGGCGTCCATCATCTCGGTGCGGTGCGGTCCGGCATTCACGTGACAGTGCACGCACGACTGGTTGCACAGGTAGCCAAGGTTGACCTGAAGAGTCGACAGCGCCCTGCGCCGGATCGCCGGGAAGTCTGTCTTGGCAATGAACTGCAGGACGTCGTGCATGATTCCGATTCGTAAGTGCTCGTGCGGGGTCCTTACATTACACCGCTGTGTCGCCGGGCGCTTCATCGTCCTGATCGAAGCGCGCCATGAAGCGCCGGTCGATGCGGTCCTTCCAGCGCCAGGCCCATTCGCCCGCGAAGCCCAACGGCCCCCACGCGCCGATCGCGCTTCCGTCGCAGCGGTTGAGCAGGGCGAGCGTCCAGCGCCGGGGCGCGAAACGCTCGGCGGCGACGGCCAGCGCGGATGCTGGCGCCCCACCGTTGGCTGCGCAAAGGCCGCGTGCGAGGTTGCGTGCCAGCACCGGCCCCTGACGCAGCGCGTGCACGCCCGATTTCGGCACGGACTGGTCGATGAAGGTCGCGCAGTCCCCCGCGGCGAACACCGCCGGGTGCGAGGCCGAGCGGAGATCCGAGCGAATCGCCAGCCCGCCATCGGCGGCGACCGACACCGTGTCGCGCGCCGCGGCGAGCCCGAGCCACTGCGGCGGACGTGCGCCGGTCGCGACGATCACGAGATCGGCGTTCACGGCAGGATGCGCCTCGAAACGCGCCGCGCCGCGCTCGGCCCCGACGTAGCGGTGCCCGAAACGCAGGTCGATTCGCCGATCGAGCAACGATGCATGCGCCAGGCGCGCGGCGAGCGGCGACATTCCCTGGAGCAGCCGATCTCCCGAGGTCGCCAGGGTAGTTCGCGCGTGCGGCGCGGCGCGATCAACTCCAGCTCGGCACGACCGCGCACCGCCTCGGCGAGCGCGGGCACGGCGATCAGGTGGGCGTGTCCGCCACCCATGAGCACGATCTTCGGCACGGTGGGAAGACGACTATACGTGAGCACCGCGCCCCCGCGTCGACGCGCGAGCGATGGCGGCACGACGCGGGCGCACGAGAGGCCGCGCTCGTGGTGTAATCGGGGTGATGAACCTCGAAGACTGGATCGGACGCGTCGAAGAAGCGAGCGACGTCGTCGCGGCGGGCCCCTGTGCGGCGCTCGCCGCGACCCTCGACCAGGCGCCGCTGCGCCCGGCGCCGGGCACGCTGCTTCCGCCCCTGTGGCACCTGCTCTACTTCCTGCCTGCGCCGCGCAGGTCGGAACTCGGCGAGGATGGGCACGCGCTGCGCGGCGGATTCCTTCCCCCGGTGGACCTTCCCAGACGGATGTGGGCAGGCAGCCAGCTCGAGTTCCGTTCTCCGCTGAGGGTCGGCGATACGCTCCTTCGCCGCTCGCGGATCGAGTCGATCTCCGAGAAGAGCGGGCGTAGCGGCAAGCTCGTCTTCGTGCATGTTCGCCACGACATCGGGCGCGCGGGCGACGCGGACCCGGCGCTGGTCGAGCACCACGACATCGTCTATCGCGAGGCCCCGCGCCCGTCAGCGTCCGGACGAAGCGAGGTCGCGACCGCCGCGCCAACCGGCGCCACCTGGACCCGCTGCTGGCAGCCCGACGAGGTGCTGCTGTTTCGCTATTCCGCGCTCACCTTCAACGGGCATCGGATCCACTACGACCGTCGCTACGCGACCGAAGTCGAAGGATACCCGGGGCTGGTCGTGCACGGGCCGCTGATCGCGACGCTGCTGCTCGAGTTGCTTCGCGAGCGCATGCCCGGCGCTTGGGTCAGCGCGTACCAGTTCAAGGCGATCCGGCCGAGTTTCGATCTGCACCCGTTGCACGTGAACGGATCGCCCGAGGCCGACGGCAAGACGGTGCGACTGTGGGCGCACGACCACGAGGGATGGCTGACGATGCAAGCGCAGGCGAGCATCGAAGTCCGGGGCGGACGATGACCCCGGCGAGCGATCCGTGCCACTCGTGCAGGGCGCCGAGCGATCGATGAGGCCGCTCGATGGAATCACCGTGGTGACGCTGGAACACGCGATTGCCGGACCCTTCGCCTCGCGCCAGCTCGCCGATCTCGGTGCACGCGTGATCAAGGTCGAACGCCCCGGCGTGGGCGATTTCGCGCGGGATTACGACACCCGGGCGCGCGGCCTCGCATCGCACTTCGTCTGGACCAATCGATCGAAGGAGAGCCTCACGCTCGACCTGAAGCATCCGCAGGCGCAGGAGATCCTGCATCGCCTTGTCGACGAGCGCGCCGACGTCCTGATCCAGAACCTCGCCCCGGGCGCTGCAGCCCGGCTCGGCGTCGGGTACGACGCGCTCGCGGCGAGGAAGCCGTCGATCATCGTCTGCGACATCTCAGGTTACGGCGCCGACGGACCGTATCGCGACCGAAAGGCCTACGATCTTCTGATCCAGAGCGAATCCGGATTCGTCTCGGTCACCGGGACGCCGGAAACGCCCGCCAAGGCCGGCGCCTCGGTGGCCGACATCGCAGCGGGCATGTACGCGTTCAGCAGCATCCTCGCGGCGCTGCTCGAGCGCCAGCGCACGGGGGCGGGCCGCAGGATCGACATCTCGATGCTCGAGAGCATGGTCGAGTGGATGGGATATCCGTTGTACTACACGCTCGACGGGGGCACGCCGCCGCCGCGCTCGGGCGCGCGCCACGCAACGATCTATCCCTACGGACCCTTCACCACCGGCGAAGGAAAGACCGTGATGCTCGGACTGCAGAATGAACGCGAGTGGGCCGCGTTCTGCGCCGCGGTGCTCGAGCAACCCGAACTCGCCCGTGACGAGCGCTTTTCGAGCAACGCGCGACGCAGCCAGGCACGCGAGGCGCTCGATGCGATCATCGATCAGGTGTTCGCGGGGCTGAGCGCGGAGCAATTGGACGAACGGCTCGACCGGGCACAGATCGCGAACGCGCGCCTGAACTCGATGGCCGAGGTCTGGTCGCATCCCCAGCTTCGTGCCCGCGAGCGCTGGCGCGAGGTCGATTCTCCGGCGGGGGTCATTCCAGCACTGTTGCCGCCGTGGGTCGATTCCGGCGCCGAGTCCCGGATGGATCCGATTCCGGCGCTCGGCGAGCACACCGATTCGATCCTCGCGGAACTGGGCTACGACGCGCCCGCGGTTCGCGCCCTGCACGACGACGGCGTGGTCTGATCCCGCGAGCGCCGACGCCGCGTCCCTCCGGGAATTCCGAATGCCTGCCACCGCCGTCGATTCGTTGATCCTCGGACACCTCTTCAGCACGCAAGCAATGCGCGACGTGCGGTTGATCGTCCACGCGCCGTGCCGCGAGGCGATCGAATCGGGCCAAGCGCTGATCGATCACCTCGCCGCCGATCCACGGGTCCGCGCACATCTCGACCGGCCGGGGCTTAGGCGGCGAGGTTGTCCGCCACCAGTTCGAGCAGACTTTCGGGCGACCTGTTCCACCCCGCGTGCCTGGCTCCCATCTCGAGCGTGATCCGGCACTGCCCGCAACTCGTCACGAAGTGCTTCGCTCCGGTCGCCTCGACCTGGTCCCGTTTCATCGCGAACACCTTGTGTCGCAGCGGCGTGGCGCGCTGGTTCGACACGACGCCGCCGCCACCGCCGCAGCAGTAGCCGGTGACACCGTGGTTCTCCAGTTCGCGCAACTCGAAGCCGAGCGCGGCGAGCACCCTGCGGGCCGCCGACTCGAGGCCGCCACGGCGCACGATCTGGCAGGGATCGTGGAAGGTCGCCGACTCACCGATCGGGTTGACGCGGATCTTGCCCGAGGCGATCGACTCGTCAAGGAACTCGGTCATGTGAATGATCCGCACAGGGAGCGCGGCTCCGTACCACTTCGCCGCCTCCCAGCGCGCCGCACCGTAGGCGTGCCCGCACTCCGGAAGAAGCACCGTCTTCGCGCCAATCTTCACAGCGGTATCGACCAGCGCGCGGGTGAGCCTCTCCTGCAACTCGAGGTCTCCGTTGTTGAAGCCTATGTTGGACGCGTCGAAACCGGCGCTGTGCATCGTCCAGCGAGCGCCGCTGTGATTGAGGATCTTCGCGGCGTCGGCCAGCGACTTCGTGTGCTCGCCGAGCTCGGCCGGTGCAGCCGTGACGAGGACGTCGGCGCTCTTCAGGTCGCAGGGGATCTCGACGCCGTGTTCGGCGGCGACCTCCGCGAGGATGTCGGGGAGGTCTTCGCCCGGGGTGGCGGTGCTTCCCCATTGCCGCGCGGTGCGATCCATCAGCGCGAGCCGCTCGGGAAGCAGCCCTGCCTTGAACATTCCGTGACGCGCCTCCTTTACCAGCTCCGCGATGTCGATGCCCATCGGACAGGCCACGGTGCAGCGCCCGCACATGTTGCACGAGTCGTAGAGCAGCTCCTGCCAATGCTCGAGGTCGGCGATCGACGGCTTTTTCACCAGTCCGAGTGCGCGCACGAGCGGCGCGAACGGGCTCGCCTCGCGCAGGTAGGCGCGACGGAACGGGTCGAGCTTGAGTACCGGCGTGTACTTGGCGTCGCCCGTGCTCACGTGGAAGTGACAGGCCTCGGCGCAGAGCCCGCAACGCACGCACGACTCGATGTGAAGCGCCGCAGTCACGCCGAACTGCGAAACGAAACTGGCCATCGCGGCCTCGACGCGGGTCGGGTCGTCCTGCTCGCTCTGGCGGTCGAACGCGGGAGTCGTGGCGCTCACAGCTTCACCCCACGATGGCTGAAACGCACGCCGGTGGCGGCGCGCGAAAATGCGAACAGAAACGCGTGCATCAGCTTTCCGAACGGGAACCAGATCAGCAGCAATTCCAGGCTGAGCAGGTGGATCGCGAGCGGCCCGCGGTACAGCACCTCCTGTTGCGCGAGAAGCCCGCTCGAGGGTTCGGCCATCACCGCCATGCCGGTGAGGAGCGGAAGAAAGGTCACGGTCCAGGTGATCGTGTCGTCGGCATTCGAGATGCGCTTGAGCACCGCGTCGTTCAGTCGAAACCACAGCGCGACGAGCAGCGAGATCATCGTCGCGCCCGCGGCGAGGTACATCACCCCGTCGGGCAGGGCGGGCCACGACAGGCCGGTGATTCGGCGAATGAACGCGATGTGCGGCGCGTAGGCGAAAAACACGAGCGCCAGGCCGATGTGGAAGACGTAACCGTTGATCGTCGTGACCAACGCCGCCTGACCGAACTCCCGTCGCGGCCACATGCCGCGCACGATCGCCGCGAACCCACCCGCGATCTTCGATGGCGCGCCTTCGCGCGGCACCGACAGGTCGGGCATGCGCGGCCTGCGAAGAATGCTGACCATTCGCCAGAGCGTTCCGATCACGAAGATCGCGATCGACACGGCAAGCGCGGGGCCGCGGGCGAAGTCGAGCAAGTCCATGGTTCAAACCTCCCACTGCATTTTCGCGTCCGCGGGTCCAAGCCGAGAATGACAATTGACAAGCGCACCAGCCTGCGCTCGACGCTCGCCCGGCTCTACTCGCGGCAAAGGACATGCACGGTGCAAGCCTGCGCGTCGCTGGCTTGACTCCCGCCCATGATCTGCGCCAGCCCGATTCGGGCGTCGCGGACCTGTCGCGCTTGTGCCTCGCCCCTGAGTTGGGCCACGATCTCGAAGATCTGCGCGATCCCGGAAGCCCCCGGAGGATGTCCGCGCGCCTGAAGGCCCCCACTGGGATTCACCGCGATATCGCCGTCGATCGCGGTCGCGCCACTCGCGGTCAGCTGCCCGCCCTGCCCGGGGTCGCAGAATCCCAGTGCCTCGCAGTGCACGATCTCGCAAATCGTGAACGCGTCGTGGACTTCGGCGACATCGATCTCGGACGGCCGCACGGCGGCATCGCGATACGCGGCGAGCGCTGCCCGGCGCTCACAGTCCCAGCTCGTGAAGTCCCGCTCCGGGAGATAGGTTCCGCTGGTCAGAACCGATGCGGCGACTCTCACGTCGCGTGCCGACCGGCGACCGGCGCGCAGCACGATCGCGGCCGCGCCGTCGCTGTTGGGGCAGCATGCGAACAGCGTGAGCGGGTCGGCGATCATCGGCGATGCGAGCACTTCTTCCACCGTCACTGGCCGGTTGAACTGCGCGTACGGATTCAGGCAGCCGTTGCCGTGATTCTTGACTGAAACCTGCGCCATCTGGCGCAACGTCGTTCCGTAGCGCGCCATGTGCTGCTGGGCGACCATTGCGAACAGACCTGGGAAGATGTCGCCGAGCCTGGTCTCGAACTCGGCGGCGCCGACCTCGAGCACCTGACCTGCCGGCATCGCCGCCTTCTCGACGCCGATCACGAGCGCGGATTCGCAATGCCCGGCCGAGATGTCACGCCACGCCTGGTGCAGCGCGGTCGATCCGGACGCGCACGCGTTCGAAACATTGAACACGGGGACTGCGCAAATGCCGAGCTCCCAGCCGATCGCCTGTCCGATCCCGCTGTCGCCCTGCAGCGCGAGACCCAGCGCGTTCCCACAGTACACGGCGTCGACCGCGCGCGGCGACAGGGCTGCGTCGCGCATCGCAGCCATGGCGGCCTCGCGACCGAGGTCACGCAGGCTTCGGTCCGGGTGACGTCCGAAAGGCGTCATCCCGGCACCGCCGATGAAGACCTCGTTCACGCGAGCGTCTCCAGCCGAAACGCCCAGGCGAGCGTCGCAGCGGGCGCGTTGCTCGCAACCGGCTCGAGGACGAACTCGACAGCCGCTCCCGGCTCGAACGCCTCCGGGGCGCTTCCCGAGAAACGCGAGAACACCCGCACGCCGTCGCGGGGCAGGTCGACGTATCCGTAAGCGTAAGGCGGCTTGTGCCCCAGCGAAGACGGCACGCGCACGATGGTGCTCGCATAGATCACGCCGTTTCGTCCGAGCGCGCGTTCGCCGACGCGCTCGCCCGAGTAGCAGCGCGGACAGATCCGTCGTTGCGGGAACCAGGTCCGCGTGCAAGCACCGCAGAACGAACCCAGGAGGACGCCACGCGCCGGGTCGATCAGTCGCTCCCCCGTCGGGCCGCGAAGCGCCTCGAGTGCCGGCGGGTCGGAATCGACGCGCGCTTCGGAACGCGCGCTCTCGCCGCGCTTCGCGCTCATACCTTGCGCCCCTGCTCGCCCCAATACGGCTCGCGAAGAACCCGCCGCAAGACCTTTCCCGCGGCGTTCTTCGGCAGCTCCGACATCAGCTCGACGCGCCGCGGCTTCTTGTAGCCGGCGAGCCTGCTGCTGCAATAAGCCTAAATCTCCTCGACGCCTTCGAGACGAGACGGCTTGAGCACGATCACCGCACATACCGACTCGCCCCACTTGGGGTCCGGAATCCCGAAGCATGCGACTTCACTCACTGCGGGATGCTCGGCGATCACGTTTTCAATCTCTTTCGGGTAGATGTTCTCCCCGCCCGAGATGATCATGTCCTTCTTCCGATCGACGATCGTGAAGTAACCCTGCCCCTCGTCGCGCGCCATGTCTCCGGTGCGAATCCACCCGTGATCCATCGCCTCGCGGGTCGCGTGCTCGTTGCGCCAGTACCCGATCATCCCTAGCGGTCGCGAGCGCGAGACGATCTCGCCGACCTCGCCGGGCGCGACCGTTCGGGCGTGCTCATCGACGACGCGCATGTCCGCGCAGAGCATTTCGCGTCCGGTACATGACGCCCGATCGACGTGGTCTTCGGGCCTGAGCACCGCGGTCATCCCGATCTCGCACATCCCGTAGAACTGATAGAACCCGGCGCCAAACAGCTTCCTCGCGCTCGCGAGCACGGGGGGGCTGATCGGCGAGGCGCCGTACCAGATCTTCGTCAGGCTGCAGACATCGTATCGGCTGGCATCCTCGCAATTCACGATCATCGCCAGCATTGTCGGTACCCACATCGTGACGGTCACGCGGTAGCGTGCGACGCTCTCGAGTTGCTGCGCCGGCTCGAAGCCCTTCGCGGTGATCACCGCGGTTGCCCCGACCAGCAAGGTGGGCAGGAGCAGGCCGTTGAGCCCTCCGTTGTGAAATAGCGGCAGCGCCACCATCGACACATCGGACTGGCGCAGATCGCCCTCGAAGGCGATCGCAAGATGGTTGGCGATGTACGCCGCGTGCGAGAACAGGACGCCCTTCGCGAACCCGGTCGTGCCGCTCGTGTAGATGATCATCGCTGCGGACTCGGGATCGACCTCGAGCGCAGGCGCCGAGTCGGGCCGCCCCGTTACGAGCTCGGCCAGCGAGCCCGGCCCGGAACCCTCGATCGACACGACTCGCGGTGCGATCGGCATCGCGGTCGCGGCTTCGATGGCGATCCCCTGGTATCCGCGCCCGGCAAAGAGCACTGCCGGCTCGGCGTCGCGTGTGACGTAGCAGGCCTCGCGCGCGCTGTATCGGAAGTTGTACGGCACGAGGAACGCGCCGGCCTTGGCCGCCGCGAGAACGATCACGACGAACTGTAGCGAGTTCTCCGACAGAAGACCGACGCGGTCTCCAGGGCGCACTCCGATCGCGATCAGCGCGTGCGCCAGGCGGTTCGCCATCGCCTCGAGTTGGGCGTAGCTGAGTCGATCGTCGCCCATCACGAGCGCGCACTTGTCCGGGTGACGCTTCGCACCCAGCCGCGAGATGTCTGCAATGACCCTAATGATCTGCCTCCGTTCGGTTGAAGTGCCTGGTCCACATGTAGGCGTCCGTGGCGCCGCTGATGCTCGCTCCACCATCGTGCGCGATCACCTGGCCAGTCACGTTGCGGGCCGCGTCGCTGACCAGATACGCGACGAGTTCCGCGATGTCCGCCGCGCCCGACATCGCACGCGTCGGGGTCTGCGACAGCGCCGAGCCGATGAAACCGCTGCCCTTCGCATGCAGCGCTGCATTGACCGGGGTCGCGACCATTCCGGGCGCGATCGCGTTGACGGTAATCCCGAACGGTCCGAGTTCCTTCGCCGCAGTACGTGTCAGGCCGATCATTCCGGCCTTCGCCGCGCTGTAGGCGCCGCTGCACACGGTGCCGTGCAGCCCCGCGATCGAGGAGACGTTGATCACCCGCCCGAATCCCGCCGCGATCATCCCGGGCGCCGCTGCACGCAGGCAGAAGAACGCTGCGTCGAGGTGCACGGCAGTCTGTTCTCTCCACTCGGAATCGCTCAACTGCGCAAGCGGTGCGAAGCGGCCCGGATTACCCGCGCAATGCACGACAATGAGAGGCACGCCGAGGGCCTGCTCGACCTTGGAAAACAGCTCGCCGACCTCGGACGAGTCCGCGACATCCACGCTCCAGGATCGCGCCTGGCCGCCCACCCGCCGCGCGACGCTTCGTGCCCGCGACACGTCGTTATCGCAGATCGCGACGGCGCACCCGGCAGCCGCGAGACGCTCGCACAAGGCCGCCCCGAGCGCGCCCGCACCACCGGTGACCAGCGCGACGCGCCTGTCTGCGTCAGCCGCCAAGGTAAAGCTCCCTTACTCGCTCCATCGAACGCAGCTCGGCTGCCGGCCCCTGCAGCGTCACCACCCCACGCTCCAGCACGTAGGCGCGATCGGCAATGCCCAGCGCCATCCTGGCGTTCTGCTCGACCAGGAGAATCGTGCGGCCCATCTCGCGCAACTGGACGATGACGCGAAAGATCTCGCGCACGATCATCGGCGCCAACCCGATCGAAGGTTCGTCCATCAGGATCACCGCCGGTCGCGCCATCAACGCGCGACCGATCGCGAGCATCTGCTGCTCGCCTCCCGAGAGCGTCGCCGCAACCTGAGAGCGTCGATCAGCGAGCTTCGGGAACAGCGCCATGATCGCATCGAGATCCCCGCGCATCTGGGCCGAGCCCCTGAATCCGAGCCAGGAAAAGGCGCCCAGCTCGAGGTTCTCGATCACGGTCATCGGTCCGAACAGATGCCTGGACTCGGGAACGAGCGCCAGGCCGAGCCTGGCGATGTCGGCGGCGTGGCTTTCGGTGATGTCGGTGTCGGCGAGCCGCACGACGCCGTGCGCTTTCGGCACCAGACCGGCAATGGCCCTGAGCAGAGTGGACTTCCCGGCTCCGTTGGCCCCCAGAAGAGCGACGATCTCCCCTTTGCGTACTGACAGCGATGCCCCCTTGACGGCAGGCACGCCCCCGTAGCCGACGTCGAGCTCGCTCACCTCGATCACCTCAGTCCTCCGAGCCCAGATAGGCCGAGATCACGGCAGGATCGTTGCGCACTTCGCTCGGCGTGCCGTCGGCGATCTTCTGCCCGAAGTTGAGCACGACGACGCGATCCGAGACGCGCATCACGAATCGCATGTGGTGCTCGATCACGAGCAGCGTCAGGCCATCGTCGCGCAGCGCGAACATCAGATCGCCAAGCGTTTCGGTTTCGCGATCGTTTAGCCCGGCAGCCGGCTCGTCCAGTAGAAGTAGGCTGGGCCCGGTCGCGAGCGCCCGTGCGATCTCGAGCAGCCGCTTCTCGCCGAGCGGCAATGCGCTGGCGACGTGCTCGTCCTTGTTGCGCAGGCCGACCCGGTCGAGGCACTCGCGCGCCTTCTCGATCGCCCGACGTTCTTCCGCCGCGGCAGAGGGCAACGCCAGACCGCAGGAGATCGCGCCGCTCGAGCCGTGCATGTGCCGCCCGAGCAGGACGTTCTCGATGACGGTCAGTGTCCGGTACAACTGCGCCTGCTGGAAGGTTCGCGCCAGACCGAGTCGCGCTACGCGATACGGCGGCAACCCGGTCAACGGCACGCCTCGCAAGCGCACCGTTCCCGAGGTCGGGGCGGTGACCGCGGTGATGAGGTTGAACGCCGTCGTCTTACCGGCGCCGTTCGGCCCGATCAGCGCGCGGATTTCGCCCTCGCGCACGTCGAACGACACGCCGTCGAGGGCGCGCAGACCCGCGAAGGACTTGGTGAGCGATTCGACGGTCAGCACCCGCGCACCCTGCGCAACGCGGCACGCCCGTACCCTGCCAGACCCGGCAGCAACCCGGTCGGAAAGAACCACATGATGCCGATCAGCGCGATTCCGAAGACCATGCGCTTGTAGTCTGCAAACGCCACTGCATATTCGTTCAGGTAGGTCAGCGCGAAGACACCGAGCATCGCCCCCCACACCCGGTCGAATCCCCCGAACGCCAGCACCAGAATGATGTCGATCGCGAACATCACCGAGCCTGCCGCCGGCGAGACGAAGGTCACGAAGTGCGCGTAGAGGCTTCCGCCCAGACTCGCGAGCATCGAGGACAGCACGAATGCCAGGATCTTGTAGCGACGAACGTCCACGCCCAGCAACCCGGTCACCGCTTCGCCCTCCCTGATCGCCCGGAACACGCGGCCGATCCGCGACCGAGCCAGGTTGAGCACCAGCCACAGGCAGGCCAGCATGATCGGCCAGACCAGCCAATAGAACGCCTGGTCCGTCGCTACAGGCGCGCCGGCAATCGACAGCCGCGGAATTCCTGACAAACCCTGCAGCCCACCGGTGAGCGATGGCAACTCCTTGATCAGGACCTCCACGATGATCGTGAAGCTCAGGGTTGCGATCGCCAGGTAGTGGCCGCGCAGCCTCAGGACGACCCAGCCGATGAAGAGGGCAACGACCGCCGAGAGCAGCATCGCCAGCGCGAGCGCGAACCACGGCGAAACGCCGAAGCGCACTGACAGCACCGCCGATGTGTAAGCCCCGATCGCGAAGAATGCCGAATGCGAGATCGAGAGCTGGCCGCAATAGCCAACGAGAAGGCACAGGCCGATCGCCGGGAGGGCGTAGATGGCAACGAAGACCAGCGTGTTCAGGTAGTAGCCGCCGCCCAGCACCAGCGGCAACGCGAGCATGAACAGCGAGAAGCCAAGCCAGGCGAGCAGGTCGCGCGAGGGTTTCATCATCCGTATATCAGGCGAAGGCATCGAGCAGAACGCGAACGTCGTCCAGTTCGTCGAGCGTGGCGCAAACCTGCTGCAGTTGCCGCATCGCGCCGTTGGGCACGGGCCGGCGCGCGCGCTGCGAGCAAGCTGCGAGCTTCTCGAGGTGTTCTTCGTTCGAGACGGGGCTTGCCGGCGACCCCTTCGCGGCACGCGTTTCGCCGACCCATCGCGTTCCGTCCGGCCACCAGGCTTCGAGTCTGGTTGCGCCGACCACCTGCTCGGTACGCATCGCACTGTCGGCCCGGGTCTCGACACGCTCGGCAAGCCGCAACAGGCGCTCGTCCGCATACGACTCGGCGTCCAGTTCCGCCAGGGAAACCCTGCCCCGGCGCAGCGCGGCGGCGACCGTGTACGGAAGCGAGAACTGTGCGTCGGCGCTCGAGGACGGACGCAGCCGCGCCGACCTCGGAAGGCCGACCAGGTTCTCGACCTCCGGTGACACCGTCACGCGCACCCGGACTGTATCGGGCAGGTCCGCGCCGCGCTCGCGGCGAAGTTCCAGCGTGAGGTCGATCGCCTGATGCGTCGCCCGGCAGGAGGCGTGCGGTTTGATCGAAATGAGTTCGCCCAGGAAGCGTGACCCCAGCCCGTCGGTGAGCGCCGCGAGGTCCGGATCGGGCTCGAAGGAACGAAGGTATCCCCAGCGCCCGAGGAGGAACTCCCGCGCACCGGTAAAGCCTTTTTGCGCGAGCAGGCCGGAGACGATCGCGCCTTGCGCGACGATTCCCTGCTGCAAGCGAAGCGCGAGTGCGCCCTCCAGTGCGCACTGCCCGTCGCCGACTGCGTGCGAGAACGCGATTCCGAGCGCGTGCTGCGTCTGCCCGGCGTTCAGCCCAAGCGCGCGGGCCACCGCGGCGGTCGGCCCGAAGATCTTGAACAGGTTGTTGCGCCCGCTTTGCATCGCGTTGAGCTTCACGGCCATGCCCATGCGGATCTTCAGGTCCTGGCCGACGGCCAGCGCGGTGATGAACTCGCGTCCCGACATCCCCCCCGCGTGGTCGGCGATCGCGAACAACGCGGGAACCGCCGACGCCGAAGGATGCACCGGAAGGAAGTCCACGCAGTCGTCGATCTCGAGCGCGCGTGCCATCGTCGCGTTGCACCACGCGGCAAGCGGGGCGGGAAGCCTCTGACCGGTACCCACGACCCGCGCCTGTGGAGCGCCGCCCCAGGAAAACCCAAGGGCGAGAACCGAGTCCAGGCCCTCGGCGCCGGATCCTGCGACCATCGCCGCGATCGTGTCGATCGTGCTGCGAATTGCCGCCGAGACGGCCCCGGGTGCGAGGTTCTCGTACTTCGCACCCGAGACATGCCTGGCCAGCAGTGCGCTCACCTCGTCCACGACTACTCCAGGAGTTCGTCCTGCGCGAGCGAACTTCGCTCGCGCGCACCCAGCAATCCGTTGGGGAGGAACATCAGCACCAGGATGATGACGACGAAGGTCACGAGTTCCTTCAGCGTGCTCGAGACGAAAGTCATCGAGAACGACTCCAGCGTCGCGAACACGAGGCCGCCGAGTACCGCGCCGGCGACGCTTCCCATTCCTCCCAGCATCGCGGCGGAGAAGCCCTTGATCGCGAGCAGCATCCCGCCGGAGTAGTCGATCATCGTGAGCGGAGTCATGACGATTCCCGCGACGCAACCCAGCACCCCGGCCAGAACGAACGACAGCGTGACGGTGCGCCCGACCCTGATCCCCATCAGCGAGGCAGCGGTCCGGTCGATCGCGCAGGCACGCATCGCCTTGCCCCAGATCGTGCGCTTGAGAAAGAACCACAGCAGGACGACGACCACCGCGGTCACCCCTATGACCCACAGCGACTGCGGCGCCACGGCCGCGCCGAGAACGTCGATCGGCGCGTCGCCCGAGAACGGCGCGAATCGATGCACGTCGCCTCCCCACAGGTGGTAGGCGCCACCCGACAAGCCCATCGATGCGCCGATCGTGATGATCAACACGGTGATCAGGCCGCCCGGCTGCCCCGCGCGATACGATACGCGGGTCAGGAGCGCCGCTGCGACGACGGTCACCGCAACGGTCGCGAGGATCGCCAGCCACAATGGCCAGCCACGCTCCCCGTACAGGCTGACCATCACCATCCCGCCGAGCATCACGAACTCGCCCTGGGCGAAGTTGATGATCCGCGTCGCGCTGTAGACAAGCGTCACGCCCACGGCGATCAGCGCGTACATGCTGCCGATCGTCAGCGCCGAGAACAGCGTCTGGACGAGATCAACGAGCATTGCCGCCCGCCGGAGCCGGCCGCACGCCTGCCTCGCCGTTCCGCCCGCCACCCGCTCGATTGCGCGCGCCGGCTACTGGGGAAGCGCTTTCCACGCGCCGTTCACTACCTGGAACATCGTGAGCGCGTCCTTCGTCAAGCCGCCGTGGTCGGTGGGCGAGTAGTTGAACACGCCGTATACACCGACGTAATCCCTCGTCTGCTCGATCGCTGCGCAAAGCTTCGCGGGATCGGTACCGGATCTCTGAATCGCCGCCGCGAGGATGTTCAGCGCATCGTAGGCCGCTGCGCCGAACTGATTGGCGGGTTGCTGATACCTGGTCTGGAACTGCTCGCGAAATCGCATGATCGCCGGCCGTTGCGGATCGGCGCCGGGGAGATCGTCGCCCGCGTCGAGTTTCGGCCCGGCCACGAGAATGCCTTCTGCGTTCGCGCCGGTCGCCTTGAGAAACGACGGGCTGAGCACTGCATGGCTGTGGTAGAGCGGCAACGAGAGCCCCACCTGGCGGTAGTTCATCGTCATCACCACCGGCGCGCGCGAGGACGACCAGTTCACCACCGCCTGTGCGTTGGTGCGCTTGATCTTGTTCAGCAAAGCCGAGAGATCGACGTCCTCCATCGAGTATCTCTCGTCCGAGACGATCTCGAGTCCGTGCGCTTTGGCGCGTGAAACCAGCTCCTTTCGCCCGCCGTCGCCGAAGGCGTCCTGGCTCGAGAGCAGCGCGATGCGGGTCTGCCCGACCCCCTTGAGGTGCTGGTACAGGCGCTCGACCACGATCCGGTCGTCGGGAGGGGTCTTGAAGACACACTTCGCGACCGGATCGACGATCGCGGCGGTCGACGCGAGCATGATGCTCGGCGTTCCGGAAGCCTCCAGAATCGGCTTGACCGGCATCGCTTCCCAACTCGCGCTGGGCCCGAGGATCGCGACGACCCGGTCGTTCTTGATCAGTCGGTTGAACATGCGTACCGCGACGTCCGGCTTGCCCTCGGTGTCGTAGTAGATCAGTTCGATCTTGCGGTTGCCAAGACCGCCCTTCGCGTTGATCGCCTCGACCTGCATGTCGAGCGTTCGCTTCTGCGCGTCGCCCACGAAGGCGCCGGGCCCGCTGAACAGGATCGGCACCCCGATGCGAATTGGTTCGTCGGCCTGTGCGCAAGCAGCGGCAAGCGCGAAGCCTGCCATTGCGAATAGCTCGATCACCCTCTTTCGATTGCCCATCTGCGCTCCCCTATTGTCAAAGTGCACTACGGTTGGCCGCAGGCTCTGCAGTGGATCGCTTCTCGCGGAGCCTGCCCGCTTGCGGGATCAGCAACCCGCCAAGCATCAGATCGATCGACTGTTCGGCCGCCTCGCGCAAGCGCAACTGCCCGGTTGGCCGGTACCAGTGAAGGAAATAGTTGACGACACCCAGCAACGCGAAGGTGGCGACCGCCGGGTCGAACGCGCGCGCCCGCTTGCCGGAGACGAGACTCGTGACGCGGTCCCGGTACAGCGCGAACACCTCGCGCTCGCGCGCGACGATTCGCCGCTTGTTCGCGCTTTGCAGGCTGCGCTTTTCCTCTATGACCAGTCGTGTCTCGAGGCTGCGTGTCTCGAGCAGCAGGATGTGCGCGAGAAGCGCGCGACGAAGGCTCAGCGCCGGATCTTTCGAGCTCTCGAATTGCGCTCGCAGCATCACGAGAAGGTCTTCGGTGAAGGCGTTGATGATCGAATAGAGGATCTCTTCCTTTGCGCCGAAGTGGTAGTAGACCGCGGCCTGCGTGGTCTTGAGCTCCCGGGCGATGTCGCGCATCGACGCGCCGGCATAGCCCAGCTTGCAGAAGGCGCGCGTCGCGATCTCTTCGATCTGCTTGCGCCGGTCCACGGCTGCGGGTCTGGGTTTCGTTGCCATGCCAGGGACTGCTCTCGCGGTCTTCGGTAGATTGCGTTATTCTAACGAACGTTCAGTAAGTCTGCAAGCGTGGAGAGTCGACATGAACCTCGCCGGCAAGGTAGCGATCATCGCCGGCGGCGCGTCGGGCCTGGGCCGGCGCACCGCGGAGTTCTTCGTACAGAGCAGGAACGCGAAGGTCGTCGTATTCGATCTCGACGATCGTGCTGCCAGCGAGTTGCGAGACACGCTAGGCGAGCGATCTCTCGCATGCCTTCACGTCGACCTCAGCGATGAGCGACAGGTGGCCCAGGGCGTCGCAGACGCGGTCGCTCGCTTCGGTGCAGTCCACGTCAGCGTGAACTGCGCCGCAGTCCCGGGGCCGATGCGAATCGTCGATCGCGAGCTCAAGGCGTCGAACTGCCGGCGTTTCGCCGACACGATCGCCGTCAACCTGATCGGCGCGTTCAACCTGATGGCGCACGCGGCCGCGCAGATGGCCCGAAACGAGCCTGGCGAGGACCTGGAACGCGGGGTCGTGATCAACGTCGCCTCTGGAGCCGCCTTCGAGGGACAGTCGGGCCAGTCGGCCTACGCGGCGAGCAAGGCCGGGGTGGTCGGGCTGTCGCTTCCCGCCGCGCGCGAGTTGTCCCGGTACGGCATCCGTGTCAACTCGATCGCCCCAGGGCTGTTCGATACACCGATGGCCCGCTCGGTCGGGGCCGACGCCCTCGACGCGTTGACCGCGGTCGTCCAGTTCCCCAATCGCCCCGGCGACCCGCAGGAGTTCGCCCGACTCTGCGCGCACATCTGCGAGAACGCCTACTTCAACGGTGCCTGCATCCGGCTCGACGGCGCGGCCCGCTTGCCCCCGCGCTGACAAGCTCGCGCAACGACGCTTCGGGGCGCGCCGCGCCCCCGGCGCTCAGAAGGTTACGACCGAGCGGATCGACTTGCCCTCGTGCATCAGGTCGAAGGCCTCGTTGATTTTCTCGAGCGGCATCACGTGCGTGATCAGGTCGTCGATGTTGATCTTGCCGTCCATGTACCAGTCGACGATCTTCGGCACGTCGGTTCTCCCACGCGCGCCGCCGAAGGCCGAGCCCTGCCAGACGCGCCCGGTCACGAGCTGGAACGGCCGCGTGCTGATCTCCTGCCCCGCGCCGGCCACGCCGATGATCGTGCTCACTCCCCAGCCCTTGTGACAGCACTCGAGCGCCTGGCGCATCAGCTTGACGTTGCCGACGCACTCGAAGGTGTAGTCGGCG
>JAHDXY010000023.1 GCA_023384005.1 Burkholderiaceae bacterium | reverse complement strand
GCTGCTCTACGGCTCGTACCGCAAGCCGCGCGAGCTGGTGTGGATCTTCGGCTGCCTGATCTTCCTGTGCATGATGGGCGAGGCCTTCTTCGGCTACCTCCTCCCCTGGGGGCAGATGTCCTACTGGGGCGCGCAGGTGATCGTCAACCTGTTCGCGGCGATCCCGTTCATCGGCCCCGACCTGTCGATCTGGATTCGCGGCGACTACGTGGTGAGCGACGCCACGCTCAACCGCTTCTTCGCGTTTCACGTGATCGCGATCCCGCTCGTGCTGGTCGGACTGGTCGCGGCGCACATCATCGCGCTGCACGAGGTGGGCTCGAACAATCCCGACGGCGTCGAGATCAAGGTGAAGAAGGGCCCCGACGGCATTCCGCTCGACGGCATTCCGTTTCATCCCTACTACACCGTGCACGACATCCTGGGCGTGTCGGTGTTCCTGATCGTGTTCTCGGCGGTGATGTTCTTTTCGCCCGAGCTCGGCGGGTACTTCATCGAGTACAACAACTTCATTCCGGCCGATCCGCTCAAGACGCCGCCGCACATCGCTCCGGTCTGGTACTTCACGCCGTACTACTCGATTCTTCGGGCCATCACCGAGGATTTCCTGCTGTACTGGATGACGCCGTTCCTTGTGGTGTACGCGCTGATGATCTTTTCCGCGGCGCGCACCCCGCGCGGTCGCCTGATCGGCGCGGGCGCGTGCATGGCGCTGATCGTCGGTTTCCTCATCCTCGACGCCAAGTTCTGGGGCGTGGTGGCGATGGGCGCTTCGGTGATGATCTTCTTCGCGCTGCCCTGGATCGACCTGAGCCCGGCGAAGTCGCTGCGCTACCGCCCGCGCTGGCACATGTGGCTCTACGCGGTTTTCGTCGTGGTTTTCGTCGTGCTGGGCTACTTCGGCGTGCTCGCGCCCTCGCCGCTGGGCAGCGTCGTCGCCAAGCTGGGCACGCTGCTGTACTTCGCGTTCTTCCTGCTGATGCCCTGGTGGAGCCGGATGGGCGAGTTCAAGAAGGTGCCCGACCGCGTCACCTTCGCGCAACACTGAGAGGCGGGGAGCAGAAAAGCGATGAAAACGATGATCCGACTCACCATGACGTTGCTCGTCGCGCTCGGCGTGTCGGGCGCCAATGCCGCCGGCGGCGGCTACCCGCTCGAGCGGTTCCCGGTCGAGAAGCTCACCGATCAGGCAGCGCTGCAAAACGGCGCGAAACTGTTCGTCAACTATTGCCTGGGCTGCCACGGCGCGTCGTCGATGCGCTACAACCGGCTGCGCGACATCGGACTGAGCGAAGAGCAGATCAAGGGGAACCTGCTGTTCACCGGCGAGAAGGTGGGATCGCAGATGATGATCGCGATGCGCGCGTCGGAAGCGAAGGAGTGGTTTGGCGCGGCGCCGCCCGACCTGTCGGTGATCGCGCGCGCGCGATCGTCCGGGGAGGGCTCGGGCGGCGATTGGCTCTACACCTACCTGCGCGCCTACTATCGCGACGCGAGTCGCGAGATCGGATGGAACAACGCGCTGTTCGAGAACGTCGGCATGCCCAATCCGTTCTGGGAGATCCAGGGAAGCCGCGGGGCCTCGATCGAGGAAGTGAGGGCTGTCAAGGACGAGAAATCCGGAAAGCTCGCCGGCTACGAGCGCCATACCGTCAGCTTCGACGCCGAAGGCGTGCGCAGCGACGCGACCGCCAGGCTGGAGGGGTCGAGCCACCACGCGAGCCGCAAGATCGTGCTGGGCAAGCCCCAGGACGGAACGCTTGAGGGCGCGCGATTCGACGCCGAGATGGCCGACCTCGTCGCCTTCCTTGCCTACGTGTCCGATCCGACCGCGAGGGAGCGCACGCGCCTTGGCGTGTGGGTGCTGCTGTTTCTCGCGATCTTCACGGCGTTCGCCTGGTGGCTGAACCGGGAATACTGGAAAGACATCAAGTAACCGGGCCGCGGCTCCGCACGCGTCAATGGGCTGAGCCGGTCGCAGGCTCAGCCTGATTTCCTTCGAACAACGGCAACCACGACTTCCACAAGGAGCCGCCCGCCATGATGGTCTTGTATTCCGGCACTACCTGTCCGTTCAGCCAGCGCTGTCGCTTCGTGCTGTTCGAGAAGGGCATGGATTTCGAGATCCGCGACGTCGATCTCTACAACAAGCCCGAAGACATCTCGATCATGAACCCGTACGGCCAGGTGCCCATCCTGGTCGAGCGCGACCTGATCCTGTACGAGTCGAACATCATCAACGAGTACATCGACGAGCGCTTCCCGCACCCGCAACTGATGCCGGCCGACCCGGTCATGCGCGCGCGCACGCGGCTGTTTCTGTTCAACTTCGAGCGCGAGTTGTTCATCCACGTGCAGCAACTCGAGAGGCGCGATCATCACAAGGACGCCGCCAGGCAGATGGACCGCGCGCGTCAGCAGATCCGCGACCGGCTCACCCAGCTCACGCCGATCTTCATGAAGAACAAGTACATGCTCGGCGAGGATTTCTCGATGCTCGACGTCGCGATCGCGCCGCTGCTCTGGAGGCTCGACCACTACGGCATCGAGATGCCCAAGACCACCGCGCCGCTGCTGCGCTACGCCGAGCGCATCTTCTCGCGCCCAGCGTACATCGAAGCGCTCACGCCCTCGGAGAAGGTGATGCGCCGCTGAACGCGGGCGCCGCGCGAACCCCGACATGTCCGAGACCTCCACCAAGCCCTACCTGATCCGCGCGATCTACGAGTGGTGCACCGACAACGGATACCGCCCGTACATCGCTGTTGTCGTCGATGGAACGACCGAGGTCCCGCTCGACTTCGTGCGCAACGGCGGGATCGTGCTCAACGTCTCGGCCGACGCCACCAGCCATCTCGCGATCGGCAACGAGACGATCGAGTTCGAGGCAAGGTTCAATCGCATCGCGCGCCGGGTATCGATACCGATCGCGAACGTGTCGGCGGTGTACGCGGCCGAGAATGGTCACGGCATGGCTTTCGAGGTCCACAGGGCCGCTGACGATGGCGATGGCGATGGCGATGGCGGCACGCCGCGCGACACGCAGGCGATCGAGGTACAGAGCGCCGACGAGGCCAGGCACGACGACGCTGATCGTGGACTGCCCGGCGGCGCCGGCGCTGCGGGCGGATCGCAGGTCGCGGGCGGGCTGCGTGTGGTCGCCTCGACCAGGCCCGCTGAAGCGCGCGGCGCCAGGACACGCAAGGAGAGCGGCGCGAAGCCCGATCGCACGGACGCCGGCGCCGGTGCGGCGCCGCCGCCCGCGCGCCCGGCGCTGCTCGAGGCCGTCCCGTCGCCCGGGGCAGCGCCGCCGGCAGCCTCGCACAAGGGCGCGGACAGTGGCGCCTCGGCCGGGCGCTCCGACGACGACCCGGGCGGCAAGCCGCCAGGCAAGCCGCCCTCGGGGCGAAAGCCCCGGCTCACGCGGGTGAAGTAGACGAAGGCAGACGACGCAGCGCGCGACCGATCGCTACACTGCGCGCCCGGGCCGGCTTAGCTCAGTTGGTAGAGCAGCGGTTTTGTAAACCGAAGGTCGGGGGTTCGAGTCCCTCAGCCGGCACCATCCAGACCATGTACGGCTTGCCAGACGGCCCGCCTTGGCCCGCCTTCACGGCGGGATTGTTCTTTGCGCGACCGCTCCAGCGGCTGTCCTAGCGCTCGCCCCGGTCGCGGGACGCCCCCGCTCTGGCCGCAAAACCCGCCCGGCTTGACGCGCGCGGAGTGACGGGTAAGAATGAAAACCTGGCGATTGTTGACAAGCGTTCTTTCCCGTTGGGGCGAGTGAGGAGGCGAACCATGGCCAAGGTCAGGTCCGAAGTGGCCGGGAGTGTCTGGAAGATCGAGGTGGAGGTCGGCCAGTTGGTCTCGGAGGGGGAGTCTCTGATCATCGTCGAGTCGATGAAGATGGAGATCCCGATCGAGGCGCCGTGCGCCGGAACCGTCGCCGAGATCCTCGTCAAGGACGGCGAAGCGGTTGCGGAGGGCGCGGTCGTCGCGGTGCTGCGGTGAACCGGGGCGCGAGCCAGTCCCCGGCGAGCGCCGGCGGCAGGCGCTCGCATTGGGACAGTGCGCTCGCGCTGCGCCTGTTTGCCGATCGCGACGAGCCCACGCTCACGGTGCCCGAGCAGATCGCCGCGCGCATCGGCGACCGTATTCTCGCCGGGACCGTGGCGCCGGGCGAGCACGTGTTCGAGCAGGAATTGGCGACTGAGTTCCGCGTCAGCCGCGGGCCGGTGCGCGAGGCGATCCGCATCCTCGAGCGCGAGGGGCTGGTCACCGTGCTCGCGCGGCGCGGCGCGATGGTCACCGAACTGAACGCGCAGGAGGTCCGGGAGATCTTCGAGGTGCGCATCGCGCTGTGGGAGCTCGCCGGGCGCAAGTTCGTCGCGAATCCTGATCCGCAGGTGATCGCGACGATGCGCGCGAACCTCGCCGAAATGGAGTGGCTGGCCGAGCTCGACGACGACGACGGGCGCTACGCCGAGACCGCCTACCAGTTCTGGGTGCTGTTCGCGCGCGAGATCGCCAACCGCCGGCTGTCGCGGATGCTCTCGTCGCTGTCGCTGCAGACGCTGCGCTACTCGAAGCTCGGGATGGCGTCCAGGGAGCGCCGCAAGCGTTCGCTCGAGGGCTGGCGCGAGGTGCTGCGCGCGCTCTCGCAGGGCGACGCCGATCGATTCGTTGAACTGACCTCTGGTCTGATGCGCGATTCCTGCGACGAGGCCGCGCGCAGGCTCGGCGAATCGGGGGAGAAGCCCGCATGAGCGGCGTCGCAGGCTCCGGCACGGACCCGGCCAGCGGCGCGGGCGCTGGTCGCGCAAGCGGGCCAGGGTCGAACGGCGGGCCGCTGGCGGGAATCCGCGTCGTCGAGATCTGTACGACGATCGCGGGGCCGGTCTGCACGCGGCTGATGGCGGACTTCGGCGCCGAGGTGATCAAGATCGAACCCCACGAGGGCGATCCGGTGCGCCACTTCGGGGCAGTCGTCGAGGGGGCCTCGCTCTACGGCGCATCGATCCTGCGCAACAAGTCGTCGATCGCGGTCGACCTCAAGCGGCCCGAAGGGCGCCGGATCGCGCTCGAGCTGATCGGACGCGCCGACGTGCTGGTCGAGAACAACCGCCCGGGGGTGATGGAGCGGCTCGGACTCGGCTGGGCCGAACTGAGCGCGGTGAACCCCGGGCTCGTCATGGTGCGCATCAGCGGCTACGGGCAGGATGGCCCCTACGCGAACCGGCCCGGCTACGGGGCGATCTGCGAAGCGGTGGGCGGGGTGCGGCACATGACCGGAGATCCGGATCGTCCGCCGGCACGCGTCGCGCTCGCCACCACCGACTACCTGACCGCGGTCTACTCCGCCTTCGGCGCGCTGGTCGCGCTGAGGTCGCGCGATCGCACGGGCCGAGGGCAGGTCGTCGACGCGGCGTTGTACGAGGCGGCGTTCACGCAGATGGAGGCCGTGGTTCCGGAATACGACAAGCTGGGCACCGTGCCGATGCGCCAGGGGCCGAACCTGCCGTCGTTCGCGCCGAACAGCCTGTACCCGAGCCGCGACGGGGGCTGGGTGCTGATCGCAGCCAACAGCAAGCCGACCTTCGAGCGCCTCGCGGTTCTGATGAAGCGCCCGGACCTGCTCGAGGACCCGCGCTTCTCGTCGATCCGCGCGCGCGGCGAAATGGCGAACGTGCGCGTGCTCGACGCGCTGGTGGCCGAGTGGAGCCGAACGATCGACGCGCTCGAGCTGGAGGAGTCGCTGCACGCCGCAGAAGTGCCGAGCGCACGCGTCTACACGATCGCCGACATCTTCGCCGATCCGCAGTACCAGGCCCGCGGGATGCTCGTCAGCGTGCCGCATCCTTCGCTCGGCCACACCGTGCAGATGGGGGTCGTGCCGAGGCTCTCCGGGACGCCCGGCGCGATCCTGCGCACCGGTTGCGAAGTCGGCGCCGACACCGATCGCGTGCTGGGCCGGGAGCTCGGCTACCCGCAACAGCGGATCGACGAGCTGCACGCACTCGGGGTCGTCAGCAGCGGTGCGAACCAATGAACGATCCGGGATCAACGCACGGAACCAGGATGCAAACCGAATTCGAGCCTGAGGGCGAGTGGAAAGAGGAGCTCGCCGAGCTCGCGCAACGCCGCGCGGCGGTGCGCCAGATGGGAGGCGCGGCGTCGCTCGAGCGGTTTCGCAGCTCGGGCCGGCAGGACGCGCGCGCGCGCATCGAAGCGCTGCTCGACGCGGGGAGCTTTCGCGAGTTCGGACGCATCGCAGGCAAGGGCCGCTACGACGAAGCGGGGCGCTTCGTCGAGATGGAACCGGCCAACACGATCATCGGCACCGGGCTGATCGACGGGCGCAAGGCGGCTTTGCACGTCGACGACTACACGATCCGCGCCGGCTCGTCCGAAGCGGCGATCGCCGACAAGTGGATCTACATCGAGCGCATGGCGCACCAGTTGCGGCTGCCGCTGCTGCGGCTGGTCGACTCGGCCGGCGGGAGCGTCAAGCTGCTGATGCAGCTCGGCAGTACGAAGATTCCAGAGTATCCGTCGTGGCCTTCGCAGGACCTGCTGCGCACGGTGCCGGTGGTCGGCGTGGCGCTGGGGGCATGCGCCGGGCTTGGCGCGATCAAGGTGCTGGCCACGCATTTCTCGGTGATGGTGCGCACGCAGGCCCAAGTGATGGCGGCCGGGCCGCATGTCGTGCGCCAGGCCTACGGCCAGGAAATCGACAAGAATGAACTCGGCGGCCATGACGTGCACCGGCGCAGCGCGCTGGTGCACAACGAGGCCGAGAGCGAGGACGACGCCTTCGCGCAGGTGCGCCGCTTCCTCTCGTACATGCCGCGCAGCGTGTACGAGCTCGCTCCGCTGGGCGCGACGGACGACGATCCCGAGCGCGCCGAAGACTGGCTGAAAGACGCGATCCCGCGCAACCGCCGCAGGGTCTTCGATCCGCGCCGGATTCTCGACGCGGTGTTCGATCTCGGGACGGTGTTCGAGATCGGCCGGCACCAGGGCGGTTCGGTCGTGACCGCGCTCGCGCGCCTTGGCGGAGTGCCGGTGGGCGTGATCGCGAACGACCCGAAGGTGATGGGTGGCGCGATGACGATTCAGGCCGCGTACAAGATGGAACGCCACGTCAGGTTGTGCGACACCTTCGGGCTGCCGGTGGTCAACTTCGTCGACCAGCCCGGCAACGCGACCGGCCTGGAAGCCGAACTGGGCGGCACGCTGCTGGGCGCGCTGCGGCTGGAAGAAACCCTGCACCTGTCGCGCTCGCCGTGGGTGTCGATCATGATCCGGCGCTGCTTCGGCATGGCTGGCGGGCTGCACGCGCCCAAGTACGGCGAACGGCTCAATCACCGCTTCGCGTGGCCGAGCGCACGCTGGGGGTCGATTCCGATCGAGGGCGGGGTCATGGCCGCGCATCGCAGGGAGATCGACGAGTCGCCCGACCCGGCCGCCAGGCGCGCCGAACTCGAGACCTACTACCACCGGCTGGGATCGCCGTTTCGCACTGCCGAGAAGTTCGGGATCCTCGACGTGATCGATCCGCGCGAGACGCGCTCGGTGCTTTGCGACTGGGCGCGCGACGCCTGGGAGGTGCTGCGCGGCGATCGCCTCAGGCCCGCTCCGCGTCAGACGTAGGTGGGCCAGTTCGCCATTTCGTGGCGCCCGATGCTGGCGCCGCGCGCTCGGCGCTGATCTTCCAGCGCCTGGATCAGGAAGCGACGCGTCTCCTTCGGTTCGATCATCGTCTGCGCGCCGAAGGTGGCGGCCATCTCGTAGGGCGAGTTCGTGCGCTGCTGCTCGGCGCACAGTTCGTCGTAGCGCTGCGGGTCCGCCTCGCGACTCACGCCGTGGATGACGCTCACGGCCGCGCGCGGGTCCATGAAGCCGATGTCGGCGCCTACCCAGACGGCGATCTCGTCGCTGTTGCGCCCTCCGCCCATGTTGAGGAAGGCCTGCCCGTAGCTCTTGCGCAGGATCACCGAGACCTTCGGCACCGAGCACAACTGCAGCGCGTGCATCATGACCATGATGCGCGCCGGTGCCGCCTTGCGCTCGCCCTCGACTCCCACGAGGAATCCGGGCGTGTCCACCAGCAGCACGATCGGCAGGTTGAACGAGTCGCACAGCACCATCAGCGACGTCGCCTTCGAGCAGGCGTCGGCGTCGAGCGCGCCGCCCTTGGCTTTCGGGTTCGGCGCGATGATTCCCACCGCGCGCCCGTCGATGCGCGCGAGTCCGGTCACGACCGCCTTTCCGTAGCGACCCTTGAGCGCGAAGAAACTGCCGAGGTCGACGACCGCATCGATTACCTTGTGCATGTCGTAGACGCGCTGACGTTCGACCGGAACGATCTGCGCGAGTCGATCGGCGCCGGCCTGCGATCCGTCCGGAACCGGCGCGACCGGCGGCTCCTCGCCCTGGTGCGATGGCAGGTACGACAGGAACCGGCGCACGAGTTCGAGCGCCTGCTCGTCGGTGTCGGTGGCGTAGTCGACCAGGCCCGTGACCTCGCAGTGTAGCGCCCATCCGCCCAGGGTCTCGAGGTCGGCGGACTCGCCGATTGCGAACGAGGTGACGCGCGGGCTGGACACGGCGAGTACGGCGCCGCGACGCATCGCGACGAAGTCCGACAGGCAGGTGTACCAGGACGACGAGCCGTAACACGGCCCGAGCACCGCGGCCGCCCAGGGCGTCTCGCGACGGCGGCAGTACTGCTGCGGGTCGCCGCCTCCCTGGGACATCGCGCGCGCGCCCATGGTGTCGGGCATGCGCGCACCGGCCGATTCGCCCAGAAAGACGATCGGCATTCCGTTGCGCGTTGCAGCTTCCTTCATGAAGGCGATCTTGCGAGCGTTGACCGTCGCCGAGGACGCGCCCTTGACCGTCAGGTCGTTCGACACCACCGCGACGCGCCGCCCGTCGATGCGCCCGAAGCCGGTGACCTTGCCGTCGGCCGGCGTGCGCTCGCGGTCAGCCGGCTCGGCCGAGACGGCGAGCATCCCGAGCTCGCGAAACGACCCCGCGTCGAGCAGGCGATCGAGGCGCTGCCTCGCGTCGAGCTGGCCGGCCTCGCGCCTGGCGCGAAGACGCGCCTCGCCCCCCATCTCGAGCGCGCGTTCGCGCCGCTCGCGCAGTTCGCTCGACAGGCTCTCGTAGTCCATGGGTCCTCTTCGCTCCTGATCCGATCGACTGCCATTTGACGGTTTCCGCGGTAAGATTGTCAACAATAAAGTGATTGACAGCCAGATTCCCAGTGGCTATCGTTTCCGGGATCACCAAAACAGAGCAGAGCAGGGGGAGATGCCATGAGAGTCGGTGCCGTCGTCGCTGCGGTTTCCTTTGGGATTCTGGGTGCCTTCGCTTCGCTTGCCGGTGCGGCGGAGTTTGACGCGCGTCTTTCCTACCACTGGGGGCCGAAGCATCCTTCCGCCGAACACGCCGAACGCTTCGCGAAGGAAGTCAACGCGCGCAGCAAGGGCCGCATCGACATCAAGACCTTCCCGGCCGGGCAGTTGTTCGGTATCCGGCAGGTCCTCGGGGCGGTGGCTTCGCGTTCGGTCGAGATGGGGATGGCGGTGGGCATCGTCAGCTTTCCCCCGATCGACAAGAACTACAACGTGACGGCGATGCCGAACCTGTTCCCCGACTTCGCGACGATGCGCGGGTTCTTCGCCGACACACCCGAAGGTCGCGCGCTGTGGGATCGCATCACGACCAAGTCTGGTATCGAAGTCGTCGGATACAACCCGGTCGGCCCCAGCGGTCTGTTCTCGTCGCGCCCCAGGATCGACACGGTGGCCAGTATCGAGGGAGCGAAGGTGCGCGCGCTGGTGAACTCCGATCGCCCGCGCTGGGAGGCGCTGAAGGTCTCGAAGATCGTCTCGCTCCCGACCGGCGAGGTGTACACGGCCCTGCAGAACGGGCTGATCGACACGCTCTCGAGCGTTCCCGGAGCGATCTTCAGCTACAACTGGAACCAGCACCTGAAGTCGGTTCAACTGCCGTACTTCTCGTTGAACGACGCCTACATCATCGTCAACAAGAGCTGGTTCGACGCGCTTCCGGCCGATCTGAAGGCCGTCGTCAGGGCGGTGGGCGCCGAGGTTTCCAAGGCGTCGACCGACGAGATCATGACAGCGTCCGACCAGGCGCTCAAGGACTTCGTCGCGCAGGGGGGCCGGGTCGACACCCTCTCGGCAGCGGAGCAGGCGAAGCTCGCCAAGCTCACCGAGCAGGAGATCGAGCCGAAGATGGCCGACCTGTACGACGCGCCGATCCTCAAGGCGGCCAAGGCCTACGTGGCGCGCACGAAGAAGAACTGAGAGCCGCCGAGCCGAGCCGGGCGACGCGCGCACTTTCGGCCAATTGGCGCTCGACATCGTGTCGGTGCGGGCGTTGGCCCTGCTGGTCGGGCGCTTCAACACCGGCGTGGAGTGGTTCGCCAAAGGCTTCGGCGCTTTCGGGATCGCGTTCTCGGTTCTGGGACTGACGGCAGCAGCGATCGAACGGTTCACGATCGGAGCGGGCTCGGACCTGCTGATCGACCTGCCGCCGATGTTCATGCCCTGGGTGGTGATGCTGCTGATCGCGCCGCTCGCGCGTCGCGGGCTGCACGTGACCGTCGACCTGCTGCCGATGCTGGTTGCGGCGCACCGGTTGACCGGCATGCGCGTGCTGGTCGCGCTCGTCGTGGGCGCAGCGAGCGTCGTGTTCGCCGCGGGAAGCGCGCAAGCGGTCGCGTTCTTCGCGCGCATGGGTGAAACCGCGGCGCTGTCGGTCGATCTGCAAATGTGGTGGTTCTACCTTTCGTTTCCGGTCGGCTTCGGCCTGCTCGCCGTGGTCGCGCTCGAAATGCTGCTGCGCGAGCTCGCCGGACTGCCCACGCTCGCGCCGGGCGCACCAAAGCAAGAGGCGCCGACGTGATCGCCGTGTCGATCTTCGTCTCGTTCGTGCTTCTCGCGGCCGCGGTCCCGATCTTTCTCGTCTTCGGCATCGGCAGCTCGATCGTCGCGGTCGCCGGGCTCGGCCTTCCGTGGGCGACGCTGTTGCAGGTGTCGTTCGGTGCGCTGACCAAGCAGCTGCTGCTCGCGATTCCGCTCTTCATTTTCGCCGGCTTCGTGATGGTTCGTGGCGGAATGGCTGCCCGGCTGGTGAACCTGTGCCTCGCGCTGGTCGGGCACTGGCGAGGCGGGCTCGCGATGGCGATGGTCCTCGCGATCGCCGCCTTCGGCGCGTTCAGCGGGTCGGTGCTGGCGGCGATCAGCGCGATCGGCACGGCGATGATGCCGCGCATGGCCGCGGAGGGCTATCCGCGCCCGTTCATCGTGGTGCTCGCCGCGACCGCCGCGCTGATCGACGCGCTGATCCCGCCGAGCAACGCGGCGATCATCTACTCGTCGCTCACGAGCGTGCCGGTGTCCAAGACCTTCGCCGCCGGCGTTCTGCCCGGAATCCTGCTGACGCTGCTGCTGATGAGCTACGTGCGCCTGCGTTGCCGCCACATGCCCGCAGCGCCCAGGGCGAGCTGGGCAGAGCGCGGGTCGGCGCTGATCGCCGCGATCCCCTCGCTCACGACGCCGCTGGTCATCCTGGGCGGAATCTACCTCGGCATCCTGACCGCGGCCGAGAGCGCGGCGGTCGCCGGCATGTGGGCGATCATCGTCGGCTTCTTCGTGCACCGCCAACTGACGCTGCGCGGATTGGGGGAGGCGCTGGTCGAGGCCGCGACCGGCACCGCGATCATCTTCGCGATCATCGCCACCGCCACCTTTCTCTCCGTAGTCGCCACCTACACGAGAGCTCCACAGGCGATCATCGAGTACGTGATCGGCTTCGGCACCACGCCGCTGATGTTCATGTTCGCGCTCGCGCTGGTGTGCCTGATCCTGGGGACCTTCATCGAGGTGGTGCCGATCTTCTACCTCGTGATCCCGCTGACCTTCGGGCTGGTGAGCGCGCTGCAGATCGACATGATCCACCTCTACATCGTGTTCGCCGCCTTTGTCGGTCTTGGCCTGCTGACGCCGCCGGTCTGCGTGGGCGTGTACACGGCGAGCGCGGTGATCAGGGAGCCGCCCGAGCGCAGCTTCCGGGAGCTGCCGGGTTTCCTCGCAGTGGGGATCTTCTACGGTGTGATCATGATTCTGTTCCCGAAGTTCGCGACGTGGCTGCCCGGATTCGTCTGAACGCGACCGCCGGGCGCCGGGTTCGCGACACGCTCGCCGATTCGACGCTGGTGCGGCTGATCGGCTGCACGATCGCGGCGATCGTGACGTGGTTCGTGCTGCGCGTCGCGTTGCCCGAGCCGTGGCACACGCCGGGCAGCCCCGAGCTGTACGTCGCCGGCGTGCTCGGCGTGGCGTTGCTGCTGGTGCCCGCGGCCTTCTCCGTCGCCAAGCGCAGCGGGCCGGGACGCGATCCCCTGCGGTGGTTCAGCGCGCACGTCTGGTGCGCCTGCGCCGGCGCGGTGCTGATCGCGATCCACTCGGGCGGATTCGTTCGCCGCGCGCCGGCGCTTCTGCTCGCCCTGCTGCTCGCGCTGGCGGTCCTCGGCGTGTGGGCGCGGCTTCGCGGTTCGCGAATGATGGCGGCAACCTTCGGATCGAAGTTCGCCCGCTTCGAGCCGCCCGACGATCGGGTGCGGGCGCGACTGCGCGAGCTGATCGGCCTCAAGCGCGACCTGCTGGCCGAGCTCGAGCCGGACGCCGCCGAAGCGACCTTTTCGCCGACGCTGCGTCATCTGGTGCGCAGTCCCCGGCTGGCGATCCGGTACGGGCGCTACGCGCGCGAGGAGAGCGTGCTGCTCGGGACCAGGGCCGCGGTGGGCACGGCACAAGCCTGGTGGCGGCCGCTTCACATGGCTTTCGCCTGGCTCTTCGTGGCCGGCGTACTGGTGCACGTGGTCACGGTGACGCTGTTCGCCGGATGGGTGGCCGACTACGGGCCGGTCCACTGGTGGCACCTCGCCAGATGGTAACGGGACCGGCACGGTCGTCGATCCGGGCACGGTCGAGCCGGGCGCGGTCGAGCCGAGCGCGGTCGAGTTGAGCACGGTCGAGCCGGGCGCGGTCGAGATGAGCACGGTCGAGATGAGCACGGTCGAGGCGCGTCGCAGCGCAGTAATCGTGACCGGCGAGGCGCCCGCACGCCTCGCGCTGAGAATCGACCTGGACCTGTGCACCGGATGCCGCAGTTGCGAGGTTGCGTGCAAACAGGAGCACCGACTGGCGCCGGGCGAGTTCCGCAACAGGGTCCTGTGGCTGAACGACGAGCACGCTCCGGACCTGTCGTTCTTCGCGCTGTCGTGCCAGCACTGCGAACGGCCAGCGTGCCTGCGTGCCTGCCCGGTCCACCCGAAGGCGATCGCCAAGGACGCGCGAACCGGCGTCGTCAGCGTGCTGGAGGATCGTTGCACTGGCTGCGGGGAGTGCGTGATCGCCTGTCCGTACAGCGCGATGGGTTACGACGCGCCCGGGCACCACGCGCAGAAGTGCGACCTTTGCGCCGAGCGGCGTGCCGGCGGAGAGACTACCGCCTGTGCGTCGGCGTGCCCGACGCAGGCGATCGCGTTCGGCCACCGCGATCGGCTGCTCGACGAGGCGCGCGCCGGCGGGCGGGCGCTGATCGACAACGATCCCTACCTGCTCGGTCCGGCGACGGTACTGCTGGCGAGGCGCCCCGCCGCGCATCGACCAGGGTCCGGGCCGGGCCTGCCCGATGCGCAGCCTGGCGTCGACCTCGCGCGGGACGTCGATACCGAGCCGGTCGACCGCGCGCGTTTCGCTGGCGGCGTCCGACCCGCGGTCACCGAATCGGCGGCTCCGGCCGGCGCACTCGATCCGATGAGCGTCAGCTTCCCGTATCGCGAGGCGCGCGCTTCGGTCCAAGCCGATCGCGTGGTGCCCGGCGGGTGCAACATCTGCTTCAACTGCTGCAGCCTGAAGTTCCACTTCCGCGGCGATGATCTGGTGCGCATCACCGGCAACGACGAGGACCCGATCTTCAGGGGGCGCGTGTGCCCGAAGTCGCAACTCACGCTGCAGATGTACCACAGCGAGCACCGCCTGCTCTACCCGCAAAAGCGCGTCGGCGCGCGCGGCGAAGGACGTTTCGAACGGATCGGCTGGGACCAGGCGCTCGACGAGATCGCCGAGCGCCTGCGAGCGGTTCGCGATGCCTTCGGACCCGAGGCGCTGGGGCTGTTCGTCGGCACCCGCACCGGTTTGCTCGAGTACCTCGGCAGTTCGCGCCTGTTCGCGCAGATGTGGGGAACGCCGAACCACGAGGGAACCGATCCGTTGTGCGCCAACAGCAAGAACGTGGCCTTCGAACTCACGCAGGGCGCGGTCGGCAGCGGCGCGAGCTACACCGAGGCCGACATCGGCGCGGCCCGGATGTACCTCTACATCGGCGACAACCAGGCTGAAACCCGCCCGGTGCACTTCGGCATGGTCAACGGGTGGCGGATCCGAAACTGCGCGCGGATGGTCGTCGTCGATCCGCGCCTGAGCGTCACCGCATCCAAGGCGGACCAGTGGCTCGCGATCCGGCCCGGGACCGACATGGCGCTCGGGCTGGCGCTGTGCCAGCACATCCTCGCGCGCGGCCTGCACGACGCGCGCTTTTGCGCCGAATGGGTGCTCGGCTTCGGGCAATGGCGCGACTTCATCGAGCAGCGCGGCTACACGCCGCACTGGGCCGAACCGATCACCGGAATCGCGGCGTCCACGATCGCCGCGCTGGCCGAGGAGATCGCCGCGGCCGACGGCTGCGTGATCTTCGCCAGCCGCGGCGTCAACCAGCACACCAACGGCACGCAGACCAACCGCGTGCTGATGTTCCTCGCGGCGATCACCGGCAACTGGGGGCGGCGCGGCGGCACCTTCTTCAACATGGTCACCGGGCTGCCGATCGTCGCCAACGCGCCGCCCGATCGCCGTCGCAAGCTCGCGCGGCCGCGGGTGCGCAAGAGCCCCACCGGCTGGACCGACGCGATGCTGCACGGCAAGCCCTACCCGATCCGCGCGCTGATCGCATGCAACAACCCGATGTCGCTGTGGCCCGGACAGAGCGCCGCGCGCGAGGCGTTCCAGGCGCTCGACCTGCTCGTGCACATCGAGCTGTTCGCCAACGAGACCTCGTCCTTCGCCGATTACCTGCTCCCCGCGGCCAGCGGCATCGAGAAGGGCGACATCGGCCGCGCGAACGAGGATCGGCGAGTGGTCTGGATCGACCGCATGATCGACCCGCCCGGCGAAGCCCGGCCCGACACATGGATCTGGATCGAACTGGGCAAGCGCCTGGGCTTCGACGACGTGCTGAAGGAGGCGTACAAGGACCCGGCCGTGTTCTGGGACGAGATGATGATCGCGCACGAGCAGGTGAGGGGGCTCACGCACCGGCGCCTGACTTCGACGCCGCATCGCTGGGTCAGGGGTCCGGTCGCGAGCGAGGACGCGCCGGAGGTCGAGACGCTCTACCTCGAGGGCAGCACCGCGCACGGCGCGCCGCCCGGACACCGCTTCCCCACGCCCAGCGGCAAGCTCGAGTTCTGGAGCGCCGACATCGCGTCGCGGTTCGCCGCCGTCGGCCTGGACGCGCTGCCCGAGTTCTACTCCGAGTGCGAACAGCTGATCGATCTGCCCTACGTGGAGTTCATCGATTCGGACGAGCAGGAGGGCATCCTCTCGCCGTTCTCCCGCGTGGACACGCTGACCGGGCGCGCGCGGATGGTCGAGGCGTCGCCGAACGGTCGGGGCGCGCGCCTTCGCGCGCAGGGCTTCGATACCGAATTGATCACCGGGCGGCCGTCGGCGGCGCATTTCCACAGCTGGACCCACTACTTCTGGCAGGCGCAGGAGATGCAGCCCGACCTGTTCTGCCAGATCCATCCAGAGCGTGCGCGCGCGCTCGGGATCGCCGATGGCGAGCGCGTGCGCGTCGAGACCGTGCACGGCATGATCGAGGCGCTCGCCTGGGTCTATCCGGGCATCCGCGAGTCGGCGGTGTTCGTGCCGATCGGCTGGGGCGAGCGCCAGCCGTACCATCCGTGGCGATCGGTCAATTTCCTCACCGACAAGAACCAGCGCGACCCTGTTTCCGACCAGACCAACCTGAAGTCCCTGCTGTGCAGGATCTCCAGAGTCTGAACGGCACTTGCGGCGCGGCGACGAAGTCCTTGACAGGAACGCAGCTACATTGCCGAGGCCACAGCGTAATCGCTGCTCCCGAGAAAGACTTTCCATTCTCGGGCGGTTTCGCAGATGCGATCAGTACTTGCCGTACTTCTTCAGCGCGTTGGCCATCGCCCGTACGTTCTCGAGCTTGCAGTAGTCGGTCAGGCTGTTCGCGCTGCTCAGGATGTAGCCTCCGCCCTTTCCGGCGACCGCGATGCGCTCCTTCACTTCGGCGTCGACGCCCTCGGGAGGCCCGAGCGTGAGTGTGTAGTCGAGGTCGATGTTGCCGACGATGCAAACGCGATCTCCGTACTGCGCCTTCATCTTGCCGATGTCCATCGCCGAGGGCTGGATCGGGTGAATCGCGTTCATCCCCAGTTCGAGCAGTCCGTCGAGAATCGGAAACAGGTTGCCGTCGCTGTGGAACACCCAGGGCTTGGCCATCGCGTCGGCCACCATCTTCTGGTACGGAAAGAGGAACTCCTTGTACATCGCCATGTCGACCCAGGGCATCCGCGTGTCGGCGTGGTCGTCGGCGACGAAGTAGAAATCGATGTCGAGCTTGTTCAGGTGCCCGAGCACCTTGACCGTCCACTCGGAGAAACGGCGGTGGATCTCCTTCACCAGGTCGGGGTCGTCGTAGAGCATGAGCGAGAACACGTCCAGCCCCATGCTCTCGATCGTATTCGCCGTGCCGAGCCGGATTCCGGCGTAGACCGCGAAGTCCTCGCGGTACTGCTCGATCCACTTCGCGACCTGTTCGTAGCGCGCGGGATGGTCCGGGTCGGGCAGGAAATCGTCGAAGTGGCGCAGCGAATCGCGGTCGACCAGCAATCCCTTCTTGACGAAGGTGCGGCCGCTCGGCTCGACCCCCATCTCGGCGATCCACGGCGGCCTGAAGCCGAAGTCGATCTTGCTCGGGTAGTAGAAGGTCTCCTTCGCGGTGGTCGGCGTGCGGTACGCCTGACTGTAACCGGCGCGGCCGCCGCTGGGGACCTGGAACCCGATCGAGTCCATTCCCAGCGTGCGACACAACTCGCCCGGCGTGAAGTCGGTGCGCCCGCCCATCAGCTTGATCTGCAGCGCCTCCTCGATCCCGCCCTCGATCCACGGAACCCTGTCGGGTTGGCCTCGACGCAGCGCGGTCATCACGCGTTGCCTGGGAGTCATCGTGTTCTCTCCTTCGAAATCGTCAGGTCAGCGAAACATCAATTGAGTCCGGGCAGCCAAAGCACCATCTGCGGAAACGCGATCACCGCTCCGAGCGCAAGAAGCTGCAGGCCGATGAACGGCCACATCGACGAGAAGATCTCGCCCAGCGAGATGTCGGGCGGCGCCACGCCCTTCAGGTAGAACGCGGCCGGGCCGAATGGCGGCGTCAGGTACGAGACCTGCATGTTCATGCAGAACAGCACTCCGAACCAGATCGGGTCGTAACCGAGCGCCTTGATGATCGGCACGAACACCGGCATCGTGAGCAGGCAGATGCCGATCCAGTCCATCAGCATCCCCAGCACCAGCAGGATCAGCATCATGATCAGGATCACGACGATCGGCGAAACCGGCAGGCCGATCATGATCTGTCGCACGAAGGCCGGGCCGCCGGCGAGGTTGTACACGCCGATCATCGCGGTGGCGCCGAACGACACCCATAGCAGCACGCCGCAGGTCGACATCGTCTGCTGCAGCGAGTCGCGCATCATCTTCCAGCTGAGCTCACGCCTGATCCTCGCCACCAGAAGCGTTGCGAGCGCACCCATTCCGGCGGCTTCGGTGACCGAAGCGATGCCCAGATAGATCGTTCCGAGCACCGCGAACACGATCACCAGCGGCAGCCCTACGGCGCTGAGCAGCGCGAGCTTCTCGCGCAGCGTGACGTCGCGCTCTTCCTTGGGCGCGGGCGGTCCCAGCCGGGGGTTGATGTAGCAGCGAATCAGGATGTAGGCGATGTAGCTGCCCGACATCAGCAGCGCCGGAAAGACCGCGCCTCCGAACAGGTCGCCGATCGACACGTTCACGGTGAGCCCGTAGATCACGAGTACGATGCTCGGCGGAATCATCGAACCGAGCGACCCCCCCGCGCAGATCGTTCCGATCGCCAGCTTGCGGTCGTAGCCCAGGCGCAGCATCTGCGGCAGCGCGACCAGGCCGAGCAGGACGATCTCGCCGCCGATGATCCCGGTCATCGCGCCCATGAAGGTCGCGGCGATCGTTGTCTGGACCGCCAGCCCGCCGCGCAGATTGCCCGCCCAGACGTGCATCGCCCGAAACAGGTCCCTCGCCACTCCCGATCGTTCCATCACCGAGGCCATGAAGATGAACATCGGCACTGCCACCAGCACGTACTCGTTGTAGAAGCTGTAGATTCGGTTGGCGATCAGGAACAGGCTCGCCGGACCGAACAGCGCCAGTCCGAATCCGACGGCGATGATCCCGGTCACAAAACCCAGCGGCAGGCCGGTGAGCAGCAGGACGATCATCCCGCCGAACATCCCAACGGTGACGAACTCGACTCCCATCAGACGGCGACGCGCTTTCCGCGCAGGGATTCCAGCGCGTGGCATACCGCCTGCGCCGTCATCAGCACCGCGCCGAGCGCGAGGACCAGCTTGAGCAGGACAGGGATTGGCACGTTCCACGCGCGACCGCTGGTCTCCATGATGTCGATCGAGGTCGCCGCCTGGCGAATTGCTGCGTAGCTCAGCGCCGCCAGGAACACCAGGGTCAGGACATCGTGGGCGAAGGTCAGCCAGCGTCGCGCCGATTGCGGGAGCGTCGCGACGATCGACGTGATCCTGATGTGCTCGTTGCGCTGCATTGCGTAGGCCCCGCCGAACACGAAGCAGATCGCGCACAACGCGATGGTGAGGTCGTGAACCCAGATCGTCGGGTTGTTGAACCCGTAGCGGCGCAGCACCTCGTAGGCGATCAGCACTGTCGCCACCGCGAAGAGCCAGGCGAGCGACTCGCCGAGGCGGCGCGCGAGGCGGTCGAACAGGTTCATTCGTCCGCCTTCGCGCGCGCCGGACTCCGTGCCGGAGTCAATCGAGCAGTCCGATGCGCTTGAGGAACGCCACCTGGCTGTCCACTGTTTTCTGCGCCAGCGGGCTCTTCTTGCCCCAGTCCGCCCATGCGCCGCGCGCGATCTCGCGGAACTTGCGCCGCTCGCCCGCGTCCCAGTTGATCAGCGTGACGCCCTTGGCTTTCGCGTTCGCCACCACTTTGTAGTCCTCGAGCGCGATCCGTTGGACCATGTCGCGGGAGAAGTCGCGCACCGCGACCTCGACGATCGACTTCAGTTCATCCGACAGCGCATTCCACTTGGGCATCGCCACGGCGACTTCGGAGGCCGGCATCGAGTGAAAGCCCGGATAGAGCGGGAACTGGGCGATCTTGTGATAGCCGAGATCCTCGTTCATCCCCAGCGTGCCCCAGTCGGTGGCTTCGATCACGCCGCGTTCGAGCGAGGTATAGACCTCCGAGCCGGGAAGCGTGACCACGCCGACTCCAGCCCGCCGCCAGATGTCGGCGCCCAGTCCTTCGGGAACGCGCATCTTCACGCCCTTGAAATCGGCCAGCGTGCGCAGCGGGCGGCGCGCGGGAACCGATTCGACTCCCCACCAGACCGGGCCGACGTAGTGGATGTTGAACTTACGGTACGCCTCGCGCGCGAGTTCGAGTCCGCCGCCGTACTGGAACCACATCTGCATCTGGTACGGATTCTCGAATCCGCCGTTCAGATCGCCGATCAGCCCAAGCGCGGGCTCCTTGCCGGCGAAGTACGGGCCGCCGGACTGGTGCGAGTCGAGAATGCCGTTGGTCATTGCATCGAGCGTCTCGGTGTACTGGACGATCGTGCCCACCGCGAGCGGCTCGATCTCGAGGCGCCCGTTCGTGAGGGCTTTCACGTTGCGGCAGAAGTCCTCGAAGACCTTCTGGTTGATCGAGCCGCCCTGCCAGAGCGACTGCATCTTCCACTTCATGGTCTGCTGCGCACGCGCCGCGGGGCTTGCCACCAGCGCGGTCGCTCCCAGTCCTGCTGCTGCCGTACCGAACTGCCTTCGTGTCGTCATCCGAGTTCTCCTCAGGTTCGCACGCGGTGCCGGCGTACCGCCGCGCGCAGGGTCGTCTTGGGTTGGTTACGCCGGCAATCGCTGGTTGGTCTGGTCGGTGCGCGGGTCGGGGCGTCGCCGCTCGCACCGGAACTGAACCCGTGAACCCCGACTCGTTCGTCCTCGCTCATGGTCGGACCGGTTGCCGGTCGGCGCCCGGCGGATCGGCCGGGCCGAGGTGACCGCGCTGCTTCGCCCCGGCGTAGAGGATCCGAAGCTGTCTATCGACGATCTCGGCGTGCGCGGCGACCGCGCGAGGGTGCATCTCGGCCTCTGGCGCCGGTTCGGGGTCGAAGTGACCGAAGCGATCCGTTCCGCGCACCAGCGTCGCGCTCTCGCGCGCCTGTGCGCTCGTCTGGTGCACGTGTGTCGGGATGTACCGGATCGCGTAGCCGATGCGCGGCCAGCTGGAGCGGTTGGGCTCCGAACCGTGAAAGATCAGGACGTGGTGCAACGACATCTCGCCGGGCTGCAGGACGAGGTCTACCGCTTGCTCGAGGTCGACCCGCACCGCGATCTCCTGGCCCCGGGAGAGCATGTTGTCGGCGGCGAATCGGTCTTCGTGTCGAACGATCTCGCGATGGGTGCCGGCGATTACGCGCATGCAGCCGCTTTCGGGCGTGCTGGGGGTAAACGCGAGCCACGCCGTGATCACGTCCGGCGACGAAAGGCCCCAGTAGGTGCCGTCCTGGTGCCAGCTCACGTAGCTCGGGTCGCCGGACGGCTTGGCGAAGAACTGCGAACTCCAGCAAAGGAGATCCGGGCCCAGGACGCTCTCGACCGCGTCGAGGATGCGCGGATCGCGCACCAGCGCGTTGAGCCACGGAAACAGCAGGTGGGGCTTCTGGTTGTTGCGCCCGCTCAGGCGGTCGGCGCATTCCAGATAGCGAACGCGCAGCGAATCGGCCTCCGCCTGCCCCATTACGGGAATCGGGAAGTGGTATCCGCGCTCGCGATACGATGCCAGCGCCTCCTCGCCCAGTCCGCCACGATTCATCGTCGTAGCCGCTCCTGTTTTCATTGAAGAAATTATTTTTTGCATTTAAAATCGCGCCGCAGCCGCTGTCAAGGCTTATCTGCACGCGTCGCCGGGATTATCGCCGCGGCGTTGATCGACATCACCGTGGAGCGAACGACCATGCAGGAAGCGATCGAAAGCATCAGGAACGCGGTCATCTCGGGCAAGCGCGTCGACGCGGTCGCGGCTGCCCGTGACGCGCTCGCAGCCGGAATCGATCCCGGGGCGATCATGAAGGACGCGCTGATCGCGGCGATGTCGGTCGTCGGGCAGAAGTACTCGAGCGGCGAGTTCTTCCTGCCGCAGATGATGATCGCCGCGCGCGCGATGACCGAAGTCCTCCCGATCATCAAACCGCACCTGGTGGGCGACGCGGCGAAAAAGCGCGGCAAGGCCGTGATCGGTACCGTGGCCGGTGATTTCCACGATATCGGAAAGAACATCGTGAAGATGATGCTCGAGGGCGCCGGCTACGAGGTCGTTGACCTCGGCGTGGACGCGACGCCCGAGGCCTTCGTCGATGCGGTGCGGCGCGAGGCGCCCGACTTCGTGTTGATGAGCGCGCTGATCACGCTCACCACGCAGAGCATGAAGCGCGCGATCGACGCGCTCGACGCGGCTGGCGTGCGCTCCGCGGTGAGAATCGGCGTCGGCGGTGCGCCTCTCACGCAAAAACTCGCCGACGAACTCGGTGCGGACTTCTTCGCTGAAGACGCGTACGCCTGCGTCGAGACCTGCAACAGGATGCTCGCCTGATCGCGGCCGGCGCCGGGCGATGAGGCGGGCGCCGCCGGGTCGTGGCCCGACCCCGCGCAGCGGCTGCGCTCAGCCGGCGTGCGCGCCCATCGATATGGAGATGTCCCGTGCCGCTTCGGCGAGCGCGGCGCGCGTGTCGGACAGGCTGATCGCGACGTCGCGCTGTTTGATGTAGGGCGAGGCGAGCGCCGCGATCGCGCCGGATCCGCCGCCGAAGACGGGAAACGAGAACTCGGTCACGCCCTGGACCACTGCGCTGGCCGCCTTGTAGTAGCCGCGCCTGCGCAGCGCGGCGAGCGCGGCGCGAAGCGCCGCGACGTCGGCATGGCAAAGGCCGTTGGTGACGATCTCGTCGATCAGCGCCGCCTGCTCTTCGGGCGGCTGGAACGCGGTGAGCACCTGCACCGAGCCGCGGTCGTCGCGAAACGGGTAGTGGCTTCCAAGGCGCACGCAAAAACCCGAAGGCTCGGAGCTGTCGACCTGCGCGACGACCAGGATCTTGCGATCGTAGTGCACGACCAGGTGGGTCGACTGGCCGATCAGCCGCGAGACGCGTTGCATGACCGGCAAGGCGTTGGCGACGAGTCGCCTGACGGGGGAATGGCGGTGGGCGAGATCGAACTGCTTGAGCGTCTGCGCGTAGGTGCCGTCCGCCTCGCGGCTGACGTACCCGCGTCGCACCAGCACGTTGAGCATGCGAAAGATCTCGCTCGTGGTGCGTTCGAGCCGGGCGGCGATCTGTTGCTGCGACATCGGTTCCGCGGTGCTCGCGAGCAGTTCGACGATGTCGAGCCCCTTTTCAAGCGCCGGGGCGGTGTAGGAAGGTTTGCCGTCTTGCGCCATTTCCGGGTTTCACCTGGCGGTGCAGCGTTGATCAGAGGTCGCGCGTCGAGGTGGGCCGAGGCTCATCCGTGGTTCCTCTCGTGGGGCATCGTATTCAAAGTCTAATGCGCGGCCGGGCCGCGACGCCGATCCGGCAGGCTCCGGCATGAAAATACATTTGCCACAACGCAGATTTCTGCTATGTTGAAGCTGCTCGCGAAGCACGGGGCGGGCGGCGGAGAAGCGATTCTTCGTGGCACACGGGGGAGACGTACATTTTCGGGGCCTTCGGGCCCCGACTTTCTTTTCGCATCGACGACGCGCGATGCGACCGGTGTCCGCTGCTCGACGCCTGCGGGGTGCGTCGGCTCGCGACGCCTGGCTGCGCGGTGCCGATCGGCGCTGTCCTCAGGATGGCTGGCACGCGTCGATCGCCTCGATCGCCTCGAGCAGCCGGTCCGCGCCTCGTGCGCCCGAGACGCTGATCCGCTTGCCGATCACGAAATGCGGTACGCCGCCGATTCCGGCATCTCGCAATCCCGAGTCCACCGCGGAGGTCGCCTCTAGCGCCTCGCTGCCAAGCGCAGTGTCCACCGCCTGCTGCGGCATACGAAGTGCGGCGGCGCAAGCGGGCAGCGTGGCCTCGTCGCCGATGTCGCGGCCCTCGACGAAATAGCCCTCGAACAGGCTCGCCGCGAGCCGGTGCTGGAGTTCGCTGCCGGCGGCGGCGCGGATCAGCGCGTGCGCGCGCAGCGTATTGGGCTGGCGCAGGATTCTCTCGGGGTGGAACTCCAGGCCGGCACTCTCCGCTGCCTCGCGCACCCGCTCGTACCCGGGTCCGCCGCGCGGGTCGCCGAACTTGGCCCGCAGGTACTCGGCGCGTTCGATCCCCTGTGGCGGCATTGTTGGATTGAGCTGGAACGGATGCCACGCGACACGCGGCGCGGGGCCGTCGGGGTGGCGCGCGCGCCAGCGAGCGAGCGCTTCGTCGAGGTGGCGCTTGCCGATGTAGCACCAGGGGCAGACCACGTCCGACACGACGTCGATCGTCAACGCGTCGTCCGCCGCGGCCGCGGGCTGGTTCTCTGCCGACCGTGGCGCTTGCGCTTCGTCTGGTCTCGCGTCGGTCATCGCCGATCCTCCAGTGTTCAGGACCGATGATACCGGCGCGGGCTCAGACGGGGATCATTCGGTCCTTCGTGCCGATCTGGTCGCCGAGGTCGCGCATCCGCGCGCTCAGCAGGCGCATCGACGCGACCATCCAGATCATCGAGGTGCGAATGCGTTCCTCGTCGGACTTGCCTTCGAGCTGGGCCTCGAGCCGGCGCAGCGCGGCGCGCGCCGGCTCGGCGGTCCCGGGATCGGCGCCAGCGAGTTCCAGCGCCAGGACCGTGAGGCGTCGCGCCTCGAATGCGGCCGGGTCGGTGCGATAGAGCTCGGCCCAGTCGTCGAAATCGAACTTTTCCATGATGCCCGTGACCGGCGTTGCGCGCCGCTCGCTGGTCGGAATCGACCGTTCGTCGGCACTTTAGCGCAAGGCGCCGAACGCTGCGCGTGAACAAGCGCACGCCAGGCGCGCCGTTCGCGACGGAAATGCGAGAGAACGGCGGCCGGTGCCGCAAGCGGGTACGGCGGCGAAAGCGCCCGGAGAAGCAGCGCCGAAGACGCGCGACCGGGAGGCGCGCCTCAGCGCACCAGCAGCACCGGGATGGTCGCGATTTCGGCCACCCGGCTCGCCACCGAACCGATCAGCAGGTTCTTCAGCGCCGAACGACCCTTCGAACCGAGCACGATCAGGTCGTACTTGCCTTCGTCCCCCGCTTTGGCGATCTCGGCCGCGACATGGCCAGTGCGGATGATCATGTCGTGCTTGACGCCGGCCTTGTCGAGCACCTTTCTCGCGTCGGCCATGTCGGCCTCGCACAGGTCGCGAAGGTAATCGTCGACCGCCTTTTTCCCGACGAAGCGCTGTGCGTGGCGCAGCGATACGTCGTCGTGCACGCTGATCAGCGTGACCTTGCTCGGTTCCTTCGTGAGCGTGGAGAACTTCGCGACGTACTTGACCGCGCGCAGCGCGTTCCTCGAGCCGTCGGTGGGGAGGAGGATCTTCATCGGTGCAGACCCTACTGCGCCGCTTGCTGTTGCTCGGCCGGGAGCATCTTCTGCAGCTCGCCGGACTGGAACATCTCGGTCATGATGTCCGAGCCGCCGACGAACTCGCCGTTCACGTAGAGCTGCGGCACCGTCGGCCAGTTGGAGAAATCCTTGACCGCCTGGCGGACTTCGTCGTCCTCGAGCACGTTGACCGTGACCAGGTTGGTGATCCCGCACGAGCGCAGGATCTGGATCGCGCGGCCCGAGAAGCCGCATTGCGGGAACTGCGCCGTGCCCTTCATGAACAGCACCACCGGGTTGTCGGTGACGGTCTTGGCAATGAAATCCTTTGCGTCCATCGCTTCTGCTTCCTTTGTTCGGTTGATTCCCCTGATTCTACTGAATTCGCCCGGGCCTGCATCGACGGGGGCTTCGTCGCGGTTGCGCGACGCGCCGCCGACGCTTCAAACCCTGCGCCCGACGGTGACCCGTTCGAGCCGCGCGGCGTCGCGCCGGGTCGCCACCTCGAGCAATCCACAGGCTTCGAACAGGTCGCGCACTCGCGCGCCCTGCTCGAAGCCGTGTTCGACGACCAGCCAGGCGCCGCTCGAGAGTCGTTGCGGGGCGCCGGCGACGATGGCCCTGATCGCATCGCACCCGTCTTCGCCGCCCACCAGCGCGGCGCGCGGCTCGAAGCGCAGATCCCCTTGCGACAGGTGGGGGTCTGCGGCCGCGACGTAGGGCGGGTTCGACACGACCAGCGTGAACGGCGCCCGATGGTGCGTCGTCGCTCCGGAATCGGGCGGGTCGGGTGCATCGAGCGCGCGCCACCAGTCGCCCTCGCGCAAAGCCAGCCGGCCGCTCTCGAGCGCCTCGGGGCAATGGCGTTCGGCGTTCTCGCGGGCCAGCGCAAGCGCGTGCCCGCTGCGGTCGGTGGCGAGCACGCGCCACCGGGGGCGCAGGCAGGCGAGCGTCACCGCGATGCATCCCGAGCCGGTGCCCAGGTCGAGCACCCGGGCGTCGAGCCCGCCCAGCGCGAGCGCGGCGTCGACCAGATCCTCGGTTTCGGGCCTCGGAATCAGCACCTGCGGGCCGACCGCGAACTCCCTGCCGTGGAACTCGCGCGTCCCGGTGAGGTAGGCGATCGGCTCGCCCGCTTCGCGGCGACGGCTCGCCAGCGCCTGGAAGCGCCCGGCGGCGTCGTCCGGCGCAGCCTCGTCGCCGTGACCGAGCAGCCACTCGCGACTGCGCCCCGCGGCAAGCGCGAGCAGAGCGCGCGCCTCGACGCGCGGCAGCGCGCTGTCGGCCACCAGGCGATCCCAGCTCGGTCGCGCCGCGGCCATCGCGCTCAGACCGGGAGTTCTTCCGAAAGCGCCTCGAGCTGGCGCGCCTGCTGCGCGGTGGCGAGCGCTTCGACCACCTCGTCGAGTTCGCCGGCAATGATGCGGTCGAGCTTGTAGAGCGTGAGGTTGATGCGGTGGTCGGTGATCCGGCCCTGCGGGAAGTTGTAGGTGCGGATGCGCTCGGAGCGATCGCCCGAGCCGACCAGCGACTTGCGCTGCGCGGCTTCCTTCGCGTGTGCCTGCTGGGCCTGGCGATCCTTGAGCCTGGCCGCGAGTACCTTCATCGCCTTGTCGCGGTTGCGGTGCTGCGAGCGGTCGTCCTGGCACTCGACCACGATGCCGCTGGGGAGGTGCGTGATCCGCACCGCCGACTCGGTCTTGTTCACGTGCTGGCCGCCGGCCCCGGAAGCGCGGAACACGTCGATGCGCAGCTCGTCGTTGCTGATCTGCACTTCGCCCGCTTCGTCGGCCTCGGGAAGGACCGCGACCGTGCAAGCGGAAGTGTGGATGCGGCCCTGCGCTTCGGTTTCGGGCACGCGCTGCACCCGGTGCGTGCCGGACTCGAACTTAAGCTTCGCGTACACGGCGCTGCCGGCGATGCGCAGGATCACCTCCTTGTAACCGCCGAGGTCCGAGGCGCTCTCGCTGATCAGCTCGGTCTGCCAGCGCTGGCGCTCGGCGTAGCGCAGATACATGCGCAGCAGGTCGCCGGCGAACAGCGCCGATTCGTCGCCGCCGGTACCGGCACGGATCTCGAGGATCACGTCGCGGTCGTCGTCGGGGTCGCGCGGCAGCAATAGCCGCTGCAGCGTGGCGTGCTCGGTTGCGATCCGTTCGCGGGCGGCCGCCGCCTCCTCGTCGGCGAATTCGCGCATCCCGGCGTCGTCGCGCATCGAATCGGCCGCGGCCAGATCCCTCGTGGCCTGCTTCCAGGCCTGGAAGTGCCCGGCGAGCTGCGTGAGTTCCGCGTGCTCGCGATTGAGCCGGCGGAACTCGGCCATGTCTCTGGCCGCCGATTGGCTCGAGAGCAGCCGGTTCACCTCGCCCAGGCGCCGCTCGAACTGCTCGAGCTTGGCGCGCATCGAGCCGTTCATTGCCCCGACTTCTGCCCGCCCCGCGCGCTGGTCTGGCCGGCCGTCGCGTCGGGCGAAGCGTTGCCTTGCGCGCCGGGCGAATCGGGGAGCAGGTGATCGAGCAGGCGCGCGAGCGCGTCGCGATCCTCGTGTCCACGCTGCAGCAGCGTGGTCGGGCCGTGCAGGAACTTGCTGGTCAGCCCGTGCGCGAGCGCCTCGAGCACTACCGCGGGGTCGTCGCCGCGCGCCAGCATGCGCCGCGCGCGATCGAGTTCGGTGGACTTGAGCGCCTCGCCGCGCGCGTGCAGCTGCCGGATCATCGGCACCATCTGGCGGGTGGACAGCCACTGCATGAAGGAGTCGACCCGGGTTTCGATGATCGCCTCGGCCTGCGCGACCGCGGCGCGGCGGCTTTCGGTTCCGCTTTGCACCAGCGCGCCGAGATCGTCGACCGTATAGAGGAACACGTCGTCGAGCCGCGCGACCTCCTGCTCGATGTCGCGCGGCACGGCGAGGTCGACCATGAAGATCGGCCGGCGCTTGCGCGCGCGCGTGGCGCGCTCGACCATGCCCAGTCCGATGATCGGCAACGTGCTGGCGGTGCACGACACCACCACGTCGAAGCGTTCGAGCGCGTCGGGCAGGTCAGCCAGCCGGATCGTCTCGGCGTTGAAGCGCTGCGCGAGCTTCTCGCCGCGCTCGAGCGTGCGGTTGGCGATCACGATCCGGCGCGGGTGCTGGGCGGCGAAGTGCGTCGCGACCAGCTCGATCATCTCGCCGGCGCCCACGAACAGGACGTTGGCCTCGCGCAGGTCCTCGAAGATGCGTCGCGACAGGCGCACCGCGGCGGCGGCCATCGACACGGAATGCGCACCGATCTCGGTGGTGGAGCGAACTTCCTTCGCCACCGCGAACGAGCGCTGGAACAACTGGTGAAGGTGCGTGCCCAGCGACCCGGCCTCGCCGGCGATGCGAACCGCCTCCTTCATCTGGCCCAGGATCTGCGGCTCGCCGATCACCATCGAATCGAGCCCTGCCGCGACCCTGAAGGTGTGGCGTACAGCCTCGCCGTCGGGTAGCGAATACAGGTGCGAGCTCAGCTGTGCGCTCGCCAGCCCCCGGCGCTCGGACAGCCAGTCGGCGAGCGCCGCGGGAGCGTGTACCGGTTCGCGCGTCGCACAATAGATCTCGGTGCGATTGCAGGTGGAGAGTATCGCGCTCTCGGGGACGAGCTCGCGCAGGCTCGAGCGCATGTCGGTCATTGCGGCGCGCAGCCCGTCGCCGGGAAACGCGACACGCTCGCGCACGTCGAGCGGCGCGGTGGCGTGGTTGAGGCCGAGCGTTAGCAGGTACATAAGTGTCTGAATCCGCTCGGATTATACGTGTACGCGCGCCCGCGGCGCGCGTGCGAGCCGCTCAGTTGCCGCTCAGTTGCCGCTCAGTTGCGCCTGGCCCCGAGAAAGAGCCGGTACGCCGGGTTGCGACTCTCGTCCTGGTGAGGATAGCCGAGCGATGCGAGAAAGGCACGGAAATCGCCCATCTCCCCGGGCGGCACCTGTATGCCGACCAGGATACGGCCGTAATCGGCACCGTGGTTTCGGTAGTGAAAGAGCGAGATGTTCCAGTTCGGGCTCATGCTCGAGAGAAAGCGCATCAGCGCGCCCGGTCGCTCGGGGAACTCGAAGCGATAGAGAATCTCGTTGCGCGCCAGCGGCGAGTGCCCTCCCACCAGATGGCGCAGGTGCAGTTTGGCGAGTTCGTCGTGCGTGAGATCGAGCGTGGCGAAGCCCGCGGCGCCGAAGCGCTCGGCGATGCTCGCGGTGTCGTCGCCCTCGCTCACCTGCATACCCACGAACACGTGCGCCTTGTCGGCATCGGCGATGCGATAGTTGAACTCGGTCACGTTGCGCGCGCCCACCAGCTCGCAAAAGCGCCGGAAGCTGCCGCGTTCCTCCGGAATGGTCACCGCGAACACGGCCTCGCGTTGTTCGCCGACCTCGGCGCGTTCGGACACGAAGCGCAGGCGGTCGAAGTTCATGTTCGCGCCGCCCGCGACCGCGACCAGCGTCTCCCCGCGCAGCCCCTCGCGTTCGACGTAGGCCTTCGTCCCGGCGATCGAGAGCGCACCTGCCGGCTCGAGAATCGAACGCGTGTCCTGGAACACGTCCTTGATCGCCGCGCAGATCGCGTCGGTGTCGACC
>JAHDXY010000391.1 GCA_023384005.1 Burkholderiaceae bacterium | reverse complement strand
GGCGAGCGCCGCGGGCGCGCTCGGCCGCGGCACGGCCGCCGCCGCCCCGGCCGCCGCCGGGGGCGGCGCCCCCGGCGCCCCCGGCGCGGCCGCGCCGCCGCCGGAGTGCGCGGCATCGTGCGCCTGCGCCTGTTTCATGGCTTGATGTTCCGGGTTGTGCGCGACAAGGTCGCCGATGTTCACCGCACCACCTCCCCTCGTGCATCAGTCGTGTTTCGTTCGTGTCGTGCGCGCCCCGCTGCGCCCGCGCCGCCAATGATATGCCGGGCGACGATCACCGCCTCGGAAATCGCCGAGCTCAGTGCCGCGGCGGGCACCGGGCGCGCGAAAAGGAAACCCTGCATCGTCGTGCAGCCGAGCGCCATCAGCTCGCGCGCCTGCTCGGCCGTCTCGACGCCCTCGGCGAGCACCTGGACGCCGAGCCCCTGGCCGAGCGCGATGATCGCCTTACAAACTGCCGCACCCTGCGCGCAGCGGCCGAGCTCGCCGACGAAGGCACGATCGACCTTGAGCTTGGAGATCGGCAGCCTCGTCAGATAAGCGAGCGACGAATACCCGGTGCCGAAATCGTCGATCGCGAGCGTGGCGCCGGCGCGGATCAGCGCCTCGAGTTTCGGCAGGGTCTTCTCGAAGTCGCGCACCATGCAGGTTTCGGTGAGTTCGAGTTCGATCGAGCGCGGCGGAAGCGAGTTCAGGTGCAACGCCGCGCGCAACCCGGAGAGCAGCGTGTCGCGTTCGAAGTGCGCCGTCGGGATGTTCACCGCCAGGCGCTGCAGCGCGATCCCCTGGCGTCGCATCTGCGCGAACTGCCCGGCGGCGTGCTGGAGCACCCACTCGCCGATCGGGATGATCAACCCGGAATCCTCGGCGACCGGGATGAACTCGGCCGGCGGGATCTGCCGGTCGCCCCGGCGCCAACGCAGAAGTGCCTCGACGCCGGTGACGGTGGCCGACGCGAGGTCTACCCACGGCTGGAAATAGACCTCGAACTCCGCACGCTCGATCGCCTTGTGCAACCCCGAGAGGATCTCGAAGCGATCGCGGTTTTCCTCCTGATGCGTCGGGCGGTACCAGCCGACGTCGTTGCGCCCCCGGGCCTTGACCTCGCGGGTGGCGCGATCCGCGTTCGAGATCAGCGCGTCCGGCGAATCACCGTCGCGAGGAAACATTGCGACGCCGACCGACGTCGAGACGAAGCACTCCGAGCCATCGACGACGAAGGGACGGTGCAGAGCGGCCCTGACGTGGCGCAGCGTTTCGTCGACTTCCGACACGCTGCGCATCGAAGGTATCGCCAGCGCGAACTCGTCGCCCGGAAAGCGTGCCGCGCAGGCGTGCGAGCGGCCCGCGTTGCCCTGCGCGCCGAGCGCGTCCACGCCCAGCGCCTCGCGCAACGCGGCGACGATGCGCTCGCCCACCATCCTCAGGACCTGGTCGCCGGCAGCCTGGCCGAGCGTGTCGTTGATCTGGCGAAAGCGGTCGATGTCGATCAGTGCCACGGCCAGGCACTGATCGCAGGCGCGCGCCTCGTTGGTGGCGACCGCGAGCCTGCGCAGGAAAGCGTCGCGGTTCGGCAGGCGGGTGAGCGGGTCGTGTTCGGCCAGCTGCTCGAGCTCGCGACGGGCGTCGCGCCCCGCGTCCAGGTCGCGTTCGGCGTGGCGCAGCCGGCGCTCGGTCTCGGCCGCGTCGACCAGGCTACGGATTCGTTCGACCAGCAAGGGCCAGTGGGTGGACTTGATGAAGAAGTCGTTCGCGCCGGCGTCGAATGCCCGGCGGATCGAGTGGTCGTCCTCGAGCCCCGTGAGCATCAGCAGCGGGGTCGCGGCCCACTCACTGCGGCGAACTCGACGACAAGTCTCGAATCCGTCGACCTCGGGCATCATCGCGTCGACCAGGACGATGTCGAACGCCCTCGCCGCGAGCTCGTCGAGCATCCTCGGGCCCGACTCGAAGTCGAACACCTGCCAGCCTCGCTCGCGCAGGGCGCTCGCGAGCAGGAATCGCCACATCGGATCGTCGTCGACGACCGCGACCGAAAACGGCTCCTGCGCTCCGGCGGACTGGGCTGCGGCAAACATCGAACTCCTTCCTGCCTTGCGCCCCAATTACGGCACGAGACCGACCGATCTTGAGCGGCGACCGCCGGTCGGACGCTGGCTCGCGCGGCCACGACCGTTGCCGCGGCGCTCACCCGGGACCAGCGCGACGCGGCGCGGAGCCCGACAGCGCAGCCGAGACGATCGACGCCAGCGTGGCGATGTCGACCGGCTTGACGAGGTAGGCGATCGCCCCGAGCGCGTGCGCGCGCCGCCGCGAGTCCGCGTCGTTGAACGCCGAGAGGAACACGAAGGGAATCGACAACTCGTCGCGAAACCGCGCAGCCACCTCCAGACCGCTCATCCCCGTCATCCGGATGTCCAGCAGAGCGAGTTCCGGCGCTTGCGCGCGGGCCAGTTCGATCGCCTCTTCCGCGCTCTCGGCCTCGATCACTTCGTAGCCGGCATCGCGAAGCGCCGCGGCGAGCATCACCAGGACGAGCCGCTCGTCGTCGCAGACCAGGACGCGGGCCGCCCGCCCCGGCGCGTCGTTCCGGGCGACCCCCTCGCCGCCCGGCGCCGGAGCTGCGTCCTGTACGTCCGGCACCCTCGCCACCGCTCAGGGCTGCGAGGCGCGCCTGAGCGTGGGCGGCGACACGAGCAACCGTGCGACCACCTGCCCGGGTTGCCCGGCGATCGTGAGTCGCGGGCTGCGCCGCGGCAGCAGCGCGCGTGCCAGACCCACGCCGCGCGGCGCGACCGACAGGCGGTCGATCGAAAAGCCTTCCGGCAGGCTCCCTGCGTTGAGCACTTCCAGCACCAGCGCGTCGTCCTCGCAGGACATGCGCACGGTGATCGCGCCCCCGGGCGGCGCGCTGTGCTTGATCGCGTTCGTGCACAGTTCGTTCACGACCAGCGCAAGCGGCACCGCCTCCTGTTCCGGAACCCGCCACGCCTGCAGCGCGGCGAACGCTTCGTCGTCGAGCCGGATCGGGCGTCCGAACCCGCGCTCGACGTTGGCGACGATCGCGCGCACCAATACCGGGAAGGCGAGATCGGTCTGGTCGCGTACCTGCAGGCCGTGGACCTGAGCGATCGCCTGGATCTGCCCGGCGATGTCCCCGAGTTGCTGGGCGATCTCGGGGCGGCGGGCGGCCGACTGCTGCAGCAGGCCCGCCACGCCCTGCAGGTTGTTCTTGATCCTGTGGTGCACCTCTCGCACCAGCAGGTC
>JAHDXY010000390.1 GCA_023384005.1 Burkholderiaceae bacterium | reverse complement strand
GGTCCGGCGAGGTTTCCGAGCGCCGCTGCCGAGTAGAGAACGCCCATCACCGCGGACACGGCCCGCCCGCCGAACAGGTCCATGCAGATCGGGGGAAGCAGCGAGACGATGCCGCCCTGGAACAGCCCGAAGCTCACCGCGAAGACCGCGAGCAGCGTGTAGCCAGGTGCGCCCCACCACAGCAGGTAGCTCGCGATCATCAGCACCTGCATCAGCACCAGCGTGCGCACCAGCCCGACGCGGTCGGCCAGCGCCCCGACCGCGAAACGCCCCGTGAGGCTGCCCACGCCGATCAGCCCGACGAGCGCCACCGCCTGCGCCTCCTCGACCCCGATGTCGCGCGCGTGCGCCGAGAGATGGGCGAAGGGCGTGAACATCGTCGGCGCGGTCGCGAAAGTCGCGAGGTAGAGCCACCAGAACCGCGGCGAGCGCAACGCCTCGCGAAGCGTCATCCCCGCGAGCGCCGAATGCCCCGCGGTGCGTGACGCGTCGGTCGGCGGACCGCCGTCGGGTCCCACGCCGCGCCTTGCCGGGTTCTTTTCCATCAGCCAGGCGGCGCTTACCCCGGTCAGCCCGATCGCGAGTGCCATCACGCGCAGGCCCGATCGCCATTGCAGTTCGGCGATCAGCCACGCCGCCGCGACCGGAATGATCAGCGTTCCCGCGCCGATTCCAGCGCTCGCGATACCGGCCGCGAGGCCGCGGCGGCGCACGAACCAGGGCATTACCGAACCCATCGCCGGGGTGTACACCAGTGCGACCCCCAGTCCGACGCCGACACCGAAGGCGAGGTAGACCACCGCGAGACTGGTCGCGTAACTGGCCGCGAACAACCCGCCCGCGAGCACCGCCATCCCGCTGGTGCAGATCGCGCGCGGTCCCAATCGATCGGAAAGCGCCCCCGCGGGAGCGCCGAGAATGAAGTAGAGCAGGCCCGAGAGGCCGAACACCAGCGACACATCGGCGCGGTCGGCATCGAACTCGGCGGCGAACGACGCGAAGAACGCTGCGAACGAGTACGCGGTGCCGAAGATCAGCAGCAGGCAGACGAACGCGGCGGCGACGACGACCCAGCCGTAGAAGATCGGTGCACGCGACGAGGTGGCCATCGGTTCCGGAGTTGACCATCGCGCCGCGCGAGCGTCAACGTGGCGGCGCTTGTCCGTCGGGTCGCGACGGAGCACGATATGCTCATTCGCCCGCCGCGAGAACAGCGATGAAGCAGATCGGATCAACGCTGTTCGCGGTCCTGGTCACCCTGCTGGCGGCGACCGGGACCGCGAACGCGCAACAGGTGCGCTACTTCCCGGTGCCGCCGGGCTCGCGTCCGCACGACGTCGCGAGCGGAGAGGTCAGCGTGATCGAACCGCCGACCGCGCGCCAGGGAGCGCGCAGGGTGTGGTCCGATTCGAAGGGACGGATCTGGGTGAGCGAGTGGAACTCGGGCTACCTGAGCAGTTTCGATCCGGCGAGCGGGGCGTGGCGCAAGTGGATGCCGCCGGGCGATTCGCCCAGGACCTACTCGGTGTACGTCGACGATCGCGACAAGGTCTGGATCACCGACTTCAACGCCAACGCGATTCTGCGTTTCGACCCCGCCAGCGAGCGCTTCGAACGCTTCGCTAGCGACCGCTCGGGCGCTGCCGTTCGGCAGATGCTGGGGCGTGCGGGGGAGGCCTGGGGAGCTGAGTCCGGGACGGACCGGCTGGTGGTCGTGACGACGCGCTAGCCGGCGCGGCCGCTTCGCGCCGCGGCGCGGGGGCGACTACGCGCCAGCGCGCGGGGCCATCGCACCGAAGTCGCTGGCGCAGATTCGCTGCACCATCCAGCCGAGCACGCGCTCGCTGCACGCTTCGTCGATCGCCGGTGCGTAGTCGTCGCCGGACTGGGTGTCGTACCAGCCCTGGGCGTTGCATTCGGCTTCGAGCAACTCGATCGGTTCGGCAATCGCATTCATGGCGTCGCGCTCCTGTTCGGAATTGATCGTCGGCCGCTTGTGCCGGCGCCAAGCGCCCGCGGCGACCGGAAGGCGATGTCACCCGACGAGCGGAGCCCTGGGCACTTGACAGTGTTGTGCGTCATGCACGCGCCGCGGATTGATATCCTCGGGGCGGAACGATTTCCGGGTCGTGGCGGATTCCACGGCGACGAACAGGAAGGAAATGCAATGCGCGTGTTCCAGATCCAGGACGACTGGGGTTTCGATCACCTGAGCCTCGCGACGCGGCCCGAACCGAAGCCCGGGCCGGGGCAGGTACTGCTGCGGATGAAGGCGGCATCGCTGAACTACCGCGACCTGTTCGTGCTCGACCGGGGCTACGGCGGATTCACCGGAACGCTGCCGCTGGTGCCGGTGTCGGACGGCGTGGGCGAGGTGATCGAGACCGGTGCCGGCGTGACGCGGGTGGCGGTAGGCGATCGCGTCTGTCCGATGTTCTTCCAGAACTGGATCGGCGGAGAGCCGGACCTGGAGCGGTTGACCGCTTCGCTCGGCGGTCCGATCGACGGCACGATGGCCGAACTGATGTGCGTGCCGGAGCAGGGGCTGGCCAAAGTGCCCGCGCACCTCGACGATGCGCAGGCGGCGACGCTGCCGTGCGCCGCGCTCACCGCCTGGAGCGCGCTCGCGGTGTGCGGCACGACGCGTCCGGGCGATCGCGTCCTGGTGCAGGGATCGGGCGGGGTCGCCCTGTTCGCGCTGAGCTTCGCCAAGCTGATGGGCGCGCACGTCACGGTCATCTCGTCGAGCGACGAGAAGATCGAGCGGCTGCGAGCGATGGGCGCGGATGCGACGATCAACTACCGCGCACACCCGCAATGGTCGAAGCCGGCGCGCGAGATCACCGGCGGACGCGGCTTCGACCACATCGTCGAACTGGGCGGCGAGAAGACACTGCCGCAGTCGCTGCGCTGCATCCGCCCGGGCGGTGTCGTGTCGATGATCGGCGTGCTCTCGGGCTCGTCGATGTCCACCGCGCTGGGCCTGGTCATCACGCGCCACGTGCGCTTGCAGGGCATCACTGTGGGTCACCGCGACGGCTTCGAGGCGATGGTGCGCGCGATCGAACAGCACGCGATCGAACCGGTGGTCGATCGGGTGTTCGAATTCGACGCGCTCAAGGAGGCGTTGAGCTACCTCAAGAGCGGCGCGCATTTCGGCAAGGTGTGCATTCGCCACGGCGCCTGAGGCGCGCCGAGGTCTTGCGCCCCGGGCTCGCGCCGGGCGGGCGCTCGGCGGGCGCCCGCCGGGCGCTCGGCGGGGCGGCGGTTCGC
>JAHDXY010000389.1 GCA_023384005.1 Burkholderiaceae bacterium | reverse complement strand
GGACCATCCTGCATGCGCCGTCGTTCACGATCCGCGGCGGCGCGCGCGAAGTGGTTCGCGGCATCGTCGCGCGCGGACTCGGTTTGCGATGACGCACGACGACGACGGGATCCTGCGCGACTCCTGCGAGCGGCTGTTCGCGGACCTCGCGACGCGCGACGCGATCGAGGCGACCGAGCGAGGCATCTGGCCCGAGGCGATGTGGGACGCGGTGGAGCAGGCAGGGCTGGCGCGCCCGCAGCTGCCGGAATCGGAGGGCGGATCCGGCGGCACCTGGCGCGACGCGTACACGGTGCTGTTTGCGGCCGGGCGTCATGCGCTGCCCCTTCCCTTGGGAGAGACGATGGTCGGCGCCTGGCTGCTCGCGCGCGCTGGAATCGATGTCCCGCCCGGCCCGCTTGCCGTTGCGGCATTCACCGGTGCCGAACCGCCGCGCGTGTCGGCGAGCGAGAGCGCCTGGCAACTGAATGGAAGCGCAAATGGCGTTCCCTGGGGTGGGGTCGCGCCGCATTGCGTCGCGCTGGCGCAGGGCGAGTCGACGATGGTCGTGCTCGTGGCGCGCGATCAGGCCGCGCTGAGTCCGGGATCGAATCTCGCGGGAGAGCCGCGCGACACGCTCGCGTGGCAAGCAGCCGCCGCGTTGGCGGCCGCCCCATCGCGGGGCGACGCGTCCGAGCTGGGCGCGCTCGTGCGCAGTGCGCAAATGGCTGGCGCGATAGACCGCGCGCTTGAACTGAGCGTGCGCTACGTTCTGGAACGTCGCCAGTTCGGCAGGCCGCTCGCGGGGTTTCAGTCGGTTCAGCAGGCGCTGGCCATACTCGCAGGCCATGGCGCAACGACCGCCATGGCGGCGAAGGCGGCGTTTCGCGCAATGGATCGGGGCGATGCGTCGTTCGAAATCGCGGCAGCCAAGATCCTGTGTGGCGAGGCTGCCGGCGTCGTCGCCAATCTCGCGCACCAGGCGCATGGAGCGATGGGATTCACGCGCGAATATCCATTGCACTACTCGACGCGCCGGCTCTGGTCCTGGCGCGCGGAATTCGGCAGCGATTCGCACTGGGCCGCGTGGCTCGGGCGGCGCGTCGCGGCGCGCGGCGGCGAAGCGCTGTGGAGCGATCTGACGTCGCGCGATTGCGTCGCCGCGGCGGGCGCATAGGAGTTTCGGCTCGCCCGCGAGTCCCCGGTCGCCGCGATCGAGCATCCGGCCTCATGTGCGCTCGACCGCCGCACGCAACGCCCCGGCAAGCTCGCCCACGTGGCGCGTCAGGCAGCTCGTGTGCGAGCCGCGGATCTCGTACAGGTCCAGCCCCGCGACCACTCGCCGCCACCAGCGCGCCGCTTCGGCGGCGCGCTCGTCGCCCTCGGTCGGCCAGATCAGGCTGATTCGCCCGTCGTAGCGTCGCGGGACGTAGCCGCGGTCGATTCGCTGGTAGAACTCCCAGAGGTGCTCGCGCGCGCCGGCGACGCCGTCGGCCGCCGCGATCGGAGCGGGCGGGCGTTCGGCCGCCGCAACCTGAGCGCGCGGACGTTCGGCCGCCGCAACCCGAGCGGGCGCGGCTTCGGCCGCGACGCGACCAGCCAGCGCCGAGACTTCGCGCCGCAGCGCGCTCGCCTTTCCCGCCACGTGGCGAAGCCTTCGCGACGGCGGCAGGCCGCGCTGGTGCACGAGGAAGCTGCGCAGCCGTTCGAAGGCGTGGCGCCGGGAAGGGCCGGGCATTCCGATCGCGCGGCCCGCGAGCTCTACGGATCTCCACAGTGCCCGGTAGCGCAGGTTGCGCGCCGATGACGCGATCATCGCGAGCAGCGCGACCTGCTCTCCGGCCGCGCTCAACCTGCGGGCGATCTCGTAGGCGACCAGACCGCCGTTGCACTGCCCGGCCAGCAGGTAGGGGCCTTCGGGTTGAACGGCGCGGATCGCTTCGAGGTGGCGCTCGGCCATCGCCTCGTAGCTGGCCGGCGGCGGCTCGCCGTCGAAACCGCAGGGTGCGATCGCGTAGAACGGCTGTTCCGGCCCGAGGTGTCGCGACAGCTCGAGACAGTACAACCCGCCAGAGAGATAGTCGCCGTGCAGGAAGAACAGCGGCGGGCGCGAGCCGCTCGCCCGGATCGCGACGATCGGCGCTTGCAGTTCGGGGGAACGTTGCAGCACTGCGCGGGCGAGGTGCTCGATCGTGGCTGCGCCGAGCAGGACCGACGGCGGGACGCGCCGCCCGCAGATGTCCTCGACGCGCTCGAGCATCGACATCGCGAGCAGAGAGTCGCCGCCCAGCTCGAAAAAGTCGTCGTGAACGCCGATCGGCCCGAACCCGAACAACTCCTCCCACAGCTCGCGCAGTCGAAGCTGAACGAGGCTGCGCGGCTCGGTCGCTTCGGTGTCCAGATGCGGGCGCTGCGGCGCGGGCAGCGCGAGCAGCGTGCGGTCGACCTTGCCGTGCGCTCCGAGCGCGAGACGCTCGAGCGCGATGAAGCGCGACGGCAGCATCTGCGCCGGCAACCGTGCCGCCAGCCCCCGGCGCAGGCTGGACACCGACGGCGCGGGCAGAAGCTCGGGGACGAACCACGCCACCAGCCGCGGTGCCGCGCCGTCGGTGTCGACGGCGGCCACCGCCGCCTCGCGAACGCCGGGCAAGGACGCGAGCGCGGCCTCGACCTCGGCGGTCGCCACCCACTGCCCGCCGATCCTGACGCGGCCGTCGAGCCGGCCGAGGTACTCCAGGCAGCCGTCCGCGCGAAAGCGTCCCAGGTCGCCGGTGCGGTAGCTGCGCTCGCCGCTCGCGTCGTCGGCGCGCCCGAAGGCGCGGGCGTCGGCCGCCGGGTCGCGCCAGTAACCGGTCGCGAGGAAGCGGCTGGTCACGACGATCTCGCCGGTCGTTCCGGTAGCGACCGGCGCGCCGTCGGTGTCGCGCAGCTCGACCCGCACGCCGTCGACCGCGTGCCCGATCGGCACGACGCCCTCGGGCAGCTCGGTGTCGTGGTCGAAGAAGTACTGGCAGACCAGTCCGGTCTCGGTGGCGCCCAGGCCGACCGCGACGCGTGCGCGCGGGCCGAAGTGCGCGCGGAACAGTTCCAGGTCGCGGCGCGTGGCGCGGTCACCCTCGAGGCGCACGACGCGCACGCTGTCGAAGCGCCGCCCGGCCGATGCCAGGCTGCGGAAGATCGACGGCACCGAGTGATAGATCGTGATTCCGGTCTGCCCGATCCAGTCGGCGATCCGTGCCGGCGTCTCGCCCCGAAGGTCGATCGGACACGAAGTCGCCCCGTTGAGCAGCGCGGCGA